>JBDHGL010000001.1:0-75788 GCA_039589875.1 Gemmatimonadota bacterium
GGTGGGACCTTCCCACCCCGCGTGGGCCTCGGGCAGGAGATGTGCCCGCGCATCTCGTATGCTGAGCTCGTGAGACACGCCGAGGCTCGTATCTATCGGGACCGGAATCTCCAGGTCGTGTTTTCGGTCACCCTGATCGCGGTTCTCGCGGTGTCGAGCATCACACCCGCGTTTCCACTCATCTCCCGGGAGCTTCATGTCTCCCCGGCGCGTGTCGGGTGGCTCATCAGCGCCTTTACCGTCCCGGGCATCTTTCTGACTCCCGTCCTCGGCCTCGCGGCCGATCGCTGGGGACGCAAGCCGGTTCTCGTGCCGTCGCTCGTGCTCTTCGGCATCGCCGGCGGCCTCTGCGCTCTGACGCGTGATTTCCAGATGCTCCTCGCCCTCCGTCTCTTACAGGGCGTGGGAGGCGCGTCTCTGGGGGCGCTCAACCTGACGATCATCAGCGATTTGTACTCCGGACCTGTCCGCACCGAGGCGATGGGGTACAACGCGTCGGTTCTGAGCGTGGGGACGGCCAGTTATCCGGCGATCGGCGGCGCCCTGGCACTCTTGGGATGGAACTACCCTTTCCTACTCTCCCTCCTCGCCTTTCCGGTAGCCGTTTTCGTGCTGATCGGCCTGCCCGGCGAATACCCCGCCTCGAACACCTCGCTGAGCACTTACATGACGCGCGTCGGCCGCGCGCTGACCACGCCGGCGATCGCCGGGATGATGTTCGCCACGATCACCACTTTTATCATGCTGTTCGGCTCGTATCTGGCCTTCTTCCCGGCGTTGGCGGGAGGTTCTTTCGGTGCGACCAGCCTGGCCATCGGAGTCGTCATGTCCAGCGGCTCGATCGTCACGGCGATCGCGTCCACGCGCCTGGGCCAGCTGTCTCGCCGGTTCGGCAAGGTGCGGCTTGTGCGAGCCGGGTTTGTCCTGTACGGCGTCGCCATGCTCGGTTTCCCGCTGGCACGGGAGACCTGGCAGCTCGTGATCCCGGCCGCCGTATTCGGCGTCGGAGCTGCCGTTTCGATTCCAACCATCCTGACTCTTCTGGCGGACTACGCACCGGAGGATCAGCGGGGCGCCTTCCTTTCGCTCACCGCAATGCTGCTGCGGCTGGGTCAGACGCTCGGGCCGATCACGATCGGCGCGGTCGTGAGCCTGTGGGACGTGCCGGCGGCGTTCCTTGCGGGCGCAGCCCTCTCCTTCCTGACTTTGCTGGTGCTCATCGTCACCTTGCCTCAGGACTGAGGCGTGCTGGCGCGATGGCCGGTGGGGCTGCGCCACATGCTGGTGGCCTCTCTCTTCTTCAGCCTGATGTCCCTACTGGTCAAGACGGCGGGTCAGAGGATACCCGTTGCCGAGGTCGTGCTGGCGAGGGCCCTGATCGCGGTTGGTCTGACTTGGATCTATCTCCGCAGACGGGGCATTTCGCCGTGGGGCGAGCGGAGGCGGATGCTTCTGTTTCGCGGGTTGCTCGGATTCGGCGCCCTTCTCTGCTTCTTCTACTCGGTCGTTCACCTGCCGATCGCCGACGCGACGGTTCTACAGTACACGAACCCGATCTTCGCGGCGCTGATCGCTGCGGTGCTGCTCGGGGAGCGCCTACGCGCCTTCGAGGGAGCATGTGTGGCAGGCAGCCTTGCCGGCGTTTTACTCGTGGCCAGGCCGACCTTCCTGTTCGGCGCAGGACCGAGCGAGCTCGACCACGTTGCCGTGGTGGCGGCCCTCCTCGGAGCCCTGTTGAGCGCCTCCGCCTACGTGGCGGTTCGGGCTCTGACGAAGACCGAGGAACCGCTCGTGATCGTCTTCTACTTTGCCATCGTGAGCCTATTCGGATCTCTACCGCTGGCCGCGCTGAAGCCCGTGCTACCAACGGGCCCCGAATGGCTCGTACTGCTGGGTGTGGGCATCTCGACTCAGCTCGGACAGGTGTACGTGACCAAGGGGCTTCGAGAGGAGCCGGCGGGCCGGGCGCTGGCGGTCGGGTATCTTCAGATCGTGTTCGCGGCGATCTGGGGCTTCTCGTTCTTCGGGGAGACTCCCCGTGCGCTCAGCCTGTCCGGCTTCTCGTTGATCGTTCTCAGCACGGCAGCGCTGGCCAGGCGCCCGCAAGCCGAACCCGCAACGCAAGCAACTCACTGAAGGAGTGGATCATGGCGAAGTATCGCTGGACCCTTGCGCTGATCGTCTCGCTTGTGGTGGGCTGTGGGCAACCCGAGACGGAGCAGCCGGCGCGCGCTTCGGGCGACCAGAAAGCCGGGGGAAGCCAGGAGAGCCAGGCTGGAGCGAGGCCCGCCGCAGAGCACCGGCTCGGGCGCGACCAGACTCACAACAAGTTCAGCGCCGCGGTCCCACCTGCCCTGAAGGTCCCGTCGGGAGCGATAGTCGAGGTCTACACTGAGGAAGCGACCCACGGCCAGCTGGGCCCGGAGTCGACAGCCGAGGATGTGTTGAACATTTCTATCGACCCGATCCATCCGCTGACAGGCCCGGTCTACGTTGAGGGAGCGGAGCCAGGCGATGTGCTCGCGGTCACGCTCCACGAGATCGAGATCGGTGACTGGGGCTGGCATGGCATCTTCCCGGGATTCGGCTTCTTGGCCGAGGAGTTTCCGGAGCCTTTTCTGAAGACGTGGCGCTTCGCACCGGGGGACACGGTCGCCCGGTTCTCCGACCGAATCCGGATCCCGCTCCGCCCGTTCGCCGGCGTGATGGGCGTGGCTCCGGCGACCGATTCCATGCTCTCGACGATCCCGCCCCGAGCGAACGGCGGGAACATGGACAACCGGCATCTCACCATCGGCACGGTGGTCTACTTCCCGGTTTTCGTAGACGGCGCGAACTTCTCGATCGGAGACACGCACGCCGCCCAGGGCGACGGCGAGGTGGCCGGCACCGCTATCGAGGCCCCGATGCGCATTGTGTACGAAGTGAACGTGATCAAGGGCGGGCGGGCGATCGAGGAGCCTCAGTACGAGACGGAGGAGTTTTACGGCGTTACGGCTTTCGGCACGACCATCGACGAGGCGGCCAGGAAGGCGACCCGGTACATGATCGACTACCTGGTCGCCGAGCACGGCCTTTCTCGCTACGAAGCCTATTCGTTGGCGTCTCTGGCCGGCGATCTCAAGATATCCGAGGTGGTGGACGTTCCGCACATGCTGGTCTCGATGCACATGCCGAAGTCCATCCTCGGCATCTAGCCTGTAGCGAGATCAGCCGAAAACGGCGGCACCGAGGCCGAAGAAGACCGCCATCATGATGCCGAAGATGACGTAGACGCCCCACCCGATGAGCGCCGTCAGGACCGCCTTCGTGGTATCGACATCCAGCGCCTGCCGGATCGCGATGATCCCCGCGACGAGGAGCCAGATCCAGATGCCCAGCTTCGCGAGCCCACCGAGAATCGGGATGATGCCCACGACGTACAGGACGCCGGGCGACTGCGCGAATCCGATCGTGCGGAGGAGCTCGCCCCACGTAGCCTTTCCATCGAAGATCGCCGTGCCGATCAGGTAGGTGAGCCCCGACCAGATGAGCCAGCCTGCAAACGCGGACAGAAGCCCGACGATCAGCCCGGTGCTGCCGCCCCCGACTCCACCGATCGCCGAAGCGACCGCGACGATCCCGACCACGGTCGCCGCCTGCCCGGTCGCCGTCTCGTCGTGCTCGACCTCTTCGTACGTGTCGACTTTCAGCGTTGCGGCGCCCAGCATCCGCTCGACCATCGACCCACTCCGTTCAGCCTCCATGCGGATCCCTCCCGTAACGGCGCTGCTGGAGCGGCATCGGGCATCGACGCGCGACAGACCGGCGCCCCGTTGAAGATGCGGGTGACTAGTATAGCCAAGAGCTCGGTCTCCGCGCACCCCGAGACCGGGCGCTACCGAGCATCCCCTCTACGTCCCGCTGGTGCGGCGCTCCTACGAGTTGTGGAACGCGCTGGAGCGCGAGACCGGCGTCGAGCTGCTTCGGATCACGGGAGGCCTCTCCATCGGGAGCGCGGACAGTGAGCTCGTGCGGGGAGTGCTCGAGAGCGGGCGACTGCACGGGATCCCGCTCGAAGTTCGGTGCCGATCCCTCGTACTCGCGGCGGGGGCCTGGCTGCTTTCGGTCGGTTCGCCGGCTAGGCGATCGGTCGTCGACGCAAGGCAGCCGCTTCGGCCGGCCGTTCAGCCGAGCCAGCTCGCGTAGAGCTCCGGACGCCGGTCCTTCCAGAACAGCTTGCGAGCGGTCGACGCGCCGCACATCGCGGGATCGAGATCGGCCGTCACGAGGTCCTCTTCTCTGCTGGCGCCTCTCGCGACCACCCGTCCCTCCGGATCCACGACGAAAGACTCCCCTGAGAAGGTCATCTCGTCCTCGACTCCGACCCGGTTACAGAGCGCGGCGAAGTAGCCGTTTTGGAAAGCGGCGGTGCGAACCTCGGCCTCGTATAGCCCTTCCGGCCATTCACCCACCGTGCCCGCCTGCGGAATGACCACGATCTCCGCACCGGCCACGCCGAGGGCGCGCATGTACTCCGGGTAGTGCCGGTCGTAGCAGATCGCCACGCCGATGCGGCCGGCCCGGGTATCGTATACAGGTGCGCCTCGATCGCCGGGCGCATAGTAGGAGCGCTCGTGAAAGCAGGTGTAGTCGGTGATGTGGGTCATCCGTGTCACGCCGAGCAACTGCCCGTCCGCATCGATGACCGGCGAGCTGTCGTACGTCCGGCCATCCTCATCCAGCTCGTACATGTTGAACACGGTCACGAGCGAGAGCTCACTTGCTCTGGCGGACACGACATCGGTGAGCGGGCCGGGAATCTCTTCCGCCAGCTCGGCCGCGGCCGAGTCCTCCGCTCGCTGCGGGAAAAAGCGATCAATGGCCAGCTCCGGGAAAGCTACGAGCTCGGCGCCCTGCTCGGCCGCCTTCCCCATCGCCTGAAGGGCTCGCTCGAGGTTCGCCTCCCGATCCTGGTCAGCCGCTTGTTGAACGAGTGCGATCCTCGGCATCCCGACCCTCTCCTATCAGATGGCGATCGTGCGGGCCTGCGATTCCCGGAACAGCCCGCGCGACCAGGGTGTTTCACGTTCGACGCCAACGCAACCGTCGCAACCGTGGCATCGCCGGAATCGCACGAGGCGGCTGTCGAGCCGATGGATGGTTATGGAATGAAGATCGTAATGTCTTTTAGGGGAGGCCTGCGCTCACTCGCCCCGTTAGCGAGCGCGTTGGCCCTGACGGTTGCTCCCGCATGTGGGCAGGTGGAAAGCAAAGAAGAGAGCTCTTCCGTCTCGGCGATCCAGCCGGGCCAGCCGACCGTCGATGCGGCCCAGATCGGCCGGGGTGACCGCTGGAAGACCGACTTTTCGAAGATCTCGGTCTCACCGGACGAGATCGTCTCGGGCGGGCCGCCGAAGGACGGCATTCCGGCCATTGACGCTCCCAACTTCGAGTCGCTGCAGGCGGCGGATGAGTGGCTGGCTGGTTCGGAGCCAGTGGTCGTGATCGAATACGGCGACGCCGTGAAGGCCTATCCTCTCGCCATCCTCATCTGGCACGAGATCGTCAACGACAACGTGGGGGGGCTGCCGGTTGCGGTCACGTTCTGCCCGCTGTGCAACACGGCGCTCGTCTTTGATCGTCAGGTGGCCGACCGGACGTTGGACTTCGGGACAACCGGCCGCCTCCGTCACTCGGACCTGATCATGTACGATCGGCAGACGGAGAGCTGGTGGCAGCAGGCCGTAGGCGTCGCCATCGTCGGCGAGCTGCTGGATACCATGCTTGAGCTGGTCCCTGCCAACACCTTCGCGTGGGAGACCGTCAAGGCGCTCTATCCCGATGCGCTCGTCCTATCGCGCGACACCGGGCACCGACGCGAATACGGCCGAAACCCGTACGTCGGCTATGACGATCCGGCAGGCTCCCCGATGCCCATGTTCTTCAAGGCTGACGCCGATCCGCAGCTTCCGGCCATGGAGCGTATCGTGGCGCTCGACGTCGGCGACGGCTGGGCCGTCGCGTTCAGTCGCCTTTCCGAGGTCGGAGTGGTGAACGATGAGGCCGATGGCCTCCAGATGGTTGTCGTGTGGACCCCTGGAGCGTCGAGCGCCGTTGATGAATCGCGCACCGGCGCGGGTCGGGATGTGGGACAGACCGCGGTTTTCGATCGCGTGGTCGGCGAGCGGACACTTACATTCGAATGGATGAACGGCATTCTGCGAGATCGGGAGACGGGGTCGACCTGGAATCTGGCCGGAAGAGCCGAATCCGGCCCGCTCGAGGGAGAGCGTCTGCGCAGCGTTCCACACGGAAACCACTTCTGGTTCAGCTGGGTTGTCTTTCGCCCCGAAACGCACGTCTGGTCGAGCTGAGTGACGGCCGGTGATTAGCTCCCTGGCATCAGCCGGGTACCGGAGACGAGCTACGGCCCTGGCCGCGCTGCTCGCCTTCATTGTCGCCGGCGGGCAGGCGTTCCAAAACAGCTGCCCGAGCCACGATGCAGTATCTGTGGCGGACCAGGACGTTCATCACGTAGCGCACGGTACTGCGTCGCCCGAGGCCGGCAGCGAGCACGAGCACGCCATGGCGGCCGGCGACGCACCAGCCGGCGATGTACCAGCCGACGAGCACGAGCACGACGGGTGCACCTGCGTCGACACCTGCTGCGAGAGCGCTCCGCCGGAGGGCGCGACGGCTCAGAACCTCACTCACAGAGCGGCCGCCGAAGTACCGACGACCGTAGGTAGAGCAGTCTTGGTCGCCCCACGCAGTCTGGAAGCCTCATACCTCCTGCCCTTCGCCAACGCACCTTCTTTCCTCGCCTGATTCGACATTCAGCCTGACAGCGAGCGCGCCGCGGCCTGAGTCGCCGCGCGGATGTTCTTCAGTCGATCAGTCGAGGAGGCACCACACGTGGATAGACATCCGTCAGAGGAAAGACCAACAACACGGCGCAAGCAGGCCAGCGCCCGGCGGAGCCTGGCTCTAGCTGCCGCTGCATTTGCCCTGTTCTCCGGCACGGCGGCCGCCCAAGAGCCGGGCAGGGTCGCCGGAACCGTCATCGACAATCAAGGAGCGGTCCTCGAGGAGGTGTTCGTCTCCGTTCGTGGACTCGACGCCGAGACGATGACCGATCAGAGCGGGCGCTTCAGCCTGGAGCTCGATGCAGGCGAGTACGTGGTTCGTTTTTCGCGGATCGGCTTCCGCACGGAGGAGCGCCGCGTGAGCGTTGAGCCCGGCATGTCGATGGACGTGCAGGTCCGGCTGCAGGTCCGGCCGGTGGAAGCGGCCGCTATCGAGGTGAGCGTGCTCCGTCCCGACCTGCAGCCGATCGCCCAGCTGGAGGAGCGGGAGCTGTCAGAAGCCAACCTCCAGGATCCCGGCGAGAGCCTACGGCTGCTCCAGGGAAACGACGCCGTGCGACGTGGGCCGTTGGGCCTGGATCCGGCAGTCCGAGGCCTGCGCGAGACGGAGGTGGGAGCCTACATCGACGGCGCCCGAGTCTTTCCTGGCGGTCCGGCCCGCATGGACTCACAACTCGGTCATGTGGACCCGACGTCAATGGCCAAGATGCAGGTCGTGCAGGGGCCCTACGCGCTCACCTGGGGGGCGGGTAATCTGACGGCGATCCGCGTCGAGACTCCCGAGTTCCTGCAAGCGGACGGCGTAAGTGCCAGCCTCGGCGCCGGCTTTGACTCCAACCGCAACGCCGCGGACGTATCCGGGACGCTCTCCGGCCGAGGCGGCGGCGTGGCTTACTGGACGCACGGAGCCTACCGCACCGGCAACAGCTACAAGTCCGGCGACGGCACCGAGATCCCGGCCGACTTCACGTCCGGCGAGGGACGAGTGAAGCTCGGATTCGACACGGGGACCGGCTCTCTGCTGACGCTTTCGGGAGGGTATCAGGGACAGGGGCCGGTCGAGTTCGCCGGACGCTTGCTGAACGCGAAGTTCTTCCACGTGCCCACCGCTTCGGCGCGCTGGCAGCTGGAGCGTGCTCAGGGAGTGCTCAGCTCTTTCGATGTACAGGGATACTTCGGGAAGGTCACGCATGGGATGACGAACGACGGTAAGCCAACCGCGGAAGACAACCCCGATCGGATTCCTCCCTTCGCCCTGGACGTAGGGGCCGACGCGGAGTCGACGACCTGGGGCGGACGCGCGGCGGCCAGCCTGCGGGCGGCAAACGACTGGTCCTTCGAGGTCGGAGGCGACTACTACCTGAAGATCCAGAACGCTCTCCGCACGGTCGAGCGGCAATCGAACAACATGCTCCTGTTCGAAGATGTGATCTGGCCGGACGCGCATATCTCGGACGGTGGGCTCTTCGGAAAGGCAACGAAGGCCATCGGAGAAAACGTGAGCGTCTCCGCCTCGATCCGGCTCGACCTGGTCAGCGCGAGTGGCGACAGCTCGATCGTCAGCGACTTCTTCCTCGAAAACACGGTCGCTCAGTTGGACCAGAGCGAGACCAACTTCAGCGCCGCGGTGTCGGCGGCCTTTGCCCTCTCGCGAAACTGGACGCTGTCCCTCGGCGTCGGCTCGGTCGTCCGGACCGCCGACGCTCTGGAGCGATACTCGGATCGGTTCCCGGCCTCCAAGGCGCAGATGGCCAACGAGGTGCTAGGGGACCCGGGACTCGCGCCCGAGCGAAGCACGCAGGGTGATATCTGGCTGGATGCGGCGTACGAGCGCGTGACGTTCAGCTTCAACGGCTTCTACCGGGGAATCGACGATTACATCACCCTGATCCCCGATGAAGATCTCCCGAAGCGACTTCCATTGAGCCCGCTTCCCGTGTACCGATACATCAACGGGAACGCCACGTACTGGGGTCTCGAGACCTCGGCGTCGTTCCTGCTCTCCCATACCCTGACGCTGATGGCGGGCGTCGACTATCTGTGGGGTGAAGACACCTTCCTCGAGGAGCCGGCTCTCGGTGTCACTCCGTTCGGCGGATCTCTCGGTCTGCGCTACGACCACCCGGGAGATCGATGGTACCTGCAGGGACTCGTGCAGGGCCGTGCGGACCAAGACCGCGTAGCCACCATCAAGGGCGAGGTGCCGACGGAGGGGTACGCGCTGGGCGACATCCGGGGTGGGGTCTTGATCTTCAAGAACCTGCTGCTGGACGCTGGCGTGGAGAATTTCTGGAACCAACAGTACGTCAACCATCTGAACACGAAGAACCCGTTCAACGGACAGCAAATACCGGAACCGGGGATCATCTTCTTCGTCAACCTCGCGGTCTTCACGGGCTGAGTCGTCGTGGGGCTGATCGGCGGAGTCAGCCCCGACGCGGTCAGCCCCGGGCGCGCTAGCCGCCGGTAACCGTCACCCGGTGCACGAGGCGCCCGAAGTTGGCGCGCTCGGCGTCGATCGCGAGAACCTCCAACTCGTATGCCCCCGCCTGCGGGGCGACCATGGCGCCGCCGAACTTGCTGCGCTCGCCCAGGTAAGTGAGCGGCGTCTCGGCGACCACCTCACCCGCACTCGACAGCCGGGCGAGTATCTCGATCCGGTCGGAGTCCCACATGCCGCCGGGCGTGAGGGGACATCCGCAAAGCATCTCGACGTGGACCTTCACGCCGATCGGCCCTCCTGCCGGGGAGATCCCGTCCGGTAGCGGGGATTCGAGCCGGATCGTGAATCCGTTGAGGACGATCACCAGTCCTTCGCCGAGCACGTCGCGGCCCGGCACGAGCCAGATCGTTTTGGAAGAGCGCTGCATGGCCTGAGTGGTCCCGAGCGGACCCTCCGCCGTGACCTCGAGGAGCCTCGGAGCCGCCAGCTCGAGCGTGGCCAGGTAGGCGCCCGCCTCCTCCGTATCGAACACGGTTGCGCCCCGCTCCCGCGGCTTGGTCATGATCAGCTCGGTGCTCCCCGTGCTTCCGAGCTGTGTCCCGCGCGCCAACACCTCTCCCGTCTGCGCGTCCCGGATCGTGATCTCGGCGCCGCCCACGTTCGAACCGATGATCTTGGCATCTTTCGACACCGCTCGAACGAGCAGCTGCGTCTCCACCGATTGCCCGAGCACCGGAACCGTGCATGAGAGAACGATCGTCGCTCCTAAGAGGCACCGTCCAAGGCTCTGTCGAAGACTCACTGCATTCCTCCCTCCGTTAACGATATCGAGGGCCCCTCCTCCGGCCCCTTCCCCGAATCGGAGGCGCTCATCAGCTCGTCCGGATAGGGCTGGAAGAAGGCTGGCTGGTGACGGGGCGGCTTGCGCAGCGCTGCTGCGAAACCCTTTCGGTACTCAGCGACGAGACTAGCGAAGAACACGCCGCTTCCGTTGGCCACGAGCCGGCCGAGCTCGCGCAGCCGCTTCGGATCATAGGCCATCAGCACGAGTTTGTAGTGGGCATGGAAGGCGATCAGCTCCCGGGTCGATCCATTATCAGCCACCTCTCGGAGCGCTGCGAGAGCGAACAGCTTCATCAGAAAGTGCTCCCGGATGCGGACGTTCCTCAGCCGCCCCTCGTCCTCCACGGCCAGATCGCTGAAGCGCTCGATCACCGATTGACCGAACATGCCGGCGCGCTTGCCGGAGGAGGCGGGCGCGCTCGCGGTCGCGTACACCTTCACATCGCTGATCCCACAGGAAGGCGAGCGGTTCTTGAGTAGAAATCCGTCGACCGGCGGCAACCCCGAAAGGAATCGCTCGGCGAAGACGCCCATCTCGGTCGTGAGATCGCGCTGAGTCGAAGGCTGGTAGAGACGGACCTCCTTCTTTCCCTGGACCAAGCGGATCGGGTCGCGCGGAACCCCGAGGCCGATCTCCACTTCTGGACAGATCGGCACGAGGTCGACGAACGGCTCCACCTCTCTCACGAAGTCGCAAGAGATCTTTTCGCCGTTGTATCGGACGTTCTCGAGCTCGAGGCAGCGGCTGAGCACGAGTCTCGGTCGAGCGAATTCGCTCATGGGCGCACTCTACCGAAGAAGCGGAATCCTCCGCAGCAGACGGAGGACCCACGTCATCACCCGGCTGAAGCGCTCCCCGTCGAGCCGCCCGTGCGGGGCGAGCGGCAGGCCGCGCTGCGCGGCGATCGTCTGGCCCTCGGTGAACTTGCGGATACCTTCGGCCCCGTGACGTCGCCCCACTCCGGAGGCCTTGACGCCGCCCATCGGCGAGTCCACCGACGCCCAGGCCGCGGAGTACGCCTCGTTGACGTTCACGGTGCCGGCTCGAATCCGGCCAGCGACCTTCCGGCCTTCTCGGATGTCGCGAGTCCACACGCTCGCGTTCAGGCCGTAGGGAGTGGCGTTGGCCCGCTCGATCGCTTCATCCACGGAATCCACGGGATACACGGCCACGATCGGACCGAACGTCTCCTCTTCGCATAGACGCATCTCTTCCGTAACATCCAGCAAGATGGTCGGCTCGAAGAAACAGGGGCCGATGTCCGGCCGGGATCGACCGCCAGCCAGCAACCGAGCTCCCTTGGACAGCGCATCCTCAAGGTGGGCCTTGACCTTCTCCAGCTGTTCGCGCGAGATCAAGGAGCCCACGTCCACCGCAAAGTCCAGCTCTCGCCCCAGCCGGAGAGATCGCGTCGCCTCCACAAACCGATCGAGAAAGGCATCGGCGATGGACTTCTCCACGTAGATGCGCTCGAAGGCAATGCAAAGCTGACCGGCGTTCGCGAACGAGCCACGGACGGCTCCCGGCACCGCGGCTTCCAGATCCGCGTCGGCCAAGATCAGCATCGGGTTCTTCCCGCCGAGCTCGAGACTGAAACCGATCAACCGCGCGCCCGCGCTGGCGGCGACCGTGCGTCCAGTCGCCGTGCCCCCCGTGAACGCGAGGTAATCGGACTCCTCGATCACAGCCGCTCCGGTCGCCGCTCCGCCCGCAACGACCTGAAGCAGATCCGCAGGCAGCCCGGCCTGATAGAGCAAATCAACGACCCAGAGCGCCGTAAAAGGCGTCTTCGGATCCGGCTTCAGCAAGGTCGCGTTGCCGGCAAGCAGAGCGGGGATCGCATCGCTAATCGCCAGGCTGAGCGGGTAGTTCCATGGCGCGATGAATCCCGCCAGGCCGACAGGGTGACGAATCTCTCGGGCAGTCGTCAGACCCGGAAGCACGCCCCTTCTGCGGCGAGGCCTCAGGTGTTTCCAGCCGTGGAGCGCATAATAGCGTGCGACGAGCGCGGCGTCCCCGACCTCCTCGAAGGCGTCGGCTCGGGCCTTGCCGGACTCCAGCTGGATGAGGTCGAGCACCTCCCGCTGCCGCTCGAGAAGGAGATCGTGGAACCGGAGGAACGGTATCTTCCGTTCCCTGAAGTCCTTGCCTGCCCATGTCGGCTGGGCCGCTCGAGCCACTCGGGCAGCCTGGGCCACGTCGGCGGCTGAAGCGCGCGGGACGCTGCCGAGCGCTTTCCCGGTGAACGGGATCTCCACTTCGATCCGATCCGCCGGCTCGGTGACCGGCGCGAGACGCGTCAGAAGTCGCTCGAGAAGGGCATCACCAACGGACCCGAAGTCCTGCCGGAGCTTGCGTTTATCGGTCACCGAAACCGGTTCACCGGGGGCTGCGGCGATCGTCTGGCTCATTCAGACCTCCACGCATCGAGCGGCGCCCGGCCTCTCCTTGGACGACGCTGCGTGCGACGGATAATATGGGGGGTCCCTGTCTCTCGCTCACACCGGACGGAGCCCCAAACATGAAAACGCAGTCAGACCTGCCACGCGTGCGGCGCCCGCTGAGATCCCGCGTTGCCCTGTTCGCCGTCGCTCTCCTGTGGATCAGCGCGCCTGCCGCGGCTCAGCAGGCCGACAAGGATGACGTCGAGTCGGTCGACGCGATCATCGAGGCTCTCTACGACGTGATCTCCGGGGACGAGGGCGATTCGCGCGACTGGGACCGCTTCCACTCGCTCTTTCTGCCGGGAGCCGACCTCGTACCGACCCTGGTGACGCCAGACAGCTCGATCCGGCATGTGGTCTGGACACCCGAGCAGTACGTGGAGCACAACAGCGAGGCGCTGGAGCAGATCGGCTTCCACGAGACGGAGGTTAGCCGAACCACAGAGGAATTCGGCAACCTCGCGCACGTCTTCAGCACGTATGAGAGCAGATCGGGGAGAGACGGCGAGGTCTTCCAGCGCGGGATCAACAGCATCCAGCTTCTGTGGAACGGAGAGCGCTGGTTCGTCGTCAACATCGCCTGGGACCAGGAGCGGGAGGGCAACGAGATCCCCGAGCGCTATCTGAACGGCAACTGAGGCGCGCTACGGAGCCGCGTTAAGAGCCGGGTTACGGAGCCGCGCTGTCCGCCTCTCCTCGATCCACGGGGA
This sequence comes from Gemmatimonadota bacterium, assembly GCA_039589875.1. Taxonomy (GTDB): domain Bacteria; phylum Gemmatimonadota; class Gemmatimonadetes; order Palauibacterales; family Palauibacteraceae. Next base: position 13,290 of record JBDHGL010000001.1, read on the forward strand.
TCGGCATGACCGGTGCCCCCTCGGTGAGCCGCTCGAGCCCACCTACGACCACCGTATCACCGGCAGCCACGCCTGCCGTGAGCTCGACGTAGCCCGGCGTCCTCACTCCGAGCTGGACTTCTCGACGGGCGGCTTGGCCCTCCGCGACGGCCCAAACATAGTCGGCTCCCTGCAGCGGTAGAATCGCATCCTCTGGCACCACTACGGCTTGCGGCCGTTCATCGGTAGCCAGCTCGGCCTCGATAAACATCCCCGGCCTCAGGGTGCGCTCCGGATTCGGGACGCTGGCCTTCACGGTGATCGTCCGGCTCGGTAGCCGGACCACCGGGGCCACGAACTCGACCTCACCCGAGAACTGTTGCTCGCGAACCGACGCCACGCGGAACGTCACTATCTGACCGACGGCAAGCGCCTCGGCGTACCTCTCGGGAACCTGAAAGCTCGCCCGCTGGGGGTCCACGGTTTGAAGCGTGGTCAGGCTGGTCGTGCGGTTGACGAAGTCGCCGAGGCTCACGTAGCGCTCCCCCACCACACCGGTAAACGGGGATCGCACGACGGTACGCTCGAGCCTCACCAGGAGAAGGTCCAGCTCGGCTTGCGTGCTTCTGGCGTTCGCCTCGGCCTCGTCAAGCTGAGCGGGCGACGTCGCCCGCTCCTCGATCAGCGCCTTCGTCCGCTCCAGCGCCTGGGCGGCCAAATCACGCAGAGCGGTGAGCCTCGCGACCTCGGCGAGGAGCTCCGCGTCATCCACCTTGAAAAGAGGCGTGCCCCGCCGAACCTCGGTACCTTCGCGCGCGAGGATCTCGACGATCCGCCCCTCGACCTCCGGCCGCAACTCGATCGACTGCTCCGCCTCGATCTGGCCGGTGGCCGAAATCGTCTCGATCACCGTTTGCTCGCGCGCCACGGCCACCTCCACCGGCATCCCCGGCGGGGCGCCTCCACCAAAGGCACCCTCGGTGGACTCCGCGTCCGAGCACGCGGCAACAGCTACTCCAAGCGCCGCCACGGCTGCCAGCCTACCCCGCATGTATTCCATCGAGCACCTGATCTTCGAGCGTTCGGGCGCGCAAGCTAGCGTGCTTCCGCGGGTTCAAGGGCCGGCGCGCGGCGGCGAGCCGCCAGGCGAGCGCGCAGCCCGTCGAACAGAACATAAACGACGGGCACCAGATACAGCGTGAGCGTCGTCGACACGAGCATCCCACCGAGGATCGCGTACCCCAGAGGGCGCCGACTGGCCGAACCGGCCCCCAGGCCGAATGCGATCGGCATGATCGCGGTAATCGTCGCGACGGAAGTCATCAGGATCGGGCGCAGGCGAATCCGGCCCGCCTCCAGCATCGCTTCCAGCGTATCCAGCCCGCGCTCTCTCAGCTGGTTGGCGTACTCCACGAGGAGAATCGAATTCTTCGTCGCGAGTCCGACCAGCAGAACCAGTCCGATCTGGCTGTACAGGTTGAGCGTCGATCCGGCGATCAGCAGGGTGAGCAGCGCGCCGGTGACCGCCAGGGGCACGGACATGAGAATCGTGAACGGGTGGATCAGCGACTCGAACTGGGACGCGAGCACCATGTACACGACTACGAGCGCCAGGATGAAGGCGAACAGCAGGGCCGAGCCGCTCTCCTCCAGCTCTCTCGACTCGCCGGCCAGCGCCGTCGTGCTCCCGCGAGGCAGGACCTCCGCCGCAGCCGCGTTCAACGAATCCACCGCTTCGCCGAGCGTGAAACCGGGCGCCAGGTTGGCGGTCATGGTGAACGAGCGCACACGCGAGAAGTGGTTCAACTGCCGCGGGCTCAGGCTCTCCTCCACCCGTACGAGGGCATCGAGACCCACAAGCGAACCGTCCCGACCGCGCACGTAGAGGCCGGCCATGTCGCTCGGGGTGGCCCGTTCGTCCGGAGCGGTCTGCACGAGTACGTCGTACAGCTTGTTCTCGCTCGTGAACGTGCTCACCTCCCGGCCGCCCAGCATCGTCTGGAGGGTGTTCGCCACGTCCCGGATCGGCACGCCGAGGTCCTCTGCCCGATCCCGGTCGTAGATCACGGTCAGCTCGGGCTTGTTGACCCTCAGGTTCGTGTCGACGTTGATCAGCCCGGGAATCTGGCGGGCCCTTTGAGTGAACCGGTCCATCCCAACTCCCAGAGAGTCGAAGTCCGGGTTTCGGACTACGTATTGCACCGGGCTGCCCCAGCCGAAGGCGGGTGGATTGTTGGCGAACGCAAAGACGCCAGGAATCGCGAAGAACTGCGGCTGAATCTCGGAGATCACATCCTGCACCGAGCGCTCACGCTCGCTGAAGTCGGTCAACCTGGCGAACGCGATGCCGCCGTTCACCTGGCCACCCCAGCCGATGATGCTGAACAGGTGTTCGATCTCCGGCACTCCTAGCACGATCTGCTCGATGCGCCGCTGGTACTCATCGGTGTACTGGAGCGATGCGCCCTCTGGCGCGACCGTGATGGCCATGAAGAATCCCCGGTCCTCGGTCGGCACGAACTCGCGCTTCAGCGCGCCGAACACCCATACGGCGAGAAGCACGGTGGCGAGTGCGCCGCCGAGAACGTACCGGCCGTGTCGTACGGCCCAGGCGAGGCTGACCCTGTACACCTCGGCTATCCGAACGAAGCCGCGCTCGAGGAAGAAGTAGACACGGCCGTGCCGCTTCGGCACTCTGAGGATCTTGGCGCTCAGCATCGGGGTGAGAGTTAGTGCCACGAAGCTCGAGATGACGACCGCTCCGGCCATCGAGATCCCGAACTCGCTGAACAGGCGCCCCGTGGTACCGCGCAAAAAGGCGAGCGGCGAGAACACGGCTACAAGCGCGATCGTCGTTGCAATCACGGCGAACGCGATCTCGCTCGTTCCCCGCATCGCAGCGTCCGTCGGCGTCTCCCCCAGCTCTTCCTGATGCCGGTATGCGTTCTCCATTACGATGATCGCGTCGTCCACGACGATGCCGATCGCCAGAATCAGCGCGAGGAGAGTCAGGTTGTTGATCGTGAAGCCAAGGAAGTACATCGCCCCGAAAGCGGCGATGATCGAGGTCGGGATCGCGAGGCCGGGGATGATCGTGGCACGCAGGTTCCGCAGGAAGAGGAAGATTATCGCGACCACGAGGATCCCCGCGAGAATGAGCGTGTCCTGCGCTTCCTCGATCGACCGGCGCACGAAAGTAGACCGATCGAAGCCGATGTTCAGATCGACGCCGGGCGGCAGCTCGGACTCGATCTTCGGCAGCTCGGCCCGCACACGGTCGGAGATCTCGATCAGGTTGGACTTCGACTGGCGCACGACGCCGATCGCGATCGCGGTGTGGCCATTGTAGCGGAGGATCGCGCGGTCGTCTTCGGGCCCGAGCTCCACCCGCGCAACGTCGCGCAGCCGGACCAGCTGGCCGCCCAGGCTGGAGACAACCATGCTGCCGAACTCACTCGGCGTCTTGAGCTCTCCGAGCGCCCGGACGGTGAACTCCCGCCGAGTGGACTCGATCCGGCCCGCCGGCACCTCCACGTTGCGGCTGCGGATCGCCGCCTCGATGTCCTGGACCGTCAAGCCACGGGCGGCCAGCTCGGACGCCGAAATCCAGATCCGCATGGAGGGCCGCCGCTCGCCGTGTATTTGGGCCTGCGCTACGCCATCGATCGCCTGGAGCCGGGTCTTCACGACCCGATCGGCGATCACCGAGAGCTGAATGAGGTCGTAGTTCTCGCCGGATAGTCCCATCCAGAGAAAGGGCTGGGCGTCGGAGTCCTGTTTGGTGACGATCGGCTCCTCGATCTCCTGCGGAAGTCGCCCGCGCACGCGCGAGACCTTGTCGCGAACATCCTGCGCGGCCTCCTCCAGATCGCGTGAAAGCGTGAACTCGATCGTGATGTTGCTGAACTGCTCGGCGCTCTGGCTGGTCAGCGTCCGGATCCCCGGAATCGTGCTGAGCTCCTCCTCGAGCACGTCCGTCACCGTCGATTCGATCACGCGGGGGTTGGCTCCGCGAAGCGCGGTCGTAACCGAGACGATGGGCGAATCCACGTCCGGGAACTCTCGAACGGGGAGACGGCTGAAGCCAATGGCCCCGAAGAGGATCAGCGCCGCGCTCATCATGGAAGCCAAAACCGGCCTTTGAATGGCCGTAACCGGAAGTCTCACGGTTGCCCCGCCCTTTCCCCTTGCCTGACGTCTACCTGCGTTACGCCGCCGATCGCTTCCATTACGGCTCGGAAGCCACTCAACGCTCGCTCATCCACTCCGGTGAGGACGTTCGCTTCGAGCCGCTCGACGAGTCCCGACACCCGACCTGCCAGCTCACACCCGGACTCAGTGAGCGAGATAAGAAAGGAGCGGCCATCGGCCGGGTTCCGGTCTCTCGACACGAATCCGCGATCTTCCAGCCGGTCAATCATGCCGGTGAGCGTAGAAGGTCGGTGACCGAACACTCTCTGGAGCTCGTAGATCGGAGCCGGGCCATAGCCCTCCAGATAAGACAGCAGATGCGCTTCTTCGTTGCTCACTCCGAGCGCGGCCGTCTGATCGGCCAGATGCAACCCGATCTGGCGCGTGGCCCGGTGAATCGGCGACAGGATTTTGAGAGTCATTCGCCCCAACCTCACTTCCACCCAGCTCGCGAATGATGCGACCTCAGGTAGGTCAGATGGTCGTTGTGTATGCGGCAGGAATACTACGAACGCGTAGTATTCTCGGCAACCTCTCCTGGCAACCTCAGTGGCCGCTCCGGACCACATTGGGCAGCATCGGTACCCGACCGAACGATACGAGCGGAGGTCGTACGGATGGCGCACCGCCAACCGCCGCTCCGACGCGAAGCCCGCCGGCCTGGACGCCGACGAAGCCATGAGGCGGCCCGCTTCCGTGGGTTACGGCGAGGCCGTGCACCTGACCGTGATGCGCCGGAATGAACGGCGTGAGGTAGATCACGCCGAACGGGTAGTATCTGCCGTAGTCGACGTAGCCTGCCAGAGAGTCCTCCTCTTCGGCCGCCTTCAGGCCCCGGCGCTCATCGCCGAGCACGTCTGGAGTTCCGGCAGGCGGCAAAGGCTCCAAGACAATCGTCTCGGCTACCCGCGTCCGCAGCCCCAGCTCGATCAGGGTCTCCAGCGACACGCAGGCGCAAACGGCCAGGCCTCGCCGCGTCTGGAAGCTCTGCAGGGCTCCGCGGGTGAACGGATCCAGAACTCCCTCCTCCCAAGGCGCGTCGAAACCGGCTTGGCGGAGCGCCCTTTGCACCGAGCGGATCTCTTCGGGCGACAGCCCCTCCAGCACGTGAAGCGAACGCCGGCCGGTCTCGGGCTGCACGGTCTCGAAGACCCGCACCTCGGCCTGCGCGTGCAGCAACTCGGACCGCACCGCGGAGAAGCCGGCAACCGAAGCCAAGAGGAAGAGCAAGCGGCAACCGAACGCCCTGCCGGGCACTGCGGCGTTCGTCATTCGTCTTGCTCCACCGGGCCTGCGGACGCCGAGTCGCTCGGCCCCGTGGCGGCGGCCCCGCTCGAGTGATCCCGGATGTAGATGTCCCGCTTGGGGTACGGAATCTCAACGCCGTGCTCGTCGAACAGCTCCTTGACCCGCTCCGTCACGGCATCGCCGATAGTCCGGCGTTTGCGGGCGTCGGCGATCCAGGGCCTCGCCTCCAGGTCTACGCTCGAAGCACCGAAGCTTCGGACGATGACGACCGGCTCAGGCTTCTCCTTGATGCCGGGGATCTCCTTCATCGCCCTCATCACCAGCTCCTTGGCCAGGGCCGTGTCCGCATCGTAGGCGATCCCGATCGGAATGCGCAGACGGATGTGGTCGCCCGAGGCCGTGTAGTTGATGATGTCGCGCCGCATGATCTCGTTGTTGGGCACGATCACGATCAGGTTGTCCGGCGTACGTATCTTCGTCGCCCGCAGCCCGATCTCCAGGATGTCTCCCCACGTGCCGTACTCCTTCGGCATCGTCCACAGCTCGACCCGGTCTCCTACCTTGAACGGCCGGTCCAGGATCAGCTGGACGCCCGCGATGAGGTTGGAGAGGGTGTCCTTGGCCGCGAGCGAGAGCGCGAGACCGGCAACGCCGGCGCCGGCCACGAGAGGCGTGACTTTGATACCGATGGTCTCGAGCGCGATCAGGGCGGCGACCGCCACCAGCAATACCCGGACGATCCGGTTGACGAGCGGGAACGCCGTTTCATCCAGAGTGGTCTCCGTGCGGGGAGCCACACGGTCCATGACCATCTGGAGCGCTCCGGTCACGAAAGTGCTCGTTGGAAACGCGAGCGCAACGATCCACGCGCCGATCACCGCCGAGGCTCCGGTGACGAGGTTCCAGGCGAGTGCCAGTCTCCAGAGCGTAAAGAAGAACGTCGAGATGAGGAGAAGCTGACGAAACAGCCGAGCCGCCTGATCGTCCAGGACGTTTTCCGTCCGGGCCTCGGCGGCCCGCTCGACTCGGCCCATGGCCCAGCGGATCACCCAGGTGAGCACCAGCCCCAGAGCGAGCCAGCCGGCGCTCTCGATCAGGCGCGGCAGGGCGTACTCCCACGCCTGCTCCAACCAGCCCAGAATGGCTGCCTGTCTGTCGGCCAAATCGGACGCTTGCATCATCCGAGCTTAGCTGCCCGCCCCATGATCGCGCCACGCCAAGGCCTCTCGTTGCAGCGACATCCGCTCGTCGAAGAGGCGTTCATCGCGCGCCCGAAACATCGCAGAGCTCAAGGCGCAAAATGCGACGCGCATGGACTTCCGCTACGTCCGCAGGCGCCCCTCGTCGTCCGCTCCCAGCGTGCGACTATGCCGGACGCGCACGGCCATACCAGATATCTCGTTAAATGACTTGCGGTTACAACCTGTGTCCGCGAGTCGCTCGGCGACGCGCCGTCCAAGTCCGGGGGCGGCACAACCGATGCTCCGTGCCTCATGCGGCTCGGTACCAAGCTGGATCGAGCTGATTCGCAGGACCGACGAGCAAGACGAAACTGAGGCGTGGGAGCCCGAAGCGAGTGTTGCCTACACCCCGGGAGGGCGCTGGCCTGCAGTTCGGCCAAGAGAAGATCCGAGGAGCTCGGATCCTCATCATCGACGATGAGGCGCCGAACGTCGAGTTGCTTCGTCGTGTCCTCGAGCCCGCCGGATATGAAAACCTCGTGACGACGACCGACTCGCGCCGCGTCGCCGAGCTCTGCGCCACCGGCGAACCCGACATCATTCTGCTCGACCTCAAGATGCCTCATGTGGACGGCTTTCAGGTTCTCGAGCTCTTGCCCGCGGTCGTCCCCGACTTCGAATTCCTGCCCGTGCTCGTCCTGACGTCGGACACGAGCCGGGAAGCCAAGTCGCGCGCTCTCTCCAACGGCGCGAGCGATTTCGTGAACAAGCCGCTTAGCCCGGCCGAAGTTCGGCTACGCGTATTCAACCTCCTCCAGACACGCTTTCTTCAGCTGGCCCTTCGAAACCAAAACCAGCTTCTAGAACGAAAGGTGCGCCAGCGGACGGCGGATCTGGAGGAGGCTCAGTTCGAGATCGTCGAGCGACTCGCGCTCGCGGCGGAATACAGGGACGACGAAACCGGGAAGCACACCAAGCGAGTCGGCATCCTCTCCGCCCTTCTCGCTCGCGAGCTCGGGTGGACGGAAGAGCAGATCGAGGTGATGCGCCGAGCGGCGCCGCTCCACGATGTGGGGAAGATCGGCATCGACTCCGCCGTGTTGCTCAAGCCGGGCAAGCTCACGAAAGAAGAGTTCGACCACATCAAGGAGCACGTTACGATCGGCCATGGGATTCTCTCCGGAAGCCGTTTCCCGCTGCTCCAGATGGCTTCCGAAATCGCGCGCTATCATCACGAGAACTGGGACGGCACCGGCTATCAGGCTGGGCTCAAGGGCGAGGGAATCCCCGAATCCGCGCGCATCGTGACCGTGATCGATGTTTATGACTCGCTCACCCACAAGCGGCCCTATAAAGAAGCCTGGCCCGTCGAAGAAGCTCTGGCGGAGATCACCAAGCTCCGCGGGAGCAAGTTCGAGTCACGCGTCGTCGACGCGTTCTTCAGCATCCATGAGCGGGGAGAGACCGATCTCGCGGCAGGAGCGCAGCGCCCCGAACCAACCGTCGAACCCGATGCGACAGACGAAAAAGCGGTCCCACCGGAACCGGCCGGAGCCCCACAGCGCTCACCGGCCGGGCAGAAAGCGGCCTGGGCGAGAGCACTGAGCACGCTGACCGGCGGGTCCAAGCGATGATGAGGTCTCGTGCTACTCGCATCGGAAGACGCAGCGTCACCGCGCTCGTGAGCTTCCTTCTCGCAAGCTGCTCGTCGAACCCTCCACCCGAGCCCGTCGCAGCGAAGCGGGAGCCGGTGGCCGCGCCGATTCCTGTGCCGCCCGCCCCTCCCGAGGAAGCGGCGCCGGGCACTATGGAAGAGGCCTTGTTCGCACTGCGCGACCGCAACTACGGGGGGGCGCACGCCAAGCTTATCGAAGTGCTGGAGCTGTGCGGTCACTCTCCGCTCAGCCAACAGGCTCTTCTTCTGGTTGCGGCGGCCGAGCTGGATCCGCGAAACCCGTCTCCACAGCGGAGCTTGGCGGCGGAATCGGCCGCCCTTCTGCTCACGGACGCAGCCACACCCTCCTGGGCCCGGCAGTTCAGCGAATCGCTTTACTTGCTCGCGCTCAAGATGGGGGCTCGGCGGCCAAGCCCGGCAGATCTGGAAGCATCCGAGCTTTCCTCGCTCTACGGTAGCTTCGGCGCGACCTCGGCAGCGAACATCGGGCTCTACGACCTGATGGATGAGGATCCGTCGGAACTGGCGAGGATCGAGCCTGACCAGGGCAGCGGCAACTCGGGTGAGGGCTCCCGTTCCGAGACCGCTCAAGATCCACGGCTGCGGGCTGGTTCCGCCTCCGAGCATTGCGCGGCCCGATGGCCGGATCTGTGGGATCGGCGTGCGACGGATCGTCTTCCCTCGCTCGACAGCTCCCCGTATCCCGGCCAGGTGCAGACTCTACGCACGCGGGTGCAGGAGCTCGAGGCAGAGGTCGAGCGGATCCGGCGAATCGTGACGCAGCCGTAGGCGAGAGAGCCATGGAAGCCCTGAAGCCTCAGTTCGTGAAGGAGATGACCCTGCGCCGGGGACTCGTGCTAACGCTGAGCTGCATGGCGCTCGTGCTGGTCTTGCCGGCCCTCTACGCCATCCAGCGGCTCGATGAGATCCGTGATATCGCGTTCGAGTTGAAGACGGAGCACGGAGCGGCCGAAGTCGCGCTCAGCCGGCTCGAGACCGGCCTCGGTCAGGTGGACGCGTCGCTGCGCAGCTACATAGCAGACCCGAGCCCGGAGAGTCGAGCCGGCGTTTTTGAGACGCTGGGCAACGCACGTACGCAGCTGGCCGATCTCGAAGTTGCCGGATATGGCGATGAAGCGGCCGAGACGACGGCCAGCGTCACACGCTTAGAGACCGTTACCTTGCAGCTCGAGAGGCTCGTCTATGGCGGCGAGGTGGCCGCCGCGACCGACTTTTTCTTTGAAGAAGTGCGTCCCGTCCTGGAAAAGGTTGAATTCAGCCTCGCACCGATCTCCGCCGCCGTCTATCTGAGAAGCGAAGCCGCAACCGAGCGAGCGGCCGAGGTGTCGAGCTCGTCCGCCACGACAATCCCGTTCGCCGTCCTGATCTCCCTCGGTTTCGCTGTCGTGATCGGCGTGTTGATCGTCGGCAGATTGGTAACCCCGCTCCAGCAGCTTCGTCGAGCGATGGCCAAGGTCGCCCAGGGCGAGTTCGAGGCTCCGCCCGAGCTGATCGCCGAACGCGGCGACGAGCTCGGCGACCTCAACCGGTCCTTCGTATCGATGACCCAACAGCTGGCGGAGCTCAATCGGCTCAAGGCTGAGTTCGTGAGCATCGTGACGCACGATCTCAAGACGCCGATCAACGTTCTCGGCGGATATACGGAGATGCTCCGGGAGGACATGTACGGTGAGCTCTCCGAGGACCAGCAGAGCGCGCTCGAAGCGATGGAGGAACAGGTAGGCGTGTTGCTGGAACAGGTCAACCAGCTCGTAAACCTGAGTCGTTACGAGTCCGGCGCCTTTCGGATCGACATGGAGGAGCTCTACCTAGTCGACCTGCAGACGAGCCTGCAGCGAGCTTTCGAAGCGCTGGCGCAGCAAAAGGGCATTCGTTTCGAGATCGAGGTCGACCCGAAGACGCCTTCGATCATCGAAGTGGATGGCGACCGCCTCCGCAACGAGGTGCTCGGCAACCTGCTCGGAAACGCGTTCAAGTTCACGGAGAGCGGCGGGCGGATCGTGGTGCGGATGCGACCCGACCTGCCGAGGCGGGATCGCGTCGTGATCGAGGTGTCGGACTCCGGGGTGGGTATCCCGGCGGATGAGCTGCCGCACGTCTTCGAGATGTACTACCAGGGCGAGAGCGGAGCCCGAGCGAAGGGCAGCGGAATCGGGCTGGCCATCGCCCACGAGATCGTGGAGATCCACGGCGGAGAGATCGGCGTTCAGAGCGAAGAAGGCGCCGGGACAACGTTCAGGGTTACGCTGCCCGTTCGCCGATCCGAGGGCGATCGTGCCTTCACGGCCGACCGCGCCGAACCACAGCTCGAAGGCACGCCAGACCTCCAGCTGGTCAGCTAGGCCCGGCTGGCCGGACCGGCACCGTCTCCTAGCCGGAGCTCAGATCGTCGACCTTCTCCGAGGCCGGCACGGCCCTTCCGAGTCCCATGCGATCCATGATCGTGGAGCGTGCGAGCTCGGTCATGGCCGGCGACTCGGCCAGTGCCTGCGCCTTGAGCGCCGCTTCCACGGCCGCATCCGTCTCCCCCAGCTCGCTCGAGAGCGCAGCGGAGTCCAGATACGAGTGCGCCGCCGCCAATAGACGGTCGGTGCGCACGCCCACGTGGGCCGCGCGCAGCATCGTGTTTCGAGCCTTACCCAGCTCCCCGGCCCGGTAGTACAGCCAGGAGGCCATCCGGAGCAGCGAGAGGACCTGACGGTCACACACCACCCTAAGGGCGGCCGACTGCTCGAAGAGGGCTGCGGCCTCCGCGCCCGGTCCGCCCGCTTCCAGAACCTCGATGGCCTCGCGGTACACGTCTTCGGCGCCGATCACATCGGCCCACTGTTTGTCTTCGGTGCAATCCGCGATCGCGGAGAACGCCAACCGGCCCCGATCCGCCGATTCCGGCACCCCGATTGGGCCTGCCGCGGCTGGTCGCGGCCCGAAAGCCACGGCGAGTAAGAGTGGTGTGAGAACGCTAGTTGGAGCTGCTCCCCGGAAGGTGCCCGTCTTCCACATGACCCATCAACCTCCACCCATCCACTTGGGCTACCTCCGATCGCCTCCCCTTAGGTCAAATGGGCGGCGGGCCGCTATGGTTCCGGCGAAGGAGACTCTGGCGGCGTCCGGCGGTCGTCTTACGGCTCCTGCGTGCGAAACGGACCCGTAACCTCACGCCGAACGAGATAACCGTCGACCTTCTCCGGAATCGCGTCCCTGATTTCTTCTGATTCCTTCGCAACGTACACGACGATACAAGGCTCTCCATCGCACTCGCCGATCCCCGTCCCGACGACCCCGGGGATGGCCATCCAACCGGGGGTGTTCTCGGCCTGAACCTGCTCGATGGTCGGTCGGTCCGGCTGCTGGCTCACCTCGCCATCATCCGGCGGCCGGTTCGAACAACCCGACCCAGACATCAGAATCAGGACAGAGCCCAGGTAGCAAAAAAGAAGGGGGCGGCAACTGCCACCCCCAGTCCTCAGTCCTGCTCGCCCGCTCACTCAGAAGTTGACCGTCGCCGTGTTGGAGCAGTTCGACGTGCCCGCCTCGCAGACTTCGTAGACGTACGTCGCGCCGCCTCGGGCGCCGATATTGTCGGTGTATTCGCCGTTGTTGGCTGTCGTCACGACGATGTTGCCGTCTCGGTACACGTCCACGTTCGATCCGCTGGCGCCGCTCCAGGTGAGATCCACAGTGTTTCGACCTCTCACCTTGTAGCCGTCCGCGCTGAGCGAGAAACCGCCTGACGAGCCGTCGGTGACGGTCACATTTTGCGAAGCCGCATCGCTCTTTCCGCCGTCGTCAGTCACCGTCAGTGTGACGGTATAGGTGTCAGCCGAGCCGTAGGTATGACTCGGGCTCTGGTCCGTAGAGCTGTTGCCGTCTCCGAAGTCCCAGCTCCAAGCGACTACGGTTCCATCGGAATCGCCGCTCGTGTCCGTGAAGTCGACGGCGAGATCGCTCGTCGAGAAGGTGAAGCTGGCGTTTGGAGCGTCGTTCCCACCGGGATCACCACCGTTCGAGCAGGACCTCATGTCGCTCTCGACGACGACGCCGAACTCGTCAAGAACCTCATCGATTGGGTTGTGGAACGTCCGCCCACCGCCTCCAGCAAAGAGGAGGCCGACGGGATTGTTGGCGTTGTCCCTCGTGACGGTCAGAGAGCCGGAATCGCCCCCGTTGCTCATGTCGTTCGTCGCAATTTGGCCGGTGAAAAGGCCGACCTGGGTGCAGCTTGGCCAGTTGTAGCAGACGTTGAGCGCCACGTTGATCTCGCGCACCCGACCGTTCGTGAGGTTGGTCGTGCGGCCGAATTTCTGGACGCGCTGCCGAACGGAGGCAGCGACGGGATTGGTCCCCGATAGGCCGTAGCCACCCGGACCGGTCGAGCCGGTCACGTTGCCGGTGACGAGCGCGATCGCCGCATCGATTCTATTGGCCCCTCCGCTGAAGTTGATCGGCTCGAAGGCGGACAAAGTGGCGATCACGTCGTTCGGCAGGGTGCCGCCATCGGCCGGTCCCGGGTGCAGGATCGGATCGCCGGCGGTAGCGGCGTTGCTGTTCGCCATGACGTGGTTATTGCTGAGGATGTAACACGTGCTAGGCGTGCTGCCGGCGTCACGTACGATCACTCCCAGAGTGCCCGCGGTGATGGCGGGATGGCCGATCGAGTAGCCGTTGGGCGTCGGATCGGTGGGATCGGTCGTTCCCAGTGCAACGACCTGGCCCGTCACCACGACCTTGGTCTTCACGCCGTCCAGCGTCGCCGGGACGCCTCGAACGCCGGGTCTGGCGGCGTAAACGGTGATCTGTCCCTTATCATCGTCTCCCAAGGCCACTCCGTGGCCCACGACCCCCTGGATTGCAATCAGCGCCTTGCCGTGGCTCTTCTGGGCCGCCAACGCCCGGCCTACCTCCTGTGGGGGACCTCCGAGAGCGGCCGCTGCCGCAGCGCTCTGCGCGCTGAGCTGAGGCGAAGTGATCGAGTCCTGGGTGCCGTCGGAGCACGCGGCGGCGAAGGCAACAACCAGCATCGGGATGAGCAGTCGCCGACGCATGCCGGATCGCCGGGGAGTCGAGGATCGCATATAAATCCTCCTGAAGTCGAGAAACAACGGAGTCCGTTTAGGATAGACCTGACGGCCTCCGGATGAAACTGCCGTGAGACGCGCAAAGACCACACCGGCCCGGATTCCGTTCCCGTAACTCACTGCATCCCCTATTCGTGGCGTCCCCGGCTAGTTGCCTATGCAGCAGCTCCTCGCCTGGCCTTTAGCCCAAGGAGCCACATGCCGGTCAGCTGGGGTGGCGCGGCTCTCGGACGCAATCCGCCCAACTTCATGAAACGGATGTTATGGCAGCTTTTGTCTCGCGAAGGGAGCCCGGAGCTCAGGCGTCGAGGCTCAAACGCCAGAGCCGGCCGTGCTGTCGGAAGCGCTTGTGGAGGACTCCTCTTCCGCCGGGTCGAACCGGAGCTCGAAGCGGATCTGCTGCGCCACCCAGACGCCGACCGGCTGGTCCTGGTTCATCGCCGGGCGAAATCTCATCTCCTGGCCGACGCTCTGGGCCGCCTGGTCCAGGCCGTCGTACCCGCTGGACCTTCGAAGCTGGAGCTTGGTGGGTACGCCGCCTTCGTTGACGAACACCCAGAGAAGCACCGCACCCTCCACGCCTTCCGATCTCAGCTCCACCGGATAGCGCTCCTGAAGTATCTGGATAACCTGCTCCGTGTTGATCAGTCTCGGCGGGGTGTCATGCGGGATGAACGGCGGGACCCAATCGGGCGTCTCGATCGATGCAGGCCGCGGAATCGCGGGACGCAGCACGGGCGACGGCGGCGCCGGAACCTCAACCGCCGGCGGCACGATCGCGAACGCATCCTCGGCCGGCGGTAGGACGACGAGCTCGATCTCCGGGTGCACGGTGAGGGTGACGCGACCGGTTAGGTGGGGAAGGATGAAGACCAGCGCCACGACATGGACCAGAATCGACACGACGACGCCGACGCGCAGGGCCTTCTTGTAGCCCGCATGTTCACGTGTGATGGCGTTCTCGAGGCTCTGTAGCGAACCGAGGAACCGAGAGGGCCAACCTGCGTCCCGCGAGCCCTCGATCTGCGAAGGCTCTTCCTGCTCGGGCGAACTGCTCTCCTCGTCCATCGGCGTCCCCGCTCAGAGGGGAATCATACCTCTCCTTGTCCCGCCAACGTATATCTAACCCACAATAGGACGACAAAGTCCGACCAGCCAGGTACCGCTCAGGCGTTAATCGAACTCATGGCGATGACAGGCTCGAAAAAAAGAATCCGGCAGCATGGTTGCGGGTTCTCGTCCGCGTGGCTCGTGCAGTTGGGCGTGTTGATTCTGACCGGCCTGGGGGGGCTCGATTCCAGCCGAACCGCCATGGCGCAAGAGCCGGCCGAGGCGGAGTACCGCGCAGCGCGAGAGAGGCTCGTTCGCGAGCACATCGCCAACCCCCCGTTCGGCGCCAGGTTCGCCGTGAGGGATTCGGCCGTGCTGGCCGCGATGCAGACGGTACCCCGCCACCGATTCGTGCCGGAAGACCTCATTGGTGTGGCATACGAGGACCGGCCGCTTCCGATCGGTCACGGCCAGACCATCTCACAGCCGTTCATCGTGGCTTCGATGACCGAGATCCTGGCGGTCGGGCCTGAGGATCGGGTGCTCGAGATCGGGACCGGCTCAGGTTATCAGGCCGCCGTCCTGGCCGAGATCGTGGCCGCCGTGCTGACGATCGAAATCGTCGAGCCGCTGGCAGAGTCTGCCCGGATCCGCCTGAAACGACTGGGCTACGAGAACGTGACGGTCAGAACGGGTGACGGGTACTTCGGCTGGGAAAACGAAGCTCCGTTCGACGGAATCATCGTAACGGCCGCCGCCAGCCACATCCCTCCCCCGCTCCTCGACCAGCTTCGTCCCGGCGCCCGGATGGTGATACCGGTGGGACCTCCGTTTCAGGTTCAGACGCTCATGCTCGTGGAGAAGGGGCTCGACGGAAAGATCATTCAACGAGGCCTCATGCCGGTCCGTTTCGTCCCCTTCACGAGATCTGAATGATCGCCCTGCCGGCGCCCTCCGGGAGGTGAGCAGCCGGTCCCGGGCGTTCGTCCGGCTGCACGTTCCCATCCTACTAATCGGCGGTGTTGGCATCGCCTTCGAGATCGCGCTCATGCGCGTGTTCTCGATCGCCCAGTGGCACCACTTCGCGTACATGATCATCAGCGTGGCGATGCTGGGGTTCGCGGCGAGCGGGACCGCCGTCGCACTGCTGCGGTACCGGCTTGCCGGGCGGGAGCGGGTCTTCCTGGCCGCCGGCTCCCTGGCGCTGTCGATCAGCCTGCTGGCCTGCTACTACGCAAGTCAAAAGGTGCCTTTCGACACCTTCCGGCTTGTCACCGAGCCGGTACAGATCCGGCACCTCGCGGTCCTCTACCTCACGCTGGCGATTCCCTTCTTTCTCGCTTCCTGGTGCATCACGCTGGGACTTCTCCTGGATCGCGGTCGAGTCGGAAGGCTCTATGCCTTCAACATGGCGGGCTCCGGCCTTGGCGCGGTCGGAGTCGTAGGCCTGCTCTTCCTGGTGCAGCCGTCCGCGGTGCCCTGGCTGTTGACGATTCCCGCGACCCTGGCCTTCGCTCTCATCGCCAGCGGGCTCCACAGGCGCTGGCTGCTCGGACTCGCCCTGCCGCTCACGCTACTCCTCCTGGTCGACGAGCCGGTGCGGCTCTCGGAGTACAAGGGCCTCTCCTACGCGCTCCGGCTGCCGGGAGCCGAGATCGTGGCCGAGACGCAGAGCCCGATCTCCCAGCTCACCGCAGTCTCCGCCGCCGCAATCAGGGAGACCCCGGGCCAACTGTCGGGCTATCCGATGGGAGAGCTGGGCGAGCTGCCGGAGCAGATCGGCCTCTACTTCGACGGTGGCTCCGGCTCCGTGGTGAGTCGGTTCGACGGCTCCCTTGAACCGTTCGCGTTCCTCGACTACGTGACCGGAGCGCTCCCTTATCAAATCACCAACCGCCCGGAGGTTCTGGTCGTCGGGTCCGGCGGGGGCGTGGAGGTCCTGAGTGCCCTACGGCACGATGCGCGCGGCGTCACCGCCCTGGAGGTAGATCCGGGCGTTCCGCGCCTTATGAGATCCGTGCTGCGCGAGTTCTCGGGCGCCCTCTACGAGCGAGATGACGTCACGCTGGTTCTGGCCGAGGGTCGGGGTTACTTGGAAGGCCGCGCCGAAGCCGAGTTCGACCTGATTCAGGTTGCGCTGCTCGACTCTTTCAGCGCGGCCTCCGCCGGCGTGTATGCTCTGGCGGAAAGCTATCTCTATACGGCGGAGGCCATCGTCCTCTACCTGAGCAGGTTGTCGCCGGACGGCATCCTCTCGATCACTCGCTGGCTGAAGACGCCGCCCCGCGACGCGGTCAAGCTGTTCGCCACGATGGTCGAAGCCGCAGAGCGCTCCGGCATCGACGACCCGACCAGGCACTTGGCCTTTGTCCGATCCTGGAACACCGGCACCATCATCCTCTCGCGCTCACCACTGGCCGATCGGCAGATACATGCGATCCGCGCCTTCGCGGACGAACGCGGCCTGGACCTCAGCTACCTACCGGGGATCGAGCCGGAGGACACCAATCGCTTCACCATCTTGGAGGACGAGATCTACCACCAGGCCGCCCTCGCCGTCCTCTCGGACGAGCGCCGGGAGTTCTACCGCGACTACGCCTTCCACGTCCGGCCGGCGACCGACGACCGGCCCCACTTCTTTCGCTTCTTCCGCTGGCGCTCGCTCCCGCGCTTTCTCGAGGCAGCGAGGGGCGGCTGGTTCAACTTCGTCGAATGGGGCTACGTCGCACTTCTCGCTACAGTCCTGCAGGCCGCGGTTCTAGGATTCCTCCTCGTGGTCCTGCCCCTGATCTTGTTCGCTCGCGGTATCGACCTTGGCGAACGAACCGGTGTCGCGCTCTACTTCGGTGCGTTGGGCTTCGCGTTCATGTTTCTCGAGATCGCGTTCATTCAGCGGCTGATGCTCTTCCTGGCCTATCCGGTCTACGCCGTGTCGGTCGTTCTCGCTTCGTTTCTCATATTCGCGGGAATCGGTAGCTACGCGGCGGACCGCTGGATGGCTCGGGACCGGGAACGTCGGGCCGAGTGGTTGCGCCTGGTTCGCATCGCCACGCTGGCGATCGGTGCGATCGGCCTTGCCTACCTGGTTCTACTCCCCGCGGCGTTTCGGCTGGGCGCCGGCTGGCCCGATGCCGGCCGGATCCTTCTGAGCGTGGCCGTGCTGGCGCCGCTCTGTTTCTTCATGGGAATCCCCTTCCCGGCCGGCCTGCAGCTCCTGTCCGATCGAAGCCCGAAGCTCGTCCCATGGGCATGGGGCCTCAACGGTGCCGCCTCCGTGCTTGGCGCGACCCTCGCCACGCTCGTTGCCGTCCACCTCGGCTTCCGGGTCGTCGTTCTCGTGTCTTTCGGGCTCTACGCCTCCGCGGCGTTCACCGTGCGAAGGATCGCCGCCTGATGTCGGAGCTCCGCGTGCTGCTGGACCGCCGTTTCGGGCTGACCGAGCAGAAGACGGATGTGCGCACCGAGGCGATCGCCGGAGCGACGACTTTTCTGACGATGGTCTACATCGCCTTCGTCAACCCGGCCATCCTCAGTGAGACGGGCATGGATCAGGGAGCGGTCTTCGTGGCGACATGCATTGCCGCGATGATCGGCACCCTGATCATGGGGCTTTACGCCAACTACCCGATCGCGCTCGCGCCCGGGATGGGGTTGAACGCCTATTTCGCCTATACGGTCGTGCTCACGCTGGGCTACCCATGGGAGACGGCGCTGGGCGCGGTGTTCATCTCGGGAGTTCTCTTCATCGCGCTGAGCCTGTTGCGCGTCCGGCAGTACGTGATCAACTCCGTCCCTCGAAACCTCAAGCTGGCTATCTCGGCCGGCATTGGACTCTTCCTCGGGACTGTCGGACTGCAGAACGCGGGCATCGTCGTCGCTCACCCGACGACACTGGTCTCGCTGGGAGACATGAGCAGGCTGGAGCCCGCACTCGCCATCCTCGGATTCGCGTTGATCGTCGGGCTCGCCCGACGGAAAATCCCGGGTGCCGTCCTGGTCGGAATTCTGGCGGTTACCATCGTCGGCCTCCCTCTCGGACTCACCGATTTTCGGGGTATCATCTCCGCCCCACCCGACCCGACGCCGACCTTGGTGGCGCTCGATTTAGCTGCTACATTAGAGGTCGGCTTCGTCGCCGTCGTTTTCACGTTCTTTTTCGTGGATCTGTTCGACACGGCCGGAACCCTCATTGGCGTAGCGCATCGGGCGAACCTCCTCGACGAAGCGGGCCGACTACCCCGGCTCAACCGGGCGCTTCTCGCCGATAGCTCGGCGACTGTGGCGGGCTCTCTGCTGGGCACTTCGACGGTGACGAGCTACATCGAGAGCGCCGCCGGGACGAACGCGGGCGGCCGGACCGGCCTCACGGCGGTATTCGTGGCCGGTTTGTTCGGCTGCACCCTGTTCTTCGCGCCGCTCGCCGCGATGGTACCGGCGTACGCCACGGCCTCGGCACTCCTTTACGTGGCAGTGTTGATGGCCCGGGGCATCGCCGAGATCGACTGGGACGATGTGACCGAGTACGCCCCGGCGGTCGTTACGGCGATCGTCATGCCTCTGACGTTTTCGATCGCCACGGGAATCGGCTTCGGGTTCATATCGTATACCCTGATCAAGCTGTTGAGCGGGCGACCGCGCGAGATCGGACCGGCGGTGCTCGTGATCTCGCTGCTGTTCGTTGTGAAGTTCTCGACCGTGTAGGCGACGCAGCGCCCCCCGGGAACCCGGCCAGAGCGGTGGGCAACTCGGTGCAGCGCATAAACTACGGAGCAAGGGCAATGAAGACGGAGAGAGAGGTCCGGAAGGCGCGACCGCCGCGCCCCACGGAAATCAGAAAGCGTATGCGGAGCGAGATCCCGCACGGCCTGGATATCCTTCATGATCCGGCCTTCAACAAGGGTACGGCCTTCAGCCTTGCCGAGCGCGACCACCTCGACATCCGTGGCCTCGTCCCTCCGGGCATCGCCACCCCCGAGATGCAGGAGGCTCGGGTGCTCGAGAATTACGGCCGGAAATCCTCCGACCTCGAACGCTACATCTTCCTCAGCGATCTGCAAGACCGGAACGAAACGCTGTTTTACAGGGTGCTGATCAACAACATCGAAGAGCTGATGCCGATCGTGTATACGCCTACGGTCGGCGCGGCATGCAAGCTCTTCGGGCACATCTACCGGCGGCCGCACGGGCTGTACATCTCGGCCGAAGACCAGGGATCGATCCGGCACGTGTTGCAGAACTGGCCCTACCAGGCGGAGATCATCGTGGTCACGGATGGAGAGAGGATTCTCGGGCTCGGCGACCTGGGCGCCAACGGGATGGGAATTCCGATCGGCAAACTCTCCCTGTATACCGCCTGCGCGGGCGTTCATCCGGAAGGCTGCCTGCCGATCACTATCGACGTCGGCACGGACAACGAGGAATTGCTCGGCGATCCGCTGTACCTCGGCCTCCGTCAGCCTCGCCTGCGGGGGCAGTACTATGCGGACTTCATCGAGGAGTTCATCGAAGCGGTCCAGGATTACTTTCCCGAGATCGTCCTGCAATTCGAGGACTTCGCCACGCGTAACGCCTTCGATCTGCTCAGCCGTTATCGGGACCGGCTGTGCACGTTCAACGACGACATCCAGGGCACCGCGGCCGTGGCTCTGGCCGGACTTCTCTCGGCTCAGAACCTGACGGGCCGCGCTCTGGCCGACGAAAAGCTGGTGTTCTTCGGTGCCGGCGAAGCCGCGGTGGGCATCGGGAACCTGATCGTGGCGGCGCTCGTCCGGCAGGGGGTGCCGGTGGACGAAGCCCGCGGGAGAATCTGGTTCCTGGATTCCAAGGGGCTGGTGACCCGGGATCGCACCGACCTCCAGCCGCACAAGATCCCGTTCGCCCAGGAGCATCCGGCGATGGACGACCTGCTTTCCGTGATCGAGGCGGTCGAACCGACGACGCTGATCGGCGTGTCGGGACAGCCCGGTACGTTCACCGAGCGCGTCGTCCGCAAGATGGGAGAGCTGAACGAGCGCCCGATCATCTTCGCTCTCTCGAATCCGACCATCAAATCCGAATGCACGGCCGAACAGGCCTACGGCTGGACGGAGGGCCGGGCGATTTTTGCGAGCGGGAGCCCGTTCGATCCGGTCGAGATCGGAGGCCGGACGCTCGTACCGGGGCAGGCCAATAACTCGTACATCTTCCCCGGTGTCGGCCTCGGGCTGATCGTCTCACGATCCGAGCGCGCCACAGACGGAATGTTCTTCGCGGCCGCTCAGACGCTGGCCAAGGCGGCTACGGAGGAGGCGCTCCGCCAAGGCTGCCTCTTCCCGCCCCTGACGGAGATCCGGGAGGTGTCGGCCAGGATCGCCACCGCGGTGGCGGAGCTGGCCTACGAGCGAGAGCTGGCACGCCGGCACCGACCCCACGATGGGAACCTGTCGGAGCACATCGAGGATCAGATGTACGAGCCCAACTACCCGAGCTACGTATAGCCTGCATAGCCTCGATGATGGTTCCGAGTTGACGCTTCCCGCGACCGGACGGCTCGGGAAGAACGACGTTCACGTTTGGCTCGCTTCGCTGGCCGTGGAGCCCGCGGACTTCACGCGGCTCGAGGGAGCGCTCTCCGAAGAGGAGCGGCAGCGAGCCGAGCGTCTTCGCCGTGCCGAGGACCGAACGCGATTCGTAGCCGCGCGTGGGATCGTGAAGCACCTGCTCGCCGCGTACCTGGGCGAACCGCCGGCTTCTCTGCGCTTTGCGTACGGATCGATGGGCCAGCCCAGATTGGCCGAACAGACGGCTGAGCTCGACCTGCGCTTCAACCTGTCTCACAGCTGCGATCTTCTCCTTGTGGCCCTATCCCGGGAACGGGCCGTGGGTGTGGACCTGGAGCCCATCCGCCGGCTCTCGCACCGCGAGGCGGTCGAGCGGCGGGTCTTCTCGACGCACGAGCGCGAGACGCTCGCGGCGTTGCCGGACGCTCAGAGGCTCGAGGCGTTTTTCAACGGCTGGACCCGCAAGGAAGCGTTTGCCAAGGCGGTGGGAGATGGGATGTGGGCCACGATGGGACGGATCGAGGTCACCCTCGACCCCGTGGCGACGCCGCGCCTCGTACGCCTGGACGGGAGCGACGAAGCGGCCGCGGCCTGGACCCTCTTCCATCTGAAGCCGGCGCGAGGCTTCATCGGCGCGCTAGCGGCCGAGGGCCGCAACCTGGAACTCTCGGGCCACGCCCTGAATGCGGGCAAGCCACGGTGACGGTCTGGGGAAGCTCGGTGAGGCCGGGCGCCTACCGGGATTCGATCGTTCTCATGCAGCTTCAGGCGGCGCTTGCCGAGCTTCCTGGAGTGGAAGACGCAGGGGCCGTAATGGGTACCCCAGAGAACCTCGCACTGCTCGACGATGCGTCTCTGCTCTCCACACCGCCCCCCGATGTCAGGCCGACGGACTTGCTCATCGTCGTGAGAGCCGAATCGGCGATGGCAGCCGGCAGCGCTCTGGCAAAAGCAGAGGGCTTCTTTCGGCGGGACAGGACCAGGGACGGTCCCCAGCTGCGTCCGCGGAGCATCGAGGCGGCGACGCATGTCCTGCCGGAAGCTCGCTTCGCCATCGTATCCGTGGCCGGCCGGTACGCCGCGGGCGTCGCTCGGGACGCGCTGGGTCTGGGGCTGCATGTGTTCCTGTACAGCGACAACGTGACGGCCCGCGACGAGGTCGACCTGAAGCGGTCGGCCGCGGAGAAAGGGCTTCTCGTCATGGGACCCGATTGCGGCACGAGCCTGGTCGGCGGTATCGGCCTCGGCTTCGCAAACCGGGTTCGGCGCGGCGACATCGGGATCGTGGCCGCGTCCGGGACGGGACTACAGGTCGTGGCCTGCGCGATTCACGAGCTCGGCGCCGGCATCTCGCAAGCGATCGGTACCGGCGGACGCGATACGAGCGCAGAGGTCGGAGCGGCCACGGCCCTGCAGGCGCTCGATCTGCTGCGCAGAGACCCTGCGACGCGGGTGATCGTACTGATCTCCAAGCCGCCCGCCGAGGCAGTGGCGAAACGGCTGTTGGCTGCCGCCGCCCGGACCGGCAAGCCGACGGTGGTGGCCTTTCAGGGTTACCGGCAGGACGATCGTTCGCGGGCATCGCGCGACCCGGCACCGGCACCCGGCGAAGCCGCTGATCTCGCTTTCGCTGCCGACCTGGGAGAAGCCGGTGCAATCGCGGCTGCGCTTTCCAGGCATGGATCGCCCGCAGGGGAGCAGTTCATGGCCGACCTTCAGGATACGGCGATGAAGCCGGGCCGGCGGTGGAGGGTCGGACGCAAGCAGCGGCCGCTCGCCCCTCGGCTTCGCGGCCTGTTTTCCGGAGGCACGCTGGCACTCGAGGTGCTCCAGAAGCTGCAAGGCCGGCTCGATCCTCTGTACTCGAACCTGGCTGCCGAAGGCGCGGAGCCTCTCGAGGACGCCGAGCGGAGCCAGGCGCACACGGTGATCGACCTCGGATCCGACGAGTTTACGGTGGGCCGGCCGCACCCGATGATCGATTTCGATCTGCGCACCCGCCGGCTGCTGCAGGAGGCCGCCCAGCCCGAGGTAGGGTTGATCCTTCTCGACGTCATCCTCGGATACGGAGCCCACGCCGATCCGGCCGCCGAGCTGGCGCCTGTCATCACGGAAGCGGCGCGGCCCGATCTCGACTTCGTGGCCGTCGTGGTTGGAACCGACGAGGATCCACAGGGACTCGGCGAGCAGATCGCCCGTCTGGAGGATGCCGGTGTCGTCGTGTTCAGGCGTGTGGAAGACGCCGTGGGTTATGCGGTCGAGCGTCTCGAGGCCCATGTCGATGCGCCTGCCGGTGACGCACAGAGCGATAGCACCGAAGGGAGCGAGCGGGAAGCGATCGAAACGGAAGCCCGCGAGCTCGAAGCGAGCGAGCCTCCAGCAGCCGTCTCGCTGTCGGCTTTCGAGCCACCGATCGCAGCAATCAACATCGGCGTCGAGGTGTTCGGGGAAAGCCTGATCACCCAGGGAGCGGACGTCGCCCAGGTCGATTGGCGCCCGCCGGCCGGCGGCGATGCCCGGCTCATGGAGATTCTGGAGAAACTCGGGAGGTAAACGGTGGATGTGTCGGCAGCGAACGCAGCGGCCGTAGAGCGAATGATCTCCGCACACCCGATGCTGACGGAGATCGCGGTAGCCGGAGCAGTCATTCCCGGAATGCACGAACGGCTGTTACTGCACGCGGGCCCTCCCATCGAGTGGGAGCGCATGTCCGGGCCCCTCAGAGGAGCGGTGATCGGCGCTTTGCTGTACGAGGGGATCGTCTCTGACGAAGAGGCCGCTCTCGAGATCGCCGGCGGCGGCGAAGTGGAGTTCTCACCCTGCCATCAACACGGAGCGGTCGGGCCGATGGCCGGCGTGATCTCCTCCTCGATGGCCGTCTATGTCGTCGAAAACACGGCCGGCGGGAATCGGGCGTTCTCGAACCTCAACGAGGGATACGGGAAGGTCCTCCGGTACGGAGCCTACAGTCCGGAGGTGCTGGATCGCCTCCGGTGGATGAACGAGACAATGGCTCCGATCCTGGGCGAGGCGCTCTCAGCCTCGGGCGGCCTGGACATTCGGGCGCTCCTCTCGGAAGCCCTCCACATGGGAGACGAGGGGCACAATCGTAACAAGGCGGGATCGCTCTTGTTCCTGAAGCTGCTGTCTCCCCTCATCGCTGCGCTCGATGTCGACGCCGCCGAGGAGGCCCGTGTTCTGGCGTTCATCGGGGACAACGCGCTGAGCGTCCTGAACCCCGTGATGGCTGCCTGCAAAGCGATGGCCGATTCGGCTCACGGCGTGGAAGGCAGCACGCTCGTGACCGCGATGGCCCGAAACGGGACGGACTTCGGGATCCGCCTGAGCGGCCTCGGCGATCGTTGGTTCACCGCTCCCGCCCAAACGCCGGACGGTCTTTATTTCAGCGGATTCTCGAGCGATGACGCCAACCCCGACATCGGCGACAGCACCATCACCGAGACGGCAGGTATCGGCGGGTTCGCCATGGCCGCGGCTCCGGCTATCGTCTCGTTTGTGAGCGGCAGTCCCCAGGATGCGCTGGATGCGACCCTCGAGATGTACGAGATCACCGTGGCCGAGCATTCCCATTTCACGATCCCGGCTCTGGACTTTCGGGGGACCCCCACGGGCATAGACATCCGGAAGGTAATCGAGCTGGGGATCACGCCGCGGATCAACACCGGCATCGCTCACCGGGATGCGGGGATCGGGCAGATCGGCGCGGGGCTTGTTCGGCCACCCATCGAGACTTTCGAGCAGGCGCTCCTCGCCTACGCCGAGGAGTACGGGCTATAGACCGCCGTCAGGAGGCGGGCTCGCAGGCTCCGGCCAGCCCAGAAGGACCCGGAGGAACCGCACGATGGGCCGGCCGAAAGCGCTCAGGAGCAGCATGATCCATACGTAGAAGGCAACACCGGCTCCCACCCAACCCGCTCCATTCGTGGGCGGAGAAAAGCGAAACCAGTACAGCAACCAGCCTCCGAAGGCGGTGACCAGGACGAGCAGTAGGAGTTTCGGCGCCGTCTCTTTCATGCGTCTGCACCAGGTCCTTTCAAAAGGATCGCGGCTGGCCGGCTATGGTCGCCGGCACGGCGAAGTGGAGCTGCTACGGCTGGAGCGACGCTGTGGTCCAGCGCTTCCGCTACCGCCCTGTGTACTGCTCGCTGAACCCTGCCCGGTGCTCGCCGCTATGCAGTCGGCACCACCCTCGTATCCACCCTGGACGCTCTTGGCCCACACCATCATGCCTAACGTGAAAGCGAGCGCGAGCAATATGATGATGAGCACATACTCCGTCGTGTCCTGGCCGTTCTCCAGGCGACGGACCGTGCATACGGCCGGTTCTTTCTCCTGCAGGATACCACCTGACAAGATTACGAACCTCCGCTCTACGAGACCAGACGGCCTGCTCTTCTGTCGAGACGCGTGGGCCAGGGGCCTTGTTCCGCCAAGAACTGCCCCTGCTGCGGAAGGGTGGGCCGGCTCCGTCGCGCGGTGACAAGCGCACAGCCGGATGCAAGCCGCATGCTAAGTCACGGCTCGGTCGGGGCTGGCCGCCTAGAAGCGGGACAGCCAGTCGATCACACCGCTCAGTGAGATCATCCCGTTGTCGACGCGGTCCGACGCGAGGAGGCCACCCGCCAACACCAGGGCGAAGATGGTCAGGATCAGACCCAGATCTCCGTATTTCTTCACTGTCCCTCTCGTACGGGTCTTTCTCCGATAGACAGGGGCCGCCATCGCTCGCTACAGAGGGGGGGCAAGAAGTGCGCCCGGTACAAGACAGCTGTGAGCAGCCGCCCTAACGGTTGGGCGGACGCCAGATGGGACGCTTCGCCTCCAGGTCGTTCGAGGACCGTCCGCCAACCGATGCGCGGTCGCTACAGCGGCCTTTTCTCAGCCAGATGAGAGCAGGGGCGGCCCGAATGGAGCCGCCCCTGTGTCCCCTCTCTCCAGCTCGTGTGGAACTCTCTAGCCCGAGACCACCACTCGAAAGCCGGAATGCCCTACCGTCAGCGCCTAGATGTCGGCCAGTCCATGAACCTTACGCACGCAGGCGAACTGCAGCCGATCCGCGCCCAACGCTGGGGGCCACAAGCGCCTACGGCGGCGCGGTCTCCGGCGGTGCGGGTGGAAAGCCTCCCCAGGCCATCTGCCACGCACCCAAGAAGGTGTTGTAGTCGTTTCCCGCCGCGGTCGAGAGACCTAACGTGAAGGCGACCTTGACTCCCTGGCGCCTCGCAACCGGAACCGTGAGGGACACGCCGATTCGGTTGTTCGTCTGGGCGTCGCCAGATTTCTCGCCGTTGACGTAGAGCTGGCCGCCAAAGCTCTGTCGGGTCCCGACAGCCGCCCAGAAGCCGGGGCCAAACACGTATGCGTAGTGCAGCTGGATTGTGAGCATCGGGTTCTGGGACTGGACGTTCTCACCGAGGAACTCGTCATTGTCGGTAAACAGCCAGCCGGCGGTATACAGCTCAACGAGCGAGCGGCCGATCATTTGTGACACGCCGACCCTGGGACTGAACATCCAGCGGTTCGTGCCGATGTTGATGATCTTACTGGGATCGTATTGGCCCAACGGCACTCGGAGACGGAGGGAGGCTCCCCCTAGGGTTCTTGCCCGGTGTCTGACGAACTCGGGGCCACGCAGCGCCGGAGCCCCGGCAAAGAAGAACATGAACCGGGCGACCGGATCCCCGAACCCGGTCCGTGTGACAGCGGAGTCCAGCTGGGCTTCCTGGAGGGTCCCGCGCCAGCGTCCCGTGACGACCGGAACGATGGCATCCGCCTTGGCGGCCAGGCCGAAGAGCCCGAACGCCCGGCCGTATGCAAAGCTGAAGCTATGGACGTCCCCATCAAGGTCCTGGACGGGGATCGTCTTGTCAGTGAGCACGGCACCGGTCGAAAAGGCATAGACCGCGCTAATCAGGTTGGAACCGACCGGTGCCGGGCTGAGGGCGCGAGGCTGGACATCCTGCCCCGCCAGGGACGTCGGCAGGAGCCCCGAGCAGGAGCTCAGAAAGAGCGCTAGCGGCAGCGAGCGGCGAATCAGCCAGATTGGTAGATGGTCCGGCATGATTGGTAGAGGGTCCGGCATGCCTCGGCTCCCTTCGGATGGGAGCAACGGCCGATCGGAAGGACTGCTTCGCTCAGATCAAGGAGGAGGTGTGCCGATCGCGCCGCCCGCCTGGGAGAAGGCGGTGTTGATCGCGCTGGCGAGGACGGCGATGCCGGCGGTGACTGCCAAACCCACGACCGCTACGAGAAGGACGTACTCCGTGGTGTCCTGTGCTGAGTCGTCTCTCCGTAGGTGTCCGAGGAATGCGCTCACCTTGCCTCCACACTGAAGGGATCCGTAAACGATTGACACCACGGATTCTATCACGCGTGGGGGGGCCGTACGCAACTGTACGTCCCCGCGAGCGATGCGCAGCGCATCACGCCTGGTTCGAGGTTGCTGTCGCATCGCCGAGGTCGTACCCTGCTTCGACCTCGAGGCCCGCGTCGCTGTTCGCGGGCCTTTGACCGTTTGGACGCGGCCCGATGCTCGAAAGCGAATCAGAGCCCTCGGCGACGCCGACCGCCTGGCCGGCGGCAAGCCGGTTCCCGGATATCCCCGAGCGGATTGCCGGTCTGGGCAATTTCGCGATGAACCTCAGCTGGAGTTGGTCGCGGGACGCCCGGGCGCTTTTTCGCTCCATCGATGGCCCGTTGTGGCACCTGACGCGCCACAATCCGGTGAGGCTTCTCCAGCGCGTCGAGCGAGCTCGGCTGGTCAAGTGCAGCGAGGATCCGAGGTTCCTCGCGCTTTACGATCGGGTGGCGGAATCGTTCGCCAACGACCGATCCGCGGACCAGACGTGGCACGCTCGAGAGTTCCCGGACCGGCGTGACCGGCCGATCGCATACTTCTGCGCGGAGTTCGGCCTTCACAACAGCGTGCCGATCTACTCAGGTGGCCTCGGCGTTCTGGCCGGTGATCACTGCAAGGCCGCCTCGGATCTCGGTGTGCCCCTGGTCGGCGTGGGGCTTCTGTACACCCGGGGCTACTTCGACCAGACGCTCCGGCTGGACGGTTGGCAGGAGGACGCCGACGCAACCTTCGACCTCTCCGGAACGCCGCTTGAGCAGCTGTCCGGACCCGACGGCGAATCGTACCTCACCTGGGTCTACTCGTCAGGCCGTCGGGTGTACGTCGCAGCGTGGCGACTGCATGTCGGAAGGGTACCCGTCTACCTGTTGGACACCGACCTGGACGAGAACGACCCGCTCGATCGAGAGCTCTCCCACAAGCTGTACGCCGGCGGCGTCGATCTGAGGCTTCGCCAGGAAGGGTTGCTCGGCATCGGCGGAGTCCGGCTTCTTCGGGCGCTCGATATTCGGCCTGCAGTCTGGCACGCGAACGAAGGCCATGCCTCTTTCATGCTGGTCGAGCGGGTTCGGGAGCTGACGGCGAGCGGCCTGGCGTTCGAAGAAGCGGTGCACACGGTGCGGCAAACGAGCGTCTTCACGACGCACACCCCCGTCCCGGCTGGACACGATCTGTTCACGCACGAGCAGATCAAGGATTGGATGGGCCCCTACTGGGAGACGATCGAGCCCGAGCGAGAGCTCTTTCTGAAGCTGGGATACCACCCGGAGCTCGATCACGGGACCTTCCATATGACCGCAGCGGCCCTCCGGCTTGCCGGGCGACCGAACGGGGTGTCGGAGCGCCACGGCCGAGAGACGAGACAGATCTGGGCGCCCCTGTGGGGGGACCGTGACGCGCACGAGGTTCCGATCCGGCACGTGACGAACGGCGCTCACCTCGCAACTTGGACGAATCACGGCATCCTCGATCTCCTCGATGAGCACTTCGGCCCGGGGTGGGAGGCTCGAGTCGATGACCCGGCGTTCTGGGAGGGTGTCCTGGAGCTCGACGATCGGAGCCTGTGGGAGACCCATCGCCGCCTCAAGTCCTCCCTGATCGACTTTATTCGCGAGGAGGCGCGGAGAAGGTGGCGCGACAAGTGGACGAGAGCGGCCCACGTGGTCGGAGCGGGCACACTACTCACCCCCTGGGCGTTCACCATCGGCTTCGCCCGGCGGTTCGCCGCGTACAAGCGGGCCGACCTCCTCTTCCGCGACCCCGACCGGCTGCTCGACCTCCTCACGAACCCGTGGCGTCCGGTGCAGGTCATCTTCGCCGGAAAGGCACACCCCAAGGACGAAGACGGCAAACGTCTGCTCCAAAGCGTCTACGAGCACACGCGGGATCAGCGCTTCGAGGGACGGATCGGGTTTCTCGAGGAATACGACATGCACCTCGCCCACCGTCTCGTGCAGGGCGTGGACCTCTGGCTGAACGTCCCGAAGCCGCCACTCGAAGCGAGCGGGACGAGCGGAATGAAGGCGGCCCTGAACGCCGTACCACAGCTCGGGACGCTGGACGGCTGGTGGGCCGAGGGGTACACCGGCCACAACGGCTGGGCGCTTCCGCCGGCCAAGGGAGACGAGCCGGACGATCTGGACTCCGAGCACCTGTATACGGCGCTGGAACAGCAGATCGTGCCGCTTTTCTACGACCGCGACGAGCAGGACGTACCGCGCGACTGGGTGGAGCGCATGAAGCACGCACTGATGACGGCCGGCCAACGCTTCACCTGCCGGCGCATGGTACAGGAGTACGTACGCGACTATTACGTTCCGGCCAGCCGCGACCCGGAGCCCGACGACCCGCCTACGTTCTAGTCACCGGCTTCGCGAGCTTCAGGTAAAGCGCCGTTAGCGGCGGGAGCGCGAGCTCGGCGCTGAACGGACGCCCGGAAACCGGTATTTCTTCCGCCACGATCTCGTCCGGGCCCGCGCGTTTCGAGCTGGCCTGTGCCGCGCCGCCGTAGCGCGCCT
This sequence comes from Gemmatimonadota bacterium, assembly GCA_039589875.1. GTDB lineage: Bacteria > Gemmatimonadota > Gemmatimonadetes > Palauibacterales > Palauibacteraceae. Next base: position 43,147 of record JBDHGL010000001.1, read on the forward strand.
CATCCGTGTTCAAGATCGTCTTGTAACGACCGGCCGCCGGAAGCCCGACCCGGTAGGCCGGCCACTCCCTGTCGGACAGATTCACCACAACCACGACGAACTCCCTCCAATCCGCCGCCCAGCGAATAAAAGAGATCGTACTTCGCTTGGCGTCCTCCACCTCGATCCACTCGAAGCCATCTCGGTCATCATCCAGCTCGTGCAGTGACGGCTCCCGTGAATACAGGCGGTTGAGATCCCGAACGAGCCGCCGCAACCCCCAGTGCCCTTCCCGCTCGGCCAGCTCCCACTGGAGCTCGACATCGTGGTCCCACTCGAGCCGCTGCCCGAACTCGCCGCCCATGAACAGGAGCTTCCGCCCGGGGTGGGCCCACATGTAGCCGTACAGGGCTCGCAGGCCGGCAAGCCGCGCGTCCCTATCTCCGGGCATCTTCTCGAGAAGCGCCTGTTTCAGGTGGACGACCTCATCGTGCGAGAGCGGCAGGACGTAGCGCTCGCTGAAGGCATACAGAATCGAGAAGGTGAGCTCATCGTGCCTCGCACCGCGCTCACGAAGAGGCGTCTGGAAGAACTCGAGCGTGTCGTTCATCCAGCCCATGTTCCACTTCAGGTCGAAGCCGAGCCCACCCTGCTCCGCCGGCTTCGTGACGCCGGGCCAGGCGGTGGACTCCTCGGCGATCATCAGCGATCCGGGCTGCTCGCGGCGCACGGTCTCGTTCAAAAAGCGGATGAGCTCGAGCGCCTCCAGGTTCTCCCGTCCCCCGTACACGTTCGGCTTCCATTCTCCCGGCTGCCTGGAGTAATCCAGGTAGAGCATTGACGCCACCGCGTCGACTCTCAGTCCGTCCGCGTGGAACTCCTCCAGCCAGAACAGGGCGCTCGACACGAGAAAGCTGACGACCTGGGGCCGCCGGTAATCGAAGACCGCGGTGTCCCAATCGGGGTGCTCGCCTCTCAGGGGGTCCGCGTACTCGTACAGCGGCGCTCCGTCGAAGCGGGCCAGCGCCTCGGTGTCCCGCGGAAAATGAGCAGGCGCCCAGTCGAGGATGACGCCCAACCCCTGGCGGTGCGCCTCGTCGATCAGAAGACGAAGATCGTCCGGAGCGCCGAACCGGTTGGTGGGCGCGAAGTACCCGGTTGTCTGGTAGCCCCAGCTCCCATCGAACGGATGTTCCGTGACGGGAAGGAGCTCGATGTGCGTGAAGCCGAGATCGCAGACGTAGGGCAACAGGGCTCCGGCCAGCTCATGGTAGCCGAGCCAATCTCCGTTGGGACTGCGCCGCCAGGACCCGAGGTGGACTTCGTAGATGGAAATCGGCCGGGCCGGCGCCTGGCGATCCGCCCTGCGAGACAGCCACTCCGCATCTCTCCACCCGTATCGGCTCGGGGCCGTGACGATGGACGCGCGCCCGTCCGCGGGCTCTGCGGCGAACCCGAGCGGATCGGCTTTGACCAGCCGCTTCCCCTCGGCCGTCCGGATCTCGAGCTTATAGTGGGCGCCTTCACCGACGTCGGGCACGAACAGCTCCCAGACGCCGCTATCTCCCAGACGCCGCATGGCATGCCGCCCGGACCGCCATTCGTTGAAGTCGCCGATCAGGTCCACCTGCCTGGCCCGCGGAGCCCAAACGGCGAACCGCGTGCCGGGCGTGGCGCCCGCGATCGGGTGGGCGCCCAGCATCCGATGGATCCGCGTGTGCTCCCCGCGCGCGAACCGGCCCAGCGCCTTGTCGTCCAGCGCCGTTTGTTGCTCGTTTCCGCGCGTGGCTTCTAACTTCCGCATGATCAAGCCGTTTGAGCGCTCATGGACCGTCCAGGAACCAGCTCGGGCCCCGAAGGAGCCCGACGCACCGAAACGGAGTATGCGGATCACCGGTCAGATGGCAAGCCAACCCGAGTCGGATCCGGCTCGATCGGCGGACGATCTTCGGGTCGTGCACCTCGTGGCCGAGTACTGGCCCTACGCACGCACCGGCGGTTTAGCGGAGGCAGTGCGCGGGATCGCCACGTTCCAGGCAGCCACCGGGACGCAGGTCGCGGTGTTCATGCCTCTCTACCCATCCGTACGGGAAGCGCACCCCTCTCTGGAGTCCGCTTGGAAGTCTTCCTTCCAGATTGGATCCCGGCGCGAGGAGGTGGAGCTCTTCCGACTACCCGGAGAACCCCGGAACCCCAACGTCCTCTTCGTGGCGAACCCGGAGTACTTCGACAGGCCCGGAATCTACGGAGAGGACGACGGAGACTACCCGGACAACCCGCGCCGCTTCGCCTTCTTCAACCGGGCCGTGCTGGAAGCGCTTCCCGAGCTCACCCACGTCCCTGTGGCTCTCCACGCCCACGACTGGCACACGGCGCTGGCGCCCGTCTATCTGAGGACGGAGCTGGCTGGCCGTGACCCGTACGACCGGATGGCCGCCATCCTCTCCGTCCACAACGCGGGCTTTCAGGGCCATTTTCCGCCCGAGACACTGCATGAGGTCGGGCTGCCGGCTCGCCTGTTTCACTGGAACCGGCTCGAGTGGTACGGCCGCGTCAACTTCCTGAAGGGCGGGATGGCTTTCAGCGACTACGTCACCACGGTGAGCCCGACGCACGCCCACGAGCTGCGCACTCCGGCGGGCGGGTTCGGGCTCCACCACTCGTTCATCGCGCTGCAGGACAGGTTCCGCGGCATTCTGAACGGCATCGATCTTGACGTGTGGGATCCCACGACCGACCCTGAGATCGAGGCCACGTTCTCGGCCGAAGACCTCTCCGGGAAGGCGCGGTGCAAGGCCGCCCTGCAGCGCGAGTACGGACTGCGGGTGGATCCCACCCTACCGCTCTTCGGGATGACCGCCCGTCTCGTGGCGCAAAAGGGCATCGATCTCATCCTCGAAGGGGAAGCTCTGACCGAGGCCGACGCGCAGTTCGTGTTTCTCGGACAGGGCGAGAGGCGTTACGCGGACGCCCTAGGTATCGCGGCGGAGGCGCGGCCCGAGCACGTGGCCCTGCACGATTTTCGAGAGAAACGCGAGCATCGGCTCCTGGCCGGGGCAGACCTCCTGCTCATGCCCTCGCTCTACGAGCCCTGCGGGCTCACGCAGATGCGGGCGCAGCGTTACGGAGCCCTCCCGGTGGCCCGCCGAGTCGGCGGTTTGGCGGACACGGTAGAAGACCAGGTGACCGGCTTCGTGTTCGACGAGTACACGGCCGAAGCGCTCGATCTTACCGTGAGACGGGCCCTCGATCTGTTCGCAACGGGATCCGCTGCGTGGCAGCCGCACGTTCGAGAGGCGATGAGCCGCGACTTCGGCTGGCAGGCCTCCGCTGCGAAGTACCTTAGCGTCTACCGGCGCGCGCTCGCCGCTCACAAGCCATGAACGTCTCCACCCGAGACCGGCCTGTCATCCGTAGATGAACGCCGGCCGGTCGATCGTCATCCACGGGCACTTCTACCAGCCGCCCCGCGAGGATCCGTGGCTCGGCAAGATCCTGCCCGAGCCGTCCGCTTCTCCCTTCAGCGATTGGAACCAGCGGATCGAGCGGGAGTGCTACGGGCCCATCGTCTCCGTGCCGCCGACCGCAGAGGATCCCGGGCGCGGCCCGCTGAACGCTCTCGCCCGGATGAGCTTCGACTTCGGACCCACGCTTCTGCGCTGGTTGGAGAGAGAAGCGAAGGACACGTATGAAGCCATTCTTGAGGCGGACCGGCAGAGCCTGGAGACGAACGGTGGGCACGGAAACGCGATGGCCGCCCCTTACCATCACGTGATCCTCCCGCTCTCTTCCCGGCGGGAGAAGAGGACCGAAGTGAGATGGGGAATTGCTGACTTTCGGCGCCGGTTTGGGCGGGATCCGGAGGGTATGTGGCTGCCCGAGACGGCCGTCGATGACGAGACGCTTGATGTGCTGGCGGCCGAGGGAATCGCCTACACCGTTCTTGCCCCGCGCCAGATCGAGAACGCTCCCGAGCGCGGGATGCCGGCCGCGTTCCGGACAGAAGGTGGCCGGACGATCGCCGTTTTCGTGTTCGACGGCGCTCTGTCGCACGACATCGCCTTCGGCTCGATGACGCGCGAGCCGGACGCGTGGGTCGCCCGAGTGGCGTCTCTGGCGGAGAAGGCGAGTGAAGCAGAGCCCTGGCTTCTGGCCCTGGCCACCGATGGAGAGACGTACGGCCACCATCACAAGGGTGGAGAGATGGCGCTCGCCGCCGCGCTGGAAGGGCTCGACGGCAAGGAGTCCATCAGGGTCGAGAACTTCGGGTCGGTCCTCACCCGCGTCTCGCCGCAAGACGGAGCCACGCTCGTCGAGCCGAGCGCCTGGAGCTGCCCGCACGGCGTGGACCGTTGGCGGACGGACTGCGGATGCAAGATGGCTCCGGAGGAGGAGTCTCAGCAGCGCTGGAGGGCGCCGCTGCGCGACGCTCTGGAGTGGCTGGCAGGCCAGCTGGACCCGATCTACGAGCGTGAGGCAGCCCCCCTGTTCGGCGACCCGTGGAGCACCCTGGATCGGTACGGCGAAGTCGCGTCCGCCACCGAGGACGACCGAATGCGGTTTGCCCAGAAAGCGACGAGGACCGGCCGCCCGGACCGCGCTTTCGAGCTACTCGAGCTCCAACGACACCGGCTGTGCATGTTCACCTCGTGCGCGTGGTTCTTCGATGACCTGACGGGTCTAGAGAACAGCTACGCCCTTCGGCATGCCGCCCGGGCGATCGAGCTGACGGGATCAGAGTCCGGCCACCTGGAGAGCGGACTGCTCGAGCATCTCGCGAAAGCTCCCGTCAACGATGAGGAGCTCCGGGATGGCGCAGAGCTGTATGGGGCGCGCATTCACAGCGGTTGGCGCGTCTATCCGGCGGGGCTTTCCGGCCCTTCCGGCGGAGCGAGCTCATCCACGTAGCGATAGAGCATGTTCCGCCAAAGCGGCCAATCGTGATCCCATTCCTCGCCCCAATCGTCCATCCGGTGAGGCACGCCCTTATGCTGAAGAAGCTCGGCCACCCGAAACGACTCATCGATGTCCTCTGCCTTGCCGCGCCCCGAGGCGATGAGCACGAAGCGGCTCCGGAGCAGGTCGAGCAGATCCCCTTCCAATCCCGGAAGGAAATGAAGGGGCGAGGAAAGGAAGAAGTCTTCGGTCGTCTGTGCGGGCGTGGCCTTGAGGAAGCGCAGCAGACTGTAGCTGCCGCTCATGCAAAGCGCGTGGGTGAAGACATCCGGATACCGGCACACCATGGAAAGCGCATAGAAGGCGCCGATCGATGAGCCGGCGGCCATGACCCCGACCTCCGGATCTCCGCAATCCGCCCGGATGGCCGGCACCACTTCACGATAGATGAACTCCTGGAAGCGGTTCATCATCCGCATGCGATGCTCCGGCGATCCCTCCTGCGTGAGCATGGCACGCCCGGCGAGGCTATCAGAGGAGTACACCTTGATCCGGCCCGCCTCCAGATACGGAGCGAGCGTGTCGATGACCAGGAACCGCTCGATCTCCTCCGCATCCCCGCCGGCGGTGGCAAAGATGAGCAGGGGAGCTCCCGACTCTCCCCAGCGGGCTACGGCGACCTCTTGGCCAAGCCGCTCCGAATGCCATTCGGTCACCAGCTTCACGAAACGCTCCCGGCCAACGTAGTGGCTGCACGCCATCGCTGGATCCGTTCCCAGAACAGCTCGGTGAACTCCTCGACCTCGTGCTCCGGAAACAGCGAGGCCACCTTCTGGTGAACGGCGTCCCGGGCCGTGTCGCCGGCGAAGAACTCGTGGCTCACGTCATCCAGGTGTGACAGGTGCTCGTCGCAGAACTCCTCGAACCGGTCCGCCTCCAGGCGGGTTCGGGCGATCGCGGCACACGCCTCCAAGCGCTCTTCCAGGGTCATCCCCTCCTCGCACGCATCGAAGTAGGGCTGCCAATCCAGGTTGAACCGCATCCGGCGCCTAGTGGCTGCCGCGAAGACCGACCAGCGGATGTTCGCCTGGATGAGCCACGGGAAGTGGTAGTGCAGCGAGGTCACCTGGCTGTCCGGACACGGGTTGGCGAAGTCGATCGGCAACCAGTTGCCGCCGCCACGCATCGCTTCACAGGAGTTGAAGTCCCAGCCGAAGAAAGTGTTGATCGTGAGCGTCATGTTCTCGAGCAGACGCTCCTCTGCCGGAGTCAGGAAGTCGGTTCGCATCGTGTAGCGGTCGTGCAGGGGCGCGGCGGGGTCGTAGGAGATCATCCGGATCTGCGGTCCGAGCCCGACGCACCGCACGAAGAGGTCGTGCGGATCCACGCCGGCTTGCAGGTGCATGACGTACTTCCCGCTCTGCTCGTACGCGGCTCGCAGCGCCTCGTCGGAGTCGATGCGAGAAACAGCCTTCCAGCCGCCTCCGTCATACGGCTTCATATAGAGCGGGTATCCGAGGCTGCGGCCGACGTCCCCGAGATCGAACAGACGGGCGTAGCGCTGAAGCGTCACGTGCAGATCGTCGGCCGGATCGTACTCCTTGGGCGGAACGAGCCAGGTCGATGGGATCGGCAGCCCGAGGCGCACCATCGCGCAGTAGGTGGTGTGCTTCTGCATCGACTGGACGCTCCACGGGTTGTTGAACACGTAAAGATCGTCCAGGACAACCGCCTTCTTGATCCACTCACGCGTCGTGTGGTACCAGTGGGTCAGCCGGTCGATGACCACATCGTATCTGCACTCCTGCCTGAGGTCGAACGGCTCGATCGTGACGTTCTCCACCTCGAAGCGCACGACATCTCCCTCAACCGGGATGCGCAGATCGAGCCGCTTCAGGATCTCCCGATAGGCGATCGGCCAGCAGATGTCGGCGCCGAGCGACAGGCCGATGCTACGTGTGACATCGCTCATTCGTAGACCATCCAGAGCGGACCGGGAAGAAGCCACGAGAGCCCTTCCCGGAGCCTGTCGCGCCAGTTCTCCCAGTTGTGCCCGTCGCGGGCTTCGACGTAGCGGACGTCCATGCCCGTCGACTGGAGAACGGGAACGAGCGACCGGTTCTCGTATACGAGCGATTCGTAGGTGCCAACCGAGACGAAGACCTGCCGGCTGATCGCGCGAGGCTCCTCGCGGTACGAGTTCATCAGCTCTACGACGGGCTCGAGCGGCAGGCCTCTGGGGCTTTCCCCTATGTCGGAGAAGGCGAACGAGCCGGACTGCAAGAGCAGACGACCGAAGTAGTCCGGGTAGGAAGCCGCCGCGTGGAAGGCAGCCACAGCTCCCATGCTGGCCCCCAACAGACAGCGGCCTTCCGGCGTTCCTAGCAACGGCAGCTCCCGTTCGAGCTCGGGCACCAGCTCCTCGACCAGGAACCTGGCGTGCCGCGGATCAGCCGAGTACTCGCTCATGCGACGCTCGGCGTGCAGCAAGGCCACGATCATGCCCGGAATCTCCAGCCGGTGAATGAGGTTGTCCAGGACGGTCTTGATACCGGCATACTTTAGGTAATCCTGTCCATCGTGAACTATCATAAGGGGATAGCGTCGCCGCAACCGGAAGCGTGCCGGCCGGTAGAGGGTGAGCGGCCGCCCGCCTCCGAACACGTCACTCTTGACGACCCGGTCCTCCAGCTGACCGGTTCGAACGTCCGGATCCGGCTGCGTCCACTCCGGCACCTCGTACCCCTCCGCACAGATCACCGAGTTGGCCCCGAACGGGTCCGTGGCATGCTGGCCGTTCAACGGATCCTCGATCCATTCGGCATGTCCTCGGCTCACGATCTCGAGCTTGTACTCGACCCGAGATCCGGGCGGCAGCTCCACGGTCCGATGCCAGAGGTCCGTACCGGGAAGTCGGCGGAACGGTTGCGAGGTGGGAAGCGCATAGATCCAGTGACGGAGGTTCACCTCATCGCCGGGCCCACGGTAGACGAGCGTGTAGTACGGGGGCTCGGCCAGCGGGAACGAATGCGACGAGAGGAAGGCGTCGACCGCCTCGGATGCAGCGTGCGCTCCGGCCGCGGCCACCGATCTCTCGAGCTCCTGCAACGCCGGCGAGGATAGCATCCGACGCGACTCGGCGGCATCCAGGGCATGAAGTGGGTGTGTCATGCCACGCGCTTCCGGTAGCCTCGAAGCGGCTCGAGCAGGCCATCCGGCTCGAGTGCGAGCGCCGGGCCGACCGACCGCCACCCACGGCCCCGCCACTGCACCCGTGTCCCGGTGTCCAGCAGAACGCAGATCGCGGGAGCGAATCGGCGGGCGAACCGACCGGTGCGTTCCTGGTCATCCGTTCGGAGACGCCGGCTGCCGGACGGCAGCGGAAGGATCCCCGGAAACATGCCCAACCCCTCCTCGAACGCCTCCGCGTGACCCGCGCCCTGCGGCGGGCTGTCGTGGAACAGGATGACGCGCGGCGAGAGCGCCATCGCACCAGCCGAGTAAGCGACCAGCACCTTGCCGGCCAACAGGCCACGAAGACCAAACAGGTTGAGTCGGTTAAGGAGCACGGCGACATGTCCGCCGGCCACCACCGCGGCTTCGACGTCCTCGAGCAGGCCCGCGATCTCGTCACGCTCGCGCGCAAGGGCAGGATGCTCCTCGAGCCTGTGCCGGTCTGCAAATTCGTCGCGGATCTCCCGCACGCGGGAGAGCTGGCGCGCATCCAGGCGGCGGATCCCCTCCAGAGCGGCCTCGCGCTCCGGCCCCAAAACGGACGGCTCGCCCGCCAGCCCGGCGATGGCCACCCAGGCATCCATCAGCCGAGTGAGGCGTACGTTGTACGCCCGGCGAAGAAGCTTGAGGCGGTCCTGGATCTCCCGGTGAGCCGCCGCCAGCTCCGGGTCCTCATCCGACACGCGATCGAAGCGCTCGTAGAGGCGGAGGTTGAGAGAGCGCCCGTCCAGCGCCGCATCCAGCTCTTCGTCCTCGCCCTCACGTTCCTGCCAGCCGGCCGTCACCGTGGCGATCGTGCCCGCCGGCGTAATCTCGGAAACGACCTCCGCCAGGGTTGGCTTGAGACTCTGCGGACCGAGCAGCACTGCTTGTCGGGCGCGCAACCGCTTCGCCCCGCCGCGGGTTTCTCGTACCTCCGGCGACTCGCTCAACCGGCTCTCACCTGAACGGTCTCCCCCACCCGATCGAGCATTTGCCGAAGCTCATCGTAGTCCGTGTGCCTCATGCGCAGCCAGGCGTTGGCCAGGTAGCCGGCCTCGACGGGCTGCGTGGGAGTGCCGGGTGGAGGGGCGTGCAGGTCTATGATGTACGGCGCGTACTCTCGTTGGATCTGCTCGAGGCCCTCGTAGGATACGATCCGGCCGTCGCGATCCGGCCGAAGGTTCACGATCCCGGCCGAGTAGCGCCGCGACGGCTTCTGGCTGGTGCGGCCGTACGCGATCGCCTCCGCCCATTCCCGGTACAGGTCCATCTCGTTCGAGGCGCAGTACAGATCCCAGGCACGGACCCCCGGAGGCCGGCAGCCGATCTCGGAGAACTTGAGGCCCTTCGGCCCGAAGAACCATTCCATGTGGGTCGCCGACGTTTCGATCCCGAGAGCGGAGATCACCTTGCGGCCCAGCTCCCGAACCTCGGCGTACTCCGGCGCCGAGTCCACGCGGTTGGTCGCGATGAACTGCGGCGAGACGCATCGGGTGCGCATCGCCTCCAGCACGTTCGGGTAGTAGTGGGTGATGAAGTCGTGCTCGATCCTCCCATCGATCGAGATCGTGTCGTAGAACGCCTCGTGGCCCTCGACGAACTCCTCGACGGCCACGCTCGCGCCTCGATCGACCCCCATCTCTACCATCGCCTCGTCGAGCTCCCTCGGATCCTCGATGCGTGCCGTTCCGGCGGCGCCGGCTGCTGCCCGGGGCTTGAGGATCAGCGGGAAGCCGGTGGTGCGCGCGAACTCGTGGATCTCGCTGGCGGACGAGCTTCCCAGTGACGCGGCACACGGAACGCCGGCCTCGCGAAGCGCCTCCTTCATCGCCGGCTTGTCGCGGCAGAGAAACGCGGTCCTCAGGCTGGTGCCTGGAATCCCGAGCGTCTCCCTGACCTCGGCCACCGGCAGGATATGCGCTTCGATCGTGGCCTCGAGCCGGTCCACCGGCTTCCGGTCGTGCACCCAGCGGACGACGCGGACCAGCTCTTCCGTGTCGACGACGGAGCTTACCTGCTCGTAGTGGAGCAGGTACCGGCTGAGCTCTTCGCCGAGCGCTTCCTGCGGTGCCTCGCCTACCGCGGTGACCTCGGCGCCGGCCTCGGCGAGGCCGCGGACGAACTCTTTCTGGTTGGCGGGGAATCGCGGTTCGACGAAAATGACGTGCATTCGGGATCGGCTCGCTTGACTTTGAGGCTGCTTTCTTCAGTTTCGCGGCTCTCAAGTGTAGCGATCATCGTCAGCCCGGGGAACGCCCAACAGGCCCGACAACGATCATGGCCAACGTCATCTTCGTCGCTCCGTTCTTTCTTGAAACGACGCTCCGCTTCGTAGATGCGGCCGCGTCGCTGGCGGGAGTGCGGCTTGGACTGATCTCGCAGGACCCGCTCGAGAAGCTGCCGCCTGGCTTGAGGTCGAAGTTGGCGGCGCACGCTCGGGTGGAGGATAGCCTCGATCCCGACTCGATCCTCGACGGCATCGGCCAGATCGAAGCCAGCCTCGGAAGCGTGGAACGCCTACTCGGCACCCTGGAGGAGCTCCAGGTGCCGCTCGGCGAGCTCAGGGACCGGCTCGATCTCCCCGGCATGCGGGCCGAGGCGGCGGCGAACTTCCGTGACAAGGCCAGGATGAAGACGGTCCTCCAAAACCACGGGCTCCCTTGCGCACGCCACCGGCTGGCCGGCGACCTCGAGGAGGCCCTCACGTTCAGCCGCGAGACGGGATTTCCGCTTGTGGTCACGCCTCCTGCCGGCTCCGGGGCCCGTGGGACCGGGCGAGTGGAGAGCGAACCAGAGCTGCTGGAAGCGCTCAGGTTGATGCCGCCCACCCCCGAGCGCCCTGCCCTGCTCGAGGAATTCATCGTCGGCGAAGAGCACTCGTTCGACAGCATCTGCCTGGACGGCCGGATCGTCTGGTACTCGGTCAGCGATTACTCGCCCGGCCCCCTCGAGGTACTACAGGAGCCGTGGATCCAGTGGACCGTGCTTCTACCCCGCGATATCGACGCGCCACGCTATGAGGGCATCAGAGTGGTCGCTCAGCCGGCACTTCAGGCCCTCGGCATCGGCACGGGACTCAGCCACATGGAGTGGTTCCACCGGCCCGACCGCAGCGTGGCGATCTCCGAGGTGGGCGCGCGTCCCCCGGGCGCGCAGTTCACCAGTCTCATCTCCTGGGCGAACGACTTCGATCTGTACTCGGCATGGGCAGACCTCTCCGTGTACGACCGGTTCGAGCCGGGACCCCACCCGTTCGCAGCGGGGGCGGCGTATCTTCGCGGGCAGGGTCGAGGCCGCGTCCAGGCCGTTCGCGGACTGGAGGAGATCCAACGCGAGCTGGGCAGCCTCGTCGTCGAAGCCCGCCTGCCTCGGGAGGGCCAACCGGCGTCCGGCACGTACGAGGGAGAGGGGTTCATTATTCTCCGCCACCCGGATACGGCCGTTGTCGAGGAGGGACTCGCGCGGATCGTCAGCCGCGTGCGGGTCGAGCTCGGTTGAGCGGCCGCAGGAGTTTGACGATGAAGAACCTGAGATCCCGATGAACGTCCTGATGGTCGCGCCGGGCTTTCCGGCCGAGATGCAGTACTTCACGCGCGCCCTGGCTCAGACGGGCGCCCGGGTGATCGGCCTGGGAGATCAGCCGCTCGGTGCCCTACCTGAGGTCGCCCGGGTGAGCCTCGCCGAGTACGTGCAGGTTCGTTCCTTCGTCGACGAGGACGCCGTCATCGCCGAGGTGCGCGAGCTGGCGGGTCGATCACCGATTCATCAGATCGAGTGTCTGTGGGAGCCGCTGATGATCCTCTCCGCCCGGCTCCGTGAGGCCCTCGGCCTCCCCGGCATGACCGTCGCCGAGACGATCCCGTTCCGGGACAAGGAAGTCATGAAGCAGGTGCTGGACGATGCCGGCATCCGCACGCCGCGGCATGCCCGCGCGGTCAGCGTGGCCGAGTGCCGGGACGCTGCCGCGGAGATCGGCTATCCGCTCATCGTCAAACCGATCGCCGGGGCCGGCTCGGCGGATACGTACCGGGTGGACTCGGGCGAGGAGCTCGAGGCGCTCGTGCCCGCCCTCCGCCACGTGCCGCAGGTGAGCGTCGAGGAGTTCGTCGAGGGCGATGACATGACCTTCGACACGATCTGCGTGGACGGCAAGATCCAACATTTCAACATCTGCCAGTACGTGCCGCGCGCCTTGGTGACGAAGCAGGTCGAGTGGATCAGCCCCGTTACGTATTCGCTTCGAGACGTCGACGCTTCCGACCTGCAGGTCGGACGGGCCATGGGCGAGGCAGTCATCGAAGCTCTCGGGTTCAAGACCGGCTACACGCACATGGAGTGGTACCGGACGGCGGACGGGGAGGCCGTGTTCGGGGAGATCGCCGCCCGCCCGCCGGGCGTCCGAACCGTCGATCTGATCAACTTCGCGTCCGATATCGACACGTACGCCGGCTGGGCCGAGGCCGTCTGCAACGGCCGGTTCTCACAGACGGTCGAGCGGAAGTACAACTCCTGCTGGGTGATCAAGCGCGCCCGCGGTCAGGGGCGGATCGAGCGCGTGGAGGGGCTGGCGCCGCTGCTTCAGGAGTACGGCCCGTTCGTCTGCAGCCTCGATCTGCTCCCGATCGGGGCTCCCCGCCGTAACTGGCAGGCCACACTGATCTCCGACGGGATGGTGTTTCTCCGCCATCCGGACCTGGGGACTCTGGAGGAGATCGTCGAAGCCTTCGTCACCCGGCTCCAGCTCTACGCCTCCGCCTAGGCAGCTCTACGGAACGTTTCACCTGCCAGGACCTCCACAGAAGGTAGATGGCCGGGATCACCACGAGGGTGAGAATCGTGGCGCTGATCATTCCGCCCACCATCGGCGATGCGATCCGCTTCATGACATCGGCGCCCGTCCCGGAGCTCCAGAGGATCGGGGCGAGGCCAGCCGTGATCGCAGTGACGGTCATGATCACCGGACGCAGGCGCTCGAGCGCACCCTCCCTCACCGCCTCCGCCACGTCGGCCGCCGTGCTCATCAACCCCTCCCGGCGCCGGCGGTGGAACGCCTCGTCGAGATAGATCATCATCACGACGCCGGTCTCGGCGGCTACCCCTGCGAGGGCGATGAACCCGACCCACACGGCGACGCTCGTGTTGTAACCCAGCAGCCATAAGAACCAGATGCCGCCGACGACGGAGAACGGAAGCGCGAGCATGACGATGAGCGACTTAGCAAGCCCGCGGAAATTGAGGTAGAGCAGCAGGAATATGACCCCCAGCGTTACGGGCACCACGATCCGCATGCGCTCCGCGACGCGCTCCATGAACTCGTACTGACCGCTCCAGACGAGCGTGTATCCCGACGGAAGGACCAGGCGGTCGCTGACGAGGCGTTTCGCCTCCTCCACGTAGCCACCTACGTCACGCTCGCCTATATCAACGAAGATCGTTGTTACCGGGAAAGCATCCTCCGTCTTCACGGCCATCGGTCCTTGAAGCACGGAAACGCTAGCGACCTGGCCGAGTGGGATCTGAGCACCGCTCATCGCCGGAACGAGCACCTCGCGCAGTTTTTCCGGGTCGTCTCTGAGCTCCCTCGGGTAGCGTACATTGACCTCGTAGCGCTCCCGGCCCTCGACGGTGATGGAGGCGGTCACGCCGCCGACGGTCGCCATGATCGCGTGGTGAATATCGCCGACGTTGAGTCCGTAGCGGGACGCCTCGATCCGGTCCACGTCGATGTCCACGTAGTAGCCTGAAACGCCGCGCTCGGCGAACGCGCTCCGTGTTCCGGGAACCTCCTGCACGATCCGCTCGACACGTTGCCCGATGGCCTGAAGGGAGTCGAGGTTGGGACCGAAGACCTTGATTCCGACCGGCGTTCGCACACCCGTGGCCAGCATGTCGATTCGGCCTTTGATCGGCATGGTCCAGGCGTTTGTCACCCCCGGCATCCGGACCGCCCGATCCATCTCCGCGATCAGCTCCTCGTAGGTCAGGCCTGGACGCCACTCCTCGTTCGGCCGAAGGGTGATCGTGGTCTCGAACATATCGAGCGGGGCGGGATCCGTAGCTGTCTTGGCGCGTCCCGCCTTGCCGAGCACGGTCTCGACCTCCGGAAACGAAGCCAGGACGCTGTCCTGATGGCGCATGATCTCCCGGGCCTGGGCGATCGACACCCCCGGGACCGTAGTCGGCATGAAGAGCACCGACCCCTCGTGGAGCTGCGGCATGAACTCGCTGCCGAGGCGTTGCCATGGAAGCACCGTCGCAGCGAGAACCAGGACCGCGCCGCCGACCACGATCCACGGACGGCGCGTGGCGAAACCGATGACGGGCCGGTAGAGAATCCGCAAAGCCCGGTTCAACGGGTTTCTGGACTCGGGCCGGATCCGGCCACGGATCAGGTATCCCATCAGAACCGGCACCAGCGTGATCGCCAGGAAAGCGGAACCGGCCATCGCGAACGTCTTCGTATATGCGAGCGGCTTGAAGAGGCGGCCTTCCTGTTGCTCCAGGGCGAAAACGGGCAGGAAGCTGAAGGTGATGATGAGAAGGGAGAAGAAGAGCGGAGGCCCCACTTGCATGGCGCTCGCGTAGACGATCTCCCAGCGCGAGGTGCCTGGCTCCGCGCGTTCCAGGTGCTTGTGCATGTTCTCGATCATCACGATGGCGGCATCCACCATGGCTCCGATCGCGATGGCGATCCCACCCAAGCTCATGATGTTCGCGTTCACCCCGATCCACCGCATCACGATGAACGAGATCAGAATGCCGAGCGGAAGCGTGACGATCGCCACAAGCGCCGAGCGGAAGTGGAGCAGGAACACGACGGCCACCGCCGCCACGATCAGGGACTCCTCGAGCAGTTTGTCCCGCAGCGTCTCGATGGCTCGGTGGATCAGTTCACTCCGGTCGTACGCGGTGCGCAGCTGCGTTCCGGGAGGTAGACCGCGATTGATCTCCTCGACCCTCTCCTTCACGGCTTCGATCGTCTTGAGGGCGTCCGAGCCGAACCTCATCACGACAATCCCGGCAACGACCTCTCCCCGCCCGTCCAGATCGGCCGCGCCTCGCCTCGGTGCGGGACCGACCTGCACGGTGGCGACGTCAGCCACCCGGATCGGTGTTCCGTTCGGGGTCGCGCCCACCGCCACGTTGCGGATGTCCTCGGTGCCCTCCAGATAGCCGAGACCGCGGATCATGTATTCGCGGCCGCCCATCTCGAGAACTCGGGCGCCGATGTCGATGTTGTGCGCCCCGATCGCCTGAGCGACCCGCGTGACGGGGATATTGAAGGCCCGGAGCCTCTCCGGATCCACCTCGACTTGGTACTGCCGCACGAACCCGCCCAGGCTCGCCACCTCCGAGACGCCGGGTACGGCCGTCAGCTGGTAGCGGATGTACCAATCCTGCAGGGTGCGAAGCTCGGCCAGGTTCAAGCTGTCGGACTCCAAGACGTACTCGAACACCCAGCCGACGCCCGTGGCATCTGGCCCCAGAACCGGTTCCACGCCGGGCGGGAGCTGCTGTCGAATCCCGTTCAGGTACTCCAGCACGCGGGAGCGGGCCCAGTAGATGTCCGTGCCGTCCTCGAAGATCACGTATACCAGGCTTAGGCCGAAGAAGGAGAAGCCGCGGACCACCCTGGCGCCGGGGACCTTCAGCATCTCCGAGGCGATCGGATAGGTGATCTGGTCCTCGACTATGTCGGGAGCCTGCTCCCGGAAATCCGCCTGGACGATGACCTGTACGTCCGACAGGTCGGGGATCGCGTCCAACGGCGTGGTCCGCATCGCCCAGATGCCGGCTCCGATCACAGCAACCGTGGCGAGAAGAACCAGAAACCGGTTGTCGAGCGACCATGCGATGACGCGCTCAATCATGGTCGTGCTCCCCGCCCTGCTTTTCTGCCTCCGTCTCATCTCCGGGCTGCTGATCGGCGTCCGGTGACTCGGGCTCCAGCACGGAGCCATGGCCGGAGTGCTGCGTGCCGGGCATGCCGCCGGCTCCTCCGAGGCGCGACTCGGCGTCGACGAGGAAGTTCGCCGAGGCCACGATCCGCTCGCCCTCGGTAAGGCCAGATAGGATCGCGGTCTGCTCGCCCGCCCAGGCGCCGAGCACGACCTCGCGCGCTGCGAGCGTCCCGTCCTCGTCGCGCAAGAATACGAGGTTGCGCTCGCCCGTCACGACCACTGCTTCCATCGGTACGGCCAGCGCATCGGTGGCTACCTCCACGTCAAAAAAGATCGTTGCGAACATGCCAGGCTTGAGCCGGAGATCGCGGTTCGAGACTGTCACACGCACGCGGTTGGTGCGGCTTTGTACGTCCACCGTCGGGTAGACGAAGCTCACTGTGCCCATCACGTGCTCGCCCGGATAGGCGGCCACCTCGATGTGCGCCTGCGCGTCCGCCTCGACAAATTTGATGTCCTGCTCAAAAACCTCCCCCTCGACCCACACCTCGGTGAGATCCGCTATCCGATAGAGCCTCATCCCCGGCATCACGCGCTGACCCTCGAAGACGTCTTTCTCGAGCACGATCCCGCTGACGGGCGCCACCAGAGTGAGCGTCTTCGTCACCTCGCCCGTGCTCTCGAGTCGGTCGATCTGCTCGGGCGTGATGTCCCAATAGGCGAGACGGCGGCGAGCCGCCTCGAGCATGACACCGGCACTCCGCCAGGCTTCTTTGGCCGTGGAGTCAACTCCGGTTACTAGCCGCCGTGCGGTAAGGAGCTCCTCCTGCGCCGCGACGAGCTCGGGACTGTACAGCGCGAGAAGGGGCTGACCGCGGCGGACCGTTTCGCCCGTCGAGGCCACGAACAGCTGTTCGATGAACCCCTCGATCTTCGGCGTGACGTCGGCAACGTTCGGTTCCGGCGCCTCGATTCGGCCGACCGTGCGAATGGATCGGGTCAGCGTCTGCCGTCGGACCGTAACGTAGACGACGCCCAACGCCCGTTCCTGCTCGGCCGAGAGGTGGACCGGTTGTCGCTCGGCAGCGGCGGCGTCCGCTTCTTCCGCGCCGGTTACGTCACCCTCGGAGACCGTGCCATTTGCGGCTCTAGAAGCATCGCCGTCGCCACAAGCGACGAGCAGCACGGACGCCAGAATCGATCCGGATACGAATGTGGAATGCCGGTTGCGGAGACGTCTCATAGCGCACCTCCCAGCTCGGACGCGACGAGCGCTTCGAGCTCGCCGACGGCCTTCTGGTACTCGGCCGCCAGGCGCACGCTCTCTATCTCGAAGCGGTTCACTGTTAGCTCGTTCTGCACGAGAGTCATGAAGTCCACTTTCCCGACGCGATATGCCGACAGCGCCGATTCGACGGCGGCGCGGGCCTGCGGGAGCACCGAGGTCGAGTACAGCGCCACCAGCTTCCGGGCTCGCTCCGCTTCGGCTCGTCGCTCGGCGATCCGCGCGAACGTCTCGTTGTAGAGGTCGATCGCTCTGGCTTCCTGCTCCGCCTGCATCGCCGCCATCTCGCGGCGCGCCGGCAGGTGGCTCTTCCCAGCCCATAGAGGCAGGCTGATCCCCACCATGAAGGAGAGCCAATCGTTGAACTCAGGTCGTTGTGAATAGGCCATTCCGACGTTGAAATCGGGATAGACCGCTCTCCGCGCTGCCTTATAGCCCGCCTCGGCGGCCAGGGCACGCTCCCGCGCCGCCTGCAATCCGGGTCTCTGCACGTCCGCCATGGCCATGAGCACATCGATGGGCGGGAGCGCTTCGCCAGGCGGAGGAAGTTCGAGGTCGCCGATCGGGACCGTGGCCTCTCTCCCGAGTAGGGCGTTGAGGCGGGCGGATGTGGCGAGCCGGTCCTGCTCAACGACCGTGATGTCCTCGGTCATCGAGGCCACGGCCACCTGGGCTTGCAGAACATCCTGCTGCAGGCCCTCGCCCACGGAATAGAGCGTCGAGGAGACGTCCAGGAACTCGCGCAGTAAGTCGCGCGTGTCCTCCATGATAAGGAGCGCCCGATCCATGAAGGCGAGCTCGTAGTACACAGCCTTCAGCCTGGCGATGAGCGCCTGCTCGGTCTCATCCGCGTCGAGATCGCCGGCGCTTGCGAGCAGCTCCCATCGGTCCTCGGAAAAACCGAGCTTGCCGGGCCAAGGCAGCCGCTGTGAGAACTCGATCCGGTTCTGGAGCATCGGCTCGGCGGTCGAACCGAAGTCGGCGATCTGCCGGTTCATCAGTGCGAAACCGAGAATGGGATTCGGCAGCGCGCCCGCCTGTGGCACGCGCTCGGCCGCCACATCCGCTCTGAGTCTCGCCGCTCTGAGTGCCGGGTTCCCCTCTCTCGTCAGTGCCACAGCTTCGTCGATCGAGAGAGGCCTTGCCGTGACCTGTGAAATCGCCTGTCCTGTATGAGCCGCCGTCAACACGACCAACAGGAGGACGGGGCGTCGAACGCGCATCGGTTCCATGCGTCGAGATGCTCCTCACGGTGCGAGGCACCGAGTATTTAGTTATCGGTTTCTTGCTTGGGGGCCTGATTTAGCGAGGCGGTCGCCCGAGACCGCATGAGTCGCTTGCAGCGACCCCAGATCAGGTCTTGGGAGGGGGAGTCGCGTGGGTGGTGGGAGCCACATGCAGGAACCAAGTCGGGCCGGATTCCTCGGCGACCTGCACGTTTGACTGAAATCTCCGAGCTGCGGAGACGTGAGCAGGAGGATCGAGGGCGCACTGCACGGTCGCAGCGCACGAGTCCGAGACCGGCGCGGTGTCGCGGTGGACGTCGCGCCAAGTCTCGGTTTCCGCCTGTTCGCTGCCGGGAACATCACCGTATTTGGCAGAAATGGCCGAATCGTGGTGCTGGCCAGCCGGTTCGTGGGCACAGCTTCGCTGCGGAAACGCCGTCCCCGTCTGCAGGATCAGCAGCATGAGCATGAAGCTCGCCGCGAGTCTTCGGTTAGGACTTCTCACCGTAGATACCGGTGAAACAGGTCGACGAGCTCGGACCGAACCTGCTCCGCGGGCTCGCCGCCATGCGCGATGGCATGGCTCGCGCAGTACTCGAGATGGTTGGCCAACAACAGCTTCTCAGCAGAACGCAACGCTGAATTGACTGCGGCGAACTGCTGCATGATGTCCGGGCAGTACCGCTCGTCCTCCACCATGCGGCGGATGCCGTCAATCTGCCCCCGAGCTCGAGCCAGCCGGCGCAGGAGATCCTTTTTCGTGGACTCCGCTATACCCATAGCGTGGGATGGTCTGCTGGCAGTCATTTCGCCCATGTTATCCGTATTGGTTGATACTACACCCAAGTATAGTATCAACGGGGAATCTCGTCAACCTGGTCAATCCCCTGATCGATGTGGGCGCGGCCGTGGCCGCCGCGGCCTTTAGAGGCTGGACAGCGCTCTTCGCAGATCGTCCGGGTTCATGACCGGTTTGAATTCGAGCTCCGCGTCGAGCTTGTCGAACAACGGCTCTGCGATCTGGGGAATCTGGGCGGAATCGGTCATGTCGAAGACCATCATCCCGGCACGCTTTCCGTTCACGGGCATGAAGTAGGCCGCCTCCGGCTCCAGCTGCTCGATCAGCGCTTCGATCGCTGACGCGAGCGAGCCGTCTGCGATTGCCTGATTGCCTTTGGCCACGGGAACCGTCCATGTGAGCATCGTACGCATTGTGAACTCCTTTTATGGATTTCGATTAAAGGTGGATTCGGTCTCTACGGGACCTCGCTTTGCGCCACGTTGTCCAGTCCCAGCTTCTTCATGAGCTGTTCGAACCGGGGGTCCGCCCGGAGGGAATCGGCCGCGGGGTCAACCGACAGGTTCAGCAGGTTCGCCGGATGGTCGGCGTAGGCTCTGTCCAGGAAAGCGAACGCTCGGTCCGTCTCTCCAAGCTCGCCGTACACGAGCGCCATCTCCTTCAGGTTGAAGCCCATCTCCGGCACGTCGGCGAGGAGCTCGAGGGCTCTCTCGCGTTGCCCATCCCTCGCATATGCCCAGGCCAGGGCCGTGCGCCGTCCAGGACTCTCGGGGTCCAGGTCGTTCGACCGCTGCAGCGAGGCGATCCCCTCTTCCAGCTGTCCGTCCAGGGCCAGGGCGGCTCCCAGAAAGTAGTGGGCATCAGCATGTTCCGGCGCCAGCTCCAGAACCCGGGTCGCTTCCGCCAGCGCAGCCTCGTAGTCGCCGACGAACAGAAGAGCGATCGCCAGACCGATCCTGGTGCCGATCGAGAGCGGATCCAGCTCTACCGCGCGGCGGGCCTCGCTTACCGATTCCGAGTTACGTCTCAGATAGAGCAGAAGCAGACTGTATCCGCCGCGCACTTCGGCAGAGCCGGGGTTGAGCTCCAGGGCGCGCAGGAACGCCCGCTCCGCATCTTCCAGACGAAGCTCGTTCGTCAGAACCTCGCCGAGGGCGGCGTGGGCCTCGGCCAGATCCGGATCCAGCTCAAGCGCCTGCTCGATCGCGGCCCGCCACTGCGGCATCGCCTCCTCGGCCGAGAGGACACCGATCACCCAGCGGGCCCAGAAGGTGCGCGCGAGCCCCACGTACGCTGGAGCGTAGGCGGGGTCGGCCTCGATCGCCCGGCTAAACAGGTCGACCGGTTCCTGCGCCCCGCCAAACATGGAGCCGGCGTTCCACAGATACCGGCCCCTCGCATAGAGCTCGTACGCTGCCAGGCTCTCGGTGGGCCGCACCTCGATCCGCTCTTCAACGGCCGGCGCCAGTGTGGCCTGCAGCGCTTCGGCGATCTTGCGGGCGATGTCGCTCTGGATCGAGAAGATGTTGGCGGCCGTCAGCTCCTCGTTGTACGTCTCCGCCCAGAGGTGCCCGTCCGTGCGGGCATCGATGAGCTGCACGTTTACGCGTACACGATCGCCCGCTCGCTGCACGCTCCCCTCGAGAATCGTCGCGACATTCAGCTCTTTGCCGATCTCGCGAATCGGTTTCGGCGTTTCCCGATACTGCATCACCGAGGTCCGGGAGATCACCTTCAGCCCAGCAATCTTGCTCAGCTGCGTCAGGATGTCCTCGTGGATTCCGTCCACGAAGAAGAGGTCCTCCTCGACCTCGCTCCGGTGAGAAAGCGGCAGCACGGCGACCGATCGACGAGCCTCCACGCCCTCTTCAACGTTCGCGATGCCGGCAGCAGGGGTGTCAACCGTCGCTCGAGCGTCGCTCGAGCGATCCATCCGCGCGAGCACTACACCAGCCCAGACAAGCCCGGCGATGACACCACCCGAGACCACGTTGCGCCAGGTCAGTAACCTGTGCTCGGCACCCGGGACCGCCCGCACCGCGCCTTCGGCGTTCGGCGCACCCCCTTGAGCGACCGCGGTGGCGATGACGATCGGCAGTCCGATGATCAGGAGGAATAGGGCAAGAGCCGGCGCCCACTCGGGCAGGCTGAGGGCGGAGGCCAGCGTATCCGCGGCCTGGAGGACAAACCAGCTACCCGCCAGATAGATCCCGAGCACTTTCCAGAGCGGGATGCGCGACATCTGGTGGATGAACTGCCGTAGTCGGGTCATCTGGGACCTTCTCGAGAGAAGCTACTGCGAGTCATTCTTGCGGCCGCGGGTCCTACCGGCAACAAGCTTCAATTACATATGCGTCGGATGCGAGCAGGAGCGGCCGGGGCTCTCCGAGGATAACGTGGGAGCCAGCAGCTCTACGGATTCTAATCGGTACATGAGGCTCTCGTCTTGAACGACCCGAAGGTAATTCTGGTGACGGGTGCTGGCGGCAAGACGGGCAGTGCCGTTTTGCGGGCCTTGAGAAGCACCGCGGGTCTGGCCGTGCGCGCGCTGGTGCGCCGCGAATCCCAGGCCGCCGCAGCCAAGGCGAACGGCGCATCGGAGATCACCGTCGGAGACGTGCGTACGCCGGAGACCATGGCCGCCGCCTTTCGTGGCGCCCGGGCGGTCTATCACATCTGCCCCAATATGGCCCCGGATGAGGTGGCCGTCGCCGAAACGGCCATCGAAGCGGCCGCTGCCGCCGGCGTCGAGCACTTCGTTTACCACTCAGTTCTCCACCCACAGACCGAGGCGATGGCCCATCACTGGCAGAAGATGCGCGCCGAGGAGAGGCTGTTGGAGTGCGGGCTGCCCTTTACGATCCTCCAGCCCGCTGCCTACATGCAGAACGTCCTGGCCTACCGGCAGCTCATCCTGCAGGAAAGCACCTATGCCGTGCCCTACTCGGAGGAAGCCGGGGTGAGCATGGTCGACCTGGAGGATGTCGCGCAGGCCGCCGCCATCGTCTTGACGACACGCGGACACGAGGGCGCCACCTACGAGCTGTGCGGCCGAGAGGTCCTCTCCCCGAGGCAAGTTGCCGAAGCCCTCACCCGGTTTCTGGGACGCCCGATAGAGGCCCGGGTGCTTTCACGCGAGGCTTGGGCGGCGACGGCTCGCGAAGCCGCGCTTGGCGACTTCGAGGTCGAGACGTTGCTCGCGATGTTTGCCTACTACGAACGCTACGGGCTCGTCGGAAACTCGAACGTGCTGGAATGGATCCTCGGGCGCCCGGCCACAAGCTTCGAGGCCTTCCTGGAGCGCGGCTGGAGAGAGACCGCTTAGGCGGCAACAAGAGGGGCGGTCCCCGAAGGAACCGCCCCAGACGCGTATAAGGTCGAAACGGCGCTACTCAAACGCGTGCACCATCGTGTGGCAATCGGCACAGGTGGCCAAGAGCTCGCCGTACGCATGAGCTCTCTTCTTTGCATCCTCGATCTGGCCGGCCTTCACGCCCAGCAGATGGACCTGCTCTTCCAGGCTCGAAATCTTCGCGGTCAGCTCCGCGGCGTCTTGGGCTGATGGATGCGCCTCCGGTAGCGACGTGGGCCGCAGCGGCACTTCGGCCAGAACCGAGGAACCGGCCATCCACGCCTCATCTGAAGGGCCTACGAGTCCCTCCCAGAGCCGAACTACCGCCCAGTCGTGGCCCTTCATGTGGCCCGGGTCTTCAGCCTCCGGCTCGCTCATGATCAACGTCGAGCCCTCTTCCAGGTGGCTATGGCATGCACCGCATGCGTAGCCCATCTCTGCTACGGCGGCAGCCGCTCCGCCCAGATCGGTAGCTCCAACCACCGTCTCGGCAGCTTTGTTCATCCACTCCAGCGAGATCTCAGAGCCTGCCGGGAACTCCTCCACGTCTTTGTGCTCCGCCATCCACTTTGCGGCGGCTCGGGCCGTCTCCAAATCGCCCTCGATCACGGCCTGCTGGATCTCCAGCGTTTGGCCGAAGTGCTCCGCCATCGTGGCGGATTCGTGCTCCTGCTGCGCGAGGGAGGGCAGCACGAGCGCCGGTATCACTAGCAAGGCAACTCGTCTCATAGCATTAGCGCTCCTGCCGACTGCATCGTGAGGAAACGCACGTGCCATCGGCCAGCACGGCGCTTCGATCCGTGCACGGAGTGATTCGATGTCGGGGTAAGTGCGGTCAGGAAGGCGTCCAGCAACGGGCGTCAACTCGGCGCAGTCGCGACCAGCGACAGCTCGGAGGGCTCCTACGCCCTCCGATTGTCAGCCTAACTCTGGGAGGGGCCACCGCAAGTCGGGAGATCCTCGACTCTCGGCCGGATGGGTACGCCGCGGCAAAGCGGAGTCGCCGAAATGACCTACCCCGAGGGCGCCCTGGCTTCGGGAACCTGCTGGGCCACGAACTCCTGGATGTTGGCGACGTTTTTGGCCGAGAACTTTCTTTCGACGTGGCCGCTGGCGCCCTCTAGCCGGATCGTCACATCACGAGCAGCCCCCAATCGAGCCAGCTGCTCCGGGGTCACGGTATACCAATAGACCTCCAAATACACGCAGTTTCGAACCTCGGTGACGCCGAGAGACCGCTCGGCCCGGGTTCTTTCCGGACAGGCCATCTGAGAGTCGATGGTCGTTTTTTCGGCGAAGGTCCATGCGTCTCCGTCGACCTGGATCGACATGAGGTCAGGTCGCACCGCCGCCGAGAAACCTCGCAGCTGCAACCAGAGGACGAGACGCGGATTCTCCGGGTCGTCGACCTTCGCTGCGTTGACGATCAGTTGGTTCGACATGCACCGATCGATGCTGATGACGTTCCCGGACATACGGGTGACGCTGACACCTAGCTCGGGATCGTGCTCCACGGTGACGCCTTTCGCACACCCAACCAAAGTCGCGGTCGCCGCAATCAACCCGACAAGACCAATGGTGCGAGCTACCTGCATTGTTGCGCCTTTCGCGTTGGTTCCGATCGATACGGCGAGCTCTGCTTCAGGCGGTGCGGTCGGGCAGTCGCCCCACCGGGGCGCCCGCTCGGCACAGTCGTGGACTACTGAGCAGCTTCGAGGGCCTGTACGCCCTCTGCTCGTACAATCTTCGCCGGCCGGGTGTAACCGCAAGTCGGGAAGTCCCCGATTTGGCCCTGCGGCAGCCGCGGCTATTGCCACCAACCAGTGCTGTCGGGCGGCGCCAGAGGCACGACCGTGGGGGTTGTCCCGGAGGGGCCGGCTATCGTTGTCAGGAGAAGCGGCATAGCGCCAAGTTGACTTCTCCATGACCACTTCACGGGAAGGGCGCGCAAGTGAGACAGCACCATCTGACCATTTCCCGTAACGCTCGCTTCGCCACTCTCGGCAACGTGAGTGACGAGCTCCGGCAAGTCTGGTTCGTTTGCCACGGCTACGGGCAACTCGCGGATCGCTTCCTGAGCTACTTCTCCGCGCTGGACGATGGGTCACGGTTGATCGTCGCCCCCGAGGGGCTCTCCCGCTACTACGTGGATCACGCAGCACGAAAGGTGGGCGCGTCGTGGATGACCGCCGAGGATCGGCTCACGGACATCGCGGATTACGTAGCCTACCTCAACCAGTTGCACGCCGCGGTGCTCGACGGCGTAGCGCGCGACTCCATCCGGCTCTACGTGCTTGGCTTCTCGCAGGGAGCGGCGACCGCCAGCCGTTGGACGGCCATGGGGGATGTCCGGGTTGACCGACTGATCCTGTGGGGAGGGCTCGTCCCGCCGGACCTCGACCTGGAGGGTTTCGCCGATCCGCTGCGCGCGGCACAGCTCACCGTGGTGGTCGGCGATGAGGACGAGACCGTGCCAGCGGTCGCGCTCGAGCGGGCGACCGCCCGGCTCCAGGAAGCCGGGATACCGTACGAGCAGATCCTTTTTCCCGGTGGGCACCGCCTTGACCGGGACATCCTGGCAGACCTGGCCGCAGACCTTGAACCTTAGACGAGCGAGTCTACCATGGAACTCGGCGCATTCTCGATCAGCCTCACCGTGAAAGATCTGTCCGCATCGCGAGCGTTCTACGAGAAGCTCGGATTCGAAGTGACCGGCGGCTCACCGGAATCAAACTATCTCATTCTGATGAACGGCGACGCGATCGTCGGGCTCTTCCATGGGATGTTCGACAAGAACATCCTCACCTTCAATCCGGGCTTGACCAACCGCGCGGAAAGGCTCGATGAGTTCACCGATGTCCGTGAGATCCAGCGCGGGCTGAGGGAAAGCGGACTCGAGCTCACGAGCGAGGTGGACGAGAGCACGGCGGGAGCCGGAAGCATCACGCTGGTCGACCCGGACGGCAACCCGATCCTTATCGATCAGTTCTTCTAGCCAGCCGAAGCACAAAGGTTAGATTCGCGCTCGACCAGGAATCCCACCACACGAGCTGCCGAGACCTACCGGACAGACTCGTCACCTTGCTGGCCGTAGGTTTGAATCAGGACTGTCGGTGTGCAGCGGTAGGCAGGCCCCACGCCAGCCAGGAAGCTGCCCAGAGCCTGAATCGAGGTTCTATCATGGCTATCAACCACAGAAACCCCGACCTACTAAGCGTACCTGACCTTGAGGCGGCGATAGCCCAAGAGTTCGACCTTACGGCAAGACCGTACGCCACGGACCCGAGAGCGGCCGCCGAGCTTTGGCTCCATCTGGTCGATGACAAGGGTTGGGTGCCGGTTACGAACCCTTGGCAGGTGGAGCCGCCCTACGAGGTCGCGATCTGGTCGGTTCAAGAAGATCGCCTTGTGGGTCCTCGTGGAAGCGGATGGGGAAACTCCCGTGAGGAGGCGCTGGCTCGAGCCGCACTCCTGGCCGACTACGCGGTGCAAGCCGAGGCGTGAAGCTGGCCGGACTCTTGGCTTTGGCTGTCAGGTGGGCGGCCAGAGCCACCAGTCTCGGAGTGATCGTTATGGCCACGCTTGCCTTCGTCCAGGGAGGCTGGCCCAACCCAGCACGTGACACGGCGCTGGCACCGCTTGCTGCTTTCTTCTTTCCAGCGGCTTGTGCGGGCTTGATCCTGGCCTGGCTGCTGGAAGGCACGGGCGGCATGCTTGCCATCGTGAGCGTGGCCGCCTTGTACCTCGTCTCCCTCGCCACGACTGGTCGGCTGCCTCCCGGCTGGCTGCTCTCACTCGCGGCGATTAGTGGATTTCTCTTTATCCTGGCGCGTGCCCTGCACGCGGCGCTGGCGCAGGTAGCGGTTCTGGACAGCTAGCCTCTGGACGCCTCGCGCCACAGCATCACTGCCAGTCCGCCAAACAATAGAACGACCAGGACGCTGGGCCACATTGGGATCAGCACACCTTGCGTGACGAGGCTCCAGCCAAAAAGCACGCGCAGGAGGTGGCCGAAAGCGATTAGGGCTAGAAGAACGACCGTGATCTGCGTGTATTTCATTTGAATCCCTCAGCGTTGGGATACTTGACCGGAGTTGCCCGTCCTGTCGTGACTACCTTGAACGAAAGCATGCCGAAACCGTCGTTCCTCCTCGATCCAGCGAAGGCGGCGCTCGCAGGTCTCCCACTCGCCGACGAGGCATTCAGGCTTTCGGCAATCGAACTCACAAAGCGCAATGTCCTCGGGTACATCCTGAACCTGCTCCGCGAGCCAGCGCTTAAGGCAATTCAAAGGCAGGAAAGGCCGCACGTTCATCACTCCTCCACGGCCGCAGAAGGCTGCTAAATTAACGCTATGTGGGAGATTGCTGGAACGGTATCAGGCAGATCTAGGCTCGGTCAGTGGTGGAATCTACGCATTGCGCTGTAGGAGGGACCGGCATCTCGGCCGTTACGCGTATTGTTCGAAATCCATTTCTATTCCACCAAACCACCCTGCAACTGAATTATATAGAAAAGCTCCAATAGCTCCCACTATAAATCCAAAAGTTGCAGACACGATGGGCATACCTATGAGTGCTAAGAATGCGAGCGCTGTACCTGAGTTTACTGAACCCGTGGTTAGTACATCATAAATAGCTCCACCAAATGAGTACAGTATTCCAGCAATTAGACCTACAAATGCCATTATCACAGCCTGCAATTTTGCCAAGAAGAGCACTCCAATTTTTTTTAATTTTGCCATTATTGATTTACCTAACCTGGGAAATGGCTCTGCTTACTGACGCGGGCGTAACGGAGAGCGTCAGATGACGAATGGCCGTCGAGACAGCCGCTCAACTGCTAGTTTGGCGCTCTACCCTCAGTCTGCCCGATCCACCTTCCTGAAATAGAAGCGACGCACCTCATCGATCCGGCTCCCGCCGCCGACCATGTTAAGCTGGTAGCCCAGCGTCTCCATCGCCTTCACGAGCTCGGCTTCAGTGACAAGATCAGCGGGAAGCTCGGGAGCGTCAGAAGGCTCCGGCGGCAGGACGGTGAAGACGCGTCCGGCCTCGCCACGTGGCTCGCTGGACACGACGATCACGCTCTCAGGACCCGAAGACCTACCCAGGTTGGCCAGAATCACGGTTTCACACCGTGGATCACCTCAGAGGGAAAGGTCATCTGACTAATGACCTCTCGCCGGACGCCCTGGAAGCCTGCTGACTCCACAAACGGAAGAAGCTGCACACCCCGACACCCTCCCATCAGTGACGGCCTCCATCGATAGAGCCGCTCCCAGAGAGCCTGATACCGGTGCTCCGGCTTCGTCATGTTCGCCAAAACCAGCCGGCCACCAGGCCGAAGGACACGCTTGAACTCTTCGAGAATCGTCGTGAAATCGGATTCTGGCAGCAGGTCGAACATGTAATTGTTGATCAATAGATCGAATCGACCGGCCGGGTAGTCCAACTGTCGCGCATCTCCCACCAGCAGGCGATAGTTGCCCGCTCCCAGACGCGCCGCTCGGCGCCGTGCCTTCATCAACATCGCCTCGGTCAGGTCAACGCCCTCCGTCACACCGTCCGGGTTCAGTTTGAGAAGCTCCACAAAGAGGAGACCCGTCCCAGCCGCCACTTCGAGGATCGTTTCGCCGTTCTGTATGGCTGCGAGTTCCAAACACCGGCGACGCGCCGTCGATTCGGAGAGTGCAGCCCATAAGTCGTAACGTGACGCAAGTCGCCTGTAGGTGGGCACCACTTCGGATTCGCCCAGCCGCGCCGGCTGCATGTTACCGGTGGGATGCGACACATGTCCTCCAAACGGCAGATGTCCGAATTTTCCGATGGTTCCCGTTCAGTCCGGCAAGGTAACGGCAAGGTCAGATGCGAGCAGGCGCGGCCCCGAAGGAACCGCCGCGTAGCCTTCACCGCGTCAGTAGGAATCGCTTGTTAGAGAGCCGTCTAGCGTAGCTCGCTCTCCACGAGGGTTAGGACGCGTTCCGCTGCGTTCTCGGCCTCGGTCACACGCGCAATGGCTCTGATCGACGAGTTCATGCGCTCTTCCACTGCGTTTTCAAAGCGAATCAACCTCAGAAGCTCCAGGTAACGCCGCGGGAAACGACTCTGGTCGAGGTCCACCCCCTCGTACCGCGGAAGAACGTTCAAATCGAGTGTCAAGACCGGGACATAGTCCCACAGGAAGGGCAGGAGACGTTCATCCATTTGTCTGAACGCGTCTTGCTCCTCCTCACGAAGGTCTGCGATGGCCGCCGACCAGCGCGCCAACTCTCGACGTAATGCGGCGCTCTCTAAGAGTTCGATTCGGCCTGAAGCGATCAAAGCGTCATACGTAGCAGTCACGGGAAACGCTTTGGGGCCACCAATCAGCGCCATTACCAACGTGTCCATCACCAGATCAGGCACGGTCACGTCGGCCTCGGGCCCCGTCATCGCTAGCAGTCGGACGGACGCGTCTCGGATCTCGACGTGTTCTGACTTGGCTGAAGCGAGTCGGTCGAGGTTCTCGACGAAGTCGTCCCTTAGACCTTGCAGAGCCTCCACTGCATAATGGCGTTCACCTCGCTCACTCCACCACGCCTCAATGCCAAATGCCAGGAGAATGCTGAGGACGATGAGAAGCCCCTCCGCCACCACCCTTCCCCAGCGCCAATCCTTGGGGACTTGCCTCATAGATCTAGTCCGCCTCGAGGCGCCCTTTCATGTCAGTGTACGCCGTATTGACTAGCTCCAAGAGAGCCGTAGCGTCGACCTCTCCCTCGGGCCTGAGCTTGACATGGCGCATGAACTTGCCAGTGCCTTCCAACAGGCCCTTCGGATCGGCAAGCTCGGCGCCACGAAAGAAACCGACGTTGACGTGAGCTGTGAACGCGTTGACGTAGGCGAATGCCGCGTCAGCTACGCAAGCGGTCGGATGGCCGTCATGCAATAGCTCTCGAACATCCTCTCCACAGGCACGCATGACATCAAACCAGTACCGTGCGATCGCTCCCAGAGGACCCGAATGCTCATTCATCCAAGCCTCGATGGCAGGATCTCGTCTGAGGGAACTGGGGAAACGCAGGAGATCAGGCAAGCTCCGCGACGGCCCGCAGCGCCTGCTCGATGGCTGCGTGGGTGTAGGCGGATGCGGCCGCATCCGAATTGGCGATGGTGATGTTTCCGATGGCCTGCCGCGCGAGCTCATGCGGCGCCCTCCCCGGCTCCCATTCCGGGTCCCACAAGTCCAGATAGTCGTAGGCGTATCCGTGCGGCCAGCGGTTGACGGTGATGGCCAGGACATCCTCGGCCACATCAAAACCGGCAGGACCAAGCAGGCCGTCTAGTACCGTACGGACTTCGCGCTCGAAATCCTCGAGGGTCAGTTCCAGCATGATGCCCCTGGCCGCTCGAAGTTGATCGTGAATGGGAACGTCACGGCGTGGGGGGGCGATCGTACCCCAGAACTGCAGCGGCACCGGACCGGCGGCTTCGGCGTTGGGACGGTAACCCGCCGTGTATACCCCCGCGACCACCCAGACCTTGGCATGCATGCGTCCCGGGCAGTACACACCCGAGATGCCAAGTCGGTCGAGCGGCTCTCGGCTTCGCACCAGGACATTGGTCAACAGCATCGGAGTCTTGACCTGGTATCGTTGCGCCTCCTGCTGAGCCTCGGGCACCTCCGGACACAAGTAAGGGATGATCGCATGATAGCAGGCCAACACAGAGTGCCGGGCATGTACACGAACGACCGATCCGTCCCGGACGTACGTCACCGCGACCTCTCCGTCGACATTGGCGGCCTGCACGACCGTGGACTCGAGACGAAGGCGAACCGGAGAGCCGGGGCGGTCGAGCTGGGCATAGTCGAACCGTGCGGCGGCGATGTTCTGCCAGTTGGCCGCCGGGGCAACGTCCGGGATCAGCGAGCGGACCAAGAGCCGAGCAACGGACGCGTTGCCATCGGGGAACATGGCTACGTCTACGGCCTCCTCCGAGCCAGCCACTCGATCGGCGGCGTCTCCTAGGAGATGCGATCCAGGCAGCCATGCCTGCATGGCCTCGGCGGCCGAAAGGCTGTGGGTCTGCACGCCCCAGTACCCGTCCATTGCCTTGATGAACAGCTCGACGACGTCGTCGGGAAGGCCGGCATGTCGGGATAGGAACTCCGCGTAACTCGTCCCATGCAACACGCGATCGATTTCCGGCTCGTCCATGCCCTCCAGAACGGTTGCATCGGCGGTATAGAATCGCTTCAGTGCGGCACGTCCCGATTCGCTGATCGGAAATCGGTCGACGCGGTCCAGCACATCCAGGTTTCTACTGTACATGGAGAATCCAGGCACCAGGACGTCGCGCCCGTACGTCTCGGCATCGAACCAGATGGCCGGCTTGTCGGCACCGTAGTGGAACTCCAGATCTCCACTCAGGCGATGGACGTCGATGCCCAGCTCTTCCAGAAACCCGAGGACGGTGTCACTGAACGAGAGGAACTCCAGATTCATCGTCCCGCCCCACGACAGTCTCATCACGCCGTCGTGATGAAATTCGTTGCGCTTGGCGTGGCCGCCAAAGTCGTCGTGATTGTCGAGGATCAAGATGCGTGACCCCGGCCCGAAGCGCTTGCGATACTGATACGCCGCCGTCAGACCGCTGATGCCGGCGCCGACGACCACGAGGTCGTAGTGCTCGTCGAGGTCAACGGGATTCTCGAATCGGGCACCTTCGCGAGCGAGGGCGTGGGCGGTTTCAAACGAACCCGGATGTGAGCCCCGCATTCCAGTCTTGGCGGGCGGGTAGTCCGCGTCCAGCGGCATCTCGATCTCGCCCGCCGTCTCGCTCCCGCACCCCGTGATCGCCATGAGGCCCAACGCGGCGAGGCTGGTGTCATGGATGAAATCGCGACGGCTGATCTGTCGCTTCATCCCGAGTTCGCGATCCGTTTTCTTCATGTGCTAGTGCCGAGCGCCGTCCGCTGCATGCGTTCCAGTTGCGTTCGATGATGATGATAGTCGGCGATCAGGTCGTCCACCGTGCTCTTCACCGTCAGCGTCTCGCGGCCGTGCCGCACCCCAAAATCGCGATCCCACGCACCCGGGCTCATGGCGCGCAAGAAAACCGTCAGTTCGCCCGCGGATGCCGCCAAGCTGGAGAGGAGCGCCATGCGATCGGTCTCAGGGTACGCGCGCACGAGAGCGGCGTTGACCTTGGAGTAGTCGGGACCAGGATCGATGTCGTAGAACGGCAACTCGCCGAGCAGGATCTGCTCGGCGCCCAGTGCGATGTGGCGGTTCCAGCCAATCAGGTGGGCCACGATGTCGCGCGGCGTCCAATTGGTGACCTTCGTGAGAAAGAGGTGTTGGTCGAGCGCGGCGACGGAGGCCGCGAACGCCTCGACGCAGTCCTCCACTTGGCGCACCTGCTCCTCGACAGTCACGCTTGGCCCTTCACCCCGGGGACTCATCGGTAACAGACTGACAATACGGTACAATCCGGGCTCTCAGCGAGCCTCGAGGCGGCCGTCATCGACCACGGTTTCGAGCAGGGTTCGCTTGGAGAAAACCGTGAGCCTACTGTCAGGTATACCCAATAAGCCCTGAAAGACGATCTCCGTTCAGTATCCGCAGGGGGAGGATTAACCAATGGTAAGGACTCTTCGGCTCTTAGGTTCGTTGCTATTCGTGCTCGGGCTGTTCACGGTCGTGTTTGTCGGCGTTCCGTGGGCCATCATCGTGGAGAACGACCCGTTGGTTCCGCTGTGGCTGAGGGCGGCTGTTTTTGGCGTGCTGGGGGGCCTACTCCTCGTCCTGCTGACCGTGGCGCTTGAGCAGGGGATAGGCAGTAAGCCGGAGGAGGTACCTCGCCTCGCCAGCGGGGATTCCCGAGTCCTACTCTTGAACTCGGATGCCGTGCCGGGCAGGGCGGTATGCGAGATCCTGGGACTGGTCCAGGGTCATACGGTCTTCGCTATCTGGTTGGGTAACGACCTGTCCGCACTCATGCGG
>JBDHGL010000002.1:0-75366 GCA_039589875.1 Gemmatimonadota bacterium
CGATCCCGGAGCTTGCTTCGACCGTCGCCGCTGCAGCGCGTGGCCTCGGCGACATTGCGATCGGCAATATCATCGGGTCCAACGTGTTCAACCTGGGGCTGGTACTCGGTTCGGCGGCACTGCTGAACCCTCTGCGCCTGCCTCCGGAAGTCGTGGTCAGGCAAGTGCTTCCGGCCCTCTTCTTCTGTGTCCTGCTTATTCCGTTGGCCTACACCGGGAGAAAGGTCAACAGGGGCGAGGGCGTTCTCCTCCTCGCCCTCTATGGCGTCTTCATCTACTCGGTCATCTGGCAACTCTAGAACCCGCCCCTTCTCTTCGTTGTTGTAAAGCATCAGTGTAAAGTTTAGATTTAAAGGGCACTCCACCAATAGACGGAGCGGCCTGCAATGCCTGTATCCGTGAAGCTGAGCAGCAAGCACCAGATCGTCGTGCCGCGGGAGGTGCGAGAGGCATTGGCCCTGAAGGCGGGTGACCGCCTCATCGTGACGGTGCGGGACGACGGGGTCGTCGAGCTCGAGAGGGAGCCGACCGATATAGCGGCCGAGCTGGAGGGGTTGTTCGCACCGCTCGGCCTCGATCTCTGGCCGGAACTGGGTGAGTAAGCAGGCCCGCCTACAGGAGCGTCTTGACGACGCTCGGAGAATCCACCTGGACGCTTCTGTAATAGCCTATCATTTGATAGCGTATCCTGATACGCAAGAACTTACACGGATGGTGTTTACGGGACTGAAAACAGACAGGCTTCAGGGCCAGACGTCCGCCTTGTCGATTTACCAATTGCTCGCAGAGCCCTACCGAAGAGGAAGCGAAGAGCTTGCCGAGAGGGCGCTAAGGTACATGAGCGGCCATCAGGGGCTGGCGATTATACCGCTGACGGAGGGAGTGGCGCGCCAGGCCGCGGAGGTGCAGGCGAGCCTCGGCGGACCACTGGAGCGTTCGATTCAGATCGCGACGGCGTTGTTGGGCGGCGTTCGGGCGTACGTGGCAAGACGCACGTCGCTTCGTAGGGTCGCAGGCATGGAGTTCATCAGCTTGGAGGACTTTATAGGAGCCTGAGCGCTCAGAGCGGTCTAAATAGAAGCCCGGAAGGCACCTTCGGAGCGAAATAAGTAGACTTGGGCGGAAGACGGGTGCCGGTCCGGACGACCTCCCAAAGGCTCTCGATTACCACCGGCGGAAGCAAGAAGGCTGCGGTCCCTCCGGTCCCTCCGGTCCCTCCGGAGACCGCGAGAAGCGGGTCCTGGTGATAGGAGAGCAGCCCCGCGGCAGCTGCCCAATCGGCACCGCCGAGCCCCAACATCTCTCGCAGCACGAAGCGGTCGAAAAGGACACAGGCCAGTCCCGCTTCGGCGGCGGACAGATCGGAGGCTTCTAAGGCTGAGGCGCGCGGCCGGAGGAACGCAGGACGGGTAGGCGCTCCGCCGGCCGCTCCGGCGACCCCGATCGTCGATCCCGGGCGCCGGGCGAGCTCCTCGGCCATGGAAGGAGCATCGCTCTCCGTCGGCTCGATCTCGAACCACTTCTCGAGCCGGTCGGGCCAGTCGTCCGGCAATCCGGCGAGTCGACGGTGCGTAGCACGGATGATCAGGCCGGCGTCATGTTCGCTGACGATAGCTCCGAGGACGGCTCGCGCACCGGGCCACTGAGGCTGTTGCCGCTGGAGTTCAAGGGCCGTCTCGTAGCGATGGTGGCCATCCGCGATCAACAGATCGTCTCGACCGGCGCTCGCGAGAAAGCCCGGCTGCAGATCGGCCGGAACACGGCGGACCTCGTGCTTGATTCCATCCTCGGTCGTCGCTTCGAGGATCGGCAGAGAGGTGCGGGTCTGGTCGACCAGGTAGCCGAGACCTCGATCCGGGTCGCGGGCGATGAAGAAGATCGGGGAGAGCTGGGCTCGGCATGCCGTCATCAGCGCGAGTCGATCCACCTTTGGCCCGTGGTGAGTGGTCTCGTGCGGTAACACCTTGCCTTCGTCAAAATCGCTCAGTTCCACGGCAGCGAGCAGGGCCTCGCGGCTGATCCTGTCGCCATCGTGGTTGAACTCCTGCCGATAGGTATAGAGCGCGTCGTGTTCGGCTGGAGCCAAGATGCCGAGGTCCAACCAGTGCGCCAGGCGATTTGCCGCGAGCTCGTAGCGTCCCGGTGGGTCGCCTTCGGGCAGGATCAGGCCTACGGCGTTTTGTCCGCTGGCTTCGCGCAAGCGCCGCGCATGGTCATCGTCGATGACGTCGTACGGAGGTGCCAGGAGACACGAGGCATCCCCAGCCGCCGCCGTGTAGAGGATCGCTGCCGTTGCCGAAATATCTGCCAAGCGCTCTCTCCTGAGCTGTGGGTCGCGAACGGGCTCGGAGCTCAAAGTACCGGGCCGGTCAAAGCCTGAGCCAGACCGAATCGGTCTTGCCCGGATCGACGCCGGGCCTACCTTGGCCAACGGGCTCTACCGGTCGCGCAAGGAGCGGGAATTGGCTGATTCAGGGTCCGGCATCCCACTGCCGGATTTTTCGGAAATCACCGGACTTCTGATCGACATCGATGGTACGCTCCACGAGGCTGGGGTGCCCGTCGAAGGAGTGAGCGAGGCGATTGCCGAGCTGCGAAGCGGCCTGCCGCTCCTTTTCACGACGAACACCAGCAGGATGCCTCGCAGCCGGGTAGCGGCGGAGCTGAGGGCTCTCGGCATCCGGGCTTCAGAGGAGGAGATCCTCACGGCGACAGTCGCAGCGGCCCGATGGCTTCAGGAAGAGGGGATCGGGAGGGTGCAGTTGCTCGCTCCACCGGCCGTCCGCGAGGACTTCGAGGAGTTCCGGATCGTCCAGACCGGCGTCGACGGCGGAGCCGGCGGCGCGGCGGAGGCGGTTGTTGTAGCGGACATGGGAGGCGACTTCACATTCGAGGTTCTGAACTCCGCCTTCCGGAGCCTGCGTGAGGGTGCTCTCCTGGTGGCGATTCACCGGAATCGATACTGGCTCACCCAGGCGGGGCCGACGCTGGATGCCGGTCCGTTCGTCGCGGCGCTCGAGTATGCGGCCGGGATCCGCGCGGTCTTGGTCGGCAAACCGGCACCGGCGTTCTTCGAAATGGCAGCGCGCCTTCTGGGAGTGGAACGAGGCGGGTTGGTCGTGGTCGGGGACGATCCAGAGACCGATATCACCGGAGCACATGGAGCCGGGCTGGAGGCGATCCAGGTGAGGACCGGGAAGTCCCGAGAGGTGCGGCACGCGACCGGGACTGGCCCGGCCGTCGCCGATGAAGCGAATCCGTCGGCCGCCTTGACGATCGCTTCGATAGCCGAGCTGCCGGCGGCCGTAGCGAGAGGGATCGGATGAGGCTTCCTCGTTTTTCTGGCTGCTTGCCGAGGCGCCAAGCGGCGCTGGTCGCACTGTGCACCCTCGTGCTCGGCTTGTCCCGGCTGGGACATGCCCAGCCAGCTCCGAGCGAATACCTCGGTTTCACCGTCGGCGCCGATCGAACGCTGGCCGATTGGACACAGATCACCGGCTACCTCGCCGAACTGGCCAGCCGGAGCGAGCGGGTCCGAATGGATACGCTCGGCACGACGACGCTTGGCAGACCGTTCGTGCTGCTGACGATCAGCGCGGCCGAGAACCTGGCCCGCCTGGACGAGATCAGAGAGAGCCAGCGTCTGCTCGCGGACCCGCGGCGCCTCAGCGGACCGGAACACCGCGACGACGTTATCCGCTCGGCGAAGAACATCGTGCTGATCACCTGTTCGATTCATTCTACCGAGGTGGGCAGCAGCCAGCTGCCGATGAAGATCGCCTACCGGCTGGCTTCGTCCGCCGAGCCGGATGTCCTGGAAATTCTGGAGAACACGGTGCTTCTCCTGGTCCCGTCACTCAACCCGGACGGGGTGGATCTGGTGATCGATTGGTATCGATCCTCACTCGGCACCGATTGGGAGGGCGAGGGGCCTCCGTTCCTGTACCACCACTATATCGGCCACGACAACAACCGGGACTGGTACGCTTTCACCCAGGTCGAGACCAGGTTGGCGGTCGAGAAGATCCACAACGTGTGGCACCCACAGATCGTGCACGACATTCATCAGCAGCGAGCGTACGGGGCTCGTCTGTTCATCCCCCCCTGGATCGATCCTGTCGAGCCGAACGTGGATCCGCTGCTGGTTGCCTCCGGAAATGCGTTGGGATCGGAAATCGCCTGGGACGTTCTGCGAGAGGGAAAAAAGGGCGTCGTGATCAACGCGATCTACGACGCCTGGACGCCGGCTCGCGCCTACCAGCATTACCACGCCGGCGTGCGCATTCTCTCGGAGACCGCGAGCGCGAAGCTGGCGACGCCGCTGGAAGTGAAGCCGGAGGAGCTGGAGGCGAGACGCGGCTTCGACCCGCACGAATCGTCGTGGAACTTCCCGGTGACGTGGGAAGGCGGCACCTGGCGGCTGGCGGATATCATGGACTACATGGAGACCGCCGCTTTTTCTCTCTTGGGTCATGCGGCCCGCAACAGAGAAGCATGGCTGAGCAACTTCGTCACGATCGGCGAGCGGGCCGTTGCCGGTTGGCCGAGCTGGCCAGGGGCCTGGGTGATTCTGCCGGAAGGACCATCCGGCGAACCAACGGGCCCGGTCGACGCGGGCAGACAGGCAGCATGGCGTCGAATCGGAGTCGCCGAGCTGGTGGGTGTGTTGGTCACCGGAGACGTCGAAGTTGGGAGGGCGGTTGAGCCTTTTGATGCGGACGGCCGCAGCTTTCCAGCGGGCAGCTACGTGGTGCAAATGAGGCAGCCGTACGCGGCGTTCGCTCAGACGCTTCTCGAGCGGCAGCGCTATCCGGATCTGAGAGACTACGACGGGGGGCCACTGCGCCGCCCGTACGACGTGACCGCGCACACGTTGCCGCTTCTGTTCGGAGCCGAGGCCGTGCCGGTCAACGAGCCGGTTGGGGCGACCATGGAGCCGGTCGAGCGCTCTCCCACCACCCCAGAGCCACTGGCGGAGGTGGCCGGCTTCCTCGGTACGGCCACGAATGTGGCCCTCTACCAGCCGTACGATCCATCGATGGATGAGGGATGGACGCGCTGGGTGTTCGACCGGTTCGGCGTGCCGTACACGACGGTCCACAACGACGACATCTCCGCCGGACGGCTAGAGGGCTTCACCTCCGTGCTACTGGCATCCATCGAGGCGGACGAGATTCGAGAAGGACGGGAAGCCGGCTCCGTGCCCGATGCCCTGGCCGGCGGTCTAGGAGAAGCGGCTGTTGCCGAGCTCGAGCGCTTCGTGAGGGACGGAGGCACGCTCGTCGCGCTGAACGAATCCGTGGAGTGGGTGATCGAGGAGCTCGGGCTGCCCGTGCGAAACGTGGTGCAGGACATGGACGCGGAGTCGTTCTTCGCTCCGGGCTCCCTGGTCAGACTGGAGCTCGATTCTCGCCACCCGATGGCCGGGCCCCTCTCGGCGGAGTTGGCGGCCTGGCTCGAGGGTGGATATGCGTTCGAAGTCGCGCAGGACGCGCAGGTCCGGGTCGTCGCTCGATACGGGGCCCTGGCGAGCGAATCCGCCGGTGAAAGCGAGAGCGTGAGCTCCGAGCCACCGCCCGATGGAGACGGCCTCCTGCTGAGCGGTTGGCTTCAGGGGGGAGAGCACATCGCCGGACGGCCGGCTATCGTCGACATCCCGCTCGGAGAGGGGCGGATCATTCTGTTCGGCTTCCGCCCGCAGTACCGGGGCCAGTCGCTGGTCACGCTTCCCCTTTTGTTCGAGGCGCTCCGGAACTGAGCCTCGGGTCGGCTAGACAACCTCCTCGGGGAAGTTCTCGATCACTTCCTGGACCTTGTTGAGGAAGAATGCCGCCATCGCTCCATCGACGACCCGGTGGTCGTAGGTCAGACCGAAGTACGCCATCTGCCGGATCCCGATCGCGTCGCCGCCGAGCTCGTCCTGGACAACGACCGGCCGCTTCTCGATCACGCCGGTTCCGAGGATAGCGACCTGGGGCTGGTTGATGATCGGGGTTCCGAAGAGGTTTCCGAATACGCCCACGTTCGTGATCGTAAACGAACCGCCCTGGATGTCGTCGAAGTCGAGCGTCTTGGTACGCGCCTTTTCCGCCAGCGCGTTGGCTCGTTCGGCGAGGCCCATCAAGCTGAGACGGTCGGCGTTCTTGAGCACCGGAACGATCAGTTCTTTCCCGCCATCCACCGCCACCGCGATCCCCAGGTTGATGTCCGCGTGATGAACGATGCGGGTTCCATCCACCGACACGTTGAGGATCGGGTAGGCCTTTAGGCCCTCGACTACGGCTCTCATGATGAAAGGCCCGTAGGTGAGCTTCACGCCCTCCGCCTCGAACTCCGGCTTGAACTTCTTTCTCAGCTGCACCACGCGCTGGAAATCGATCTCCGAGACGGAGGTCACATGCGCCGAGACATGCTTCGACATGAGCATGTGCTCCATCGTCCGTAAACGGACGCGGCTCATGTCCTCCACCCGGTCGCCCTCACGCACCGGAATGCGCGGCAGCTTGATCTCCAACGTCGTTCCATGAATCGGTAGGCGAAGCACGCCAGGGGCCGCCTCGCGCGCCGGGGCGCGTGCCTCCGTGACGGGTGCTGTCTCCGGCGCAGCTGCCTCGGCCGGAACGGCTTCGGGTGCCGGCTCAACGTCGGCCGCCGGCGCCTCGCCTCGCGTCTCGATGAAGCCCAGGATGTCATCCCGGGTGACTCGCCCGGCGATTCCGGAGCCCTCTAGTTGCTCGATGTCGACGGCGTGCTCCGCCGCGATTTTCCGAACGAGGGGGGTGGAGCGGGTGCGAATCCGTTCCTCCCGCGTGGCGGGCCCGTCGCCATCCGCTGGCGGCACTGCTGGTTCTGCCAGCGGTTCTGCCGACCGCTCCTCCGGCGCCGCCGCGGCGGGTTCGACCGGCTCGGGAAACGGCTCTGCACGTGAGGCTTCCTGAGGTTCTTCCGCCGCTTCCGGTGCGGCCGGAGCCGCGTCCGGTGCAGCTACTGCCGCGCCTTTCTCGGTCTCGATGCGGGCGACGATGGTGTTCACCTCGACCGTATCGCCCTCCTGTACGAGGATCTCGGCGAGGGTCCCGCTGGCCGGGGACGGGATGTCGGCATCCACCTTGTCGGTCGAGATCTCGAAGAGATCTTCGTCCCGCTGGACCTCCTCTCCAAGCTGCTTGATCCACTTCGTCAGGGTGCCTTCCGCGATCGACTCGCCCATCTGGGGCATGATCACGTCGACCTTAGCCATCTACGCCATCTCTTTCTCTTGGCCCGTTCTGGACGGGCGGTCAGCGATCAACGAATCGACGAGAGATTCGATCCTAGTAATCCAGCTGCCAGCGAGCGGCAGCGATGATGTCGTCGGTCTGGGGGAGATAGTATTCCTCGAGCGGCGGAGAGAAGGGGATCGGAGTGTCCAGCGCGGTGACCCGCCGCGGCGGCGTGTCAAGCCACTCGAAGGCTTCCTCGCAGATCTGGGCGATGATCTCGCCGGCCAGCCCCCCGAAGCGCGGAGCCTCGTGCACGACCAACACGCGACCCGTTCGACGGACGCTCTCGACGATGGCGGCCGTGTCGAGCGGCCGCAGGCTGCGGAGATCGAGAACCTCCAGCTCCGCCCCGTCCTCCTCGGCGATTCGCTCTGCGGCCTGCTCGGCTTTGTAGACCATGGCGCCGTAGGTCACGAGGGTGAGATCGGATCCGGGTCGGTGCGTCCGAGCCTCGCCGAGCGGGACAAAGACCTCCTCGTCCTGGGGGAGCGTCTCCTTGATTCGCCGATAGAGGTACTTGTGCTCGAAGAACAAGACAGGGTCCGGATCGCGAATCGCGGCCTTCAGGAGGCCCTTTGCGTCGTAGGCGGTGGCCGGTGCCACCATCTTGAGTCCCGCCACGTTCGCGAAGTACGACTCGACGTTCTGGGAGTGAAACGGCCCGGCGTGAGCTCCTCCTCCACACGGCCCGCGAATCACGAGCCCGGCGCCGACACCGGTGCGATAGCGCACCTTGGCGGCGAAGTTGACGATCATGTCGAAGGCCGGAGCGATGAAGTCGATGAACTGCATCTCGGCGATCGGCTTGAAACCCATGTGTGCCGCCCCGATCGCCGCCCCAACGATCGCCGCTTCGGATATCGGGGTGTCGATTACCCGATCCGGCCCGAACTCCTCCAGGAACCCTTCCGTGATCTTGAAGGCGCCGCCGTACGTGCCGATATCCTCTCCCATGATGAAGACGTCCGGGTCCGTCTTCATCTCCTCCCAGATCGCCTCGCGGATCGCTTCGAGGTAGGTCGTCGTGCCGCTCATGGTCCGCCCGCCTCGGATGCGGCGGGCCGTTCGGACAGATCGTCGTACACGGCTTCGCGGCGCGTCCACGGAACCGGAACAGCATCCCGGTCGAAGGTCCCGAAACGGGCTTCGTCACCGTCGGGCATCGGTGCGGAGAGGGCCTCATCGACCGCCTGGGCCAACTCCCGCCGCACGCCCTCCTTTACCACCGCCAGCGCGGCCCGAGACACGAACCCGGAGTCGACCAGGTATTGCTCGAGCCCGCTGACCGGATCGCGAGCTTTCCATCCCTGCAGCTCGGCCTCGGGGACGTAGTCCTGCGCATCGTGTTGATCTTGCCCGAGCATTCGATACGTCTCGGCCACGATGATCGTCATCCCGTCGCCACGCCTCGCTCGGCCGACGGCCCGTTGGGATTCATCGTAGACGGCGAGCGCGTCATTCCCGTCCACCGTAGCTGCCGGCACTCCGTACGCGGAGGCCACGTCCAGCCAATCCGCGACCGCAGCCTCCTGGTCACTCCGGGTCGAGTACGCCCACCTATTGTGCTCGATGATGACGACGATCGGTAGGCGTTGGGCGGCGGCGAAGTTGAGCCCCTCGTGCGATGCTCCCGTTCGGGTCTCCCCTTCGCCCTGATACGTCAGGCAGACGCGCGCCTCCCCGCGCATGCGGAAGGCGAGAGCGACGCCGTTGAGGACACACAGCTGAGTTCCGAGAGGGCTGATCGGACCGAGGAGACCGAGCTCCGGAATCGTAAAATGGTCTACCTCGTCCTTCCCGCCGGACGGCGAGCTGGCCCGGGCCATGTACTGCAGCAGCATCTCGCGCGGCCGTACCCCGCGAACGAGGAGGGCACCGAGGTCCCGGGCCGATGGGGCGAGCCAGTCCTGCTCCCCGAGAGCAAAGGCGCTGCCGACGGCCGTTGCCTCTTGACCCAAGCTCCGGCACAGGTTGCCGACGATCTGATCCTGCTTGAACAGCCGGTCGAGCCACTCCTCCAGCCCCCTGGTGAGGAGGAGAAACCGGTAGAGGTCTCGTAGCTGTTCTCTGTTCAGCGATGCCAACCGATGCCGTCCCGCCAGATTTGGTTCGATGTGCCGCCGAACATACGGCACCTCACGGAACCGTACAATCGACGCTCGCCGATCCAAGAGACTAGAAGTGGGCGCAGAGCCCACGTGTGTATCGCGCTTTACGTGCGCGCTTTACGTTTGGGACTCGGCAGACGCCGGAAAGGGCAGCTCGGTCAGTTCCACAAAGGGATCGCCGGAAGGCTCGAGGGCGAGGCGGGAGCCCGGCGGGAGCTCGGCGCGGGCAAGGCCCAGCGCGATCGGGCCGAGACGCGGTGAGACGACTACCGACCCGAGCGCACCCCGCTCACGATCTCCCTCGTACAGTGGCTGACCGGGAGCGAGGTCCGGCCGAGGTAGACTGAATCCGCGCAGAATCCGGTTCACGTGGCCCCGAAAGTGGATTCTGGCGACCACCTCCTGCCCGGTGTAGCAGCCTTTCTCGAAGCTGATGGCCCGGTCGTCCTGGGCGACTTCCTGGGCGAGCTCGTTCTCGCTGAAGTCGGGGCCCCAGACGGGAATGCCTCGCTCGACGCGCAGAATATCCCAGTCGGCCTGATCCGCCTTCGCGCCCCCGAATTCGAGCGTTGCGGCCTCCAGACTTCCAAGCGTTTCCCCGTACGAATCGGCCGTGACGTAGACATCAAAACCGGGTCCCTCGATCGCCTCGCGGCCGATGACGTGGGCGTGAAAACCATTCCGCTCGAGCGGAGAGGACTGAAGGGCCTTCAGATCGGAGCTCATCGGCTGGTCTGCCCAGAAGTCGAGGACCTCGAGAGCTACGGGTCCGACCACGCCTATTCTCCGGTGGTCGGTCTGCTCGAAGACGGCGAAGATAGGCGGCAAATACTTCCGGAGGTGGGACAGCGCCGAATCGCCGCAGCTCGCCGGCAGATCGAGCCAGACCTCGTCGGTGAGCCGGATCAGCCTCATCTCCGCGACGACCCGGCCCTTGGGAGTGAGCATGAAGGCGTACGTACCCTGTCCTGGCGAAAGGCCGGTCACATCGTTCGTGGTGAGGCCGTGCAACATCTCCGCGGCCTGCTCGCCCGTCACTCGGATGACGACGCGGTCGGCCTCGTCGATAAGGCCGGCCGATTGAAGGAGTGCCGCGTAGCCTGCGCTCGCTCCCGCCGTTTCAGAGACGCTTTGCTGTGACACCATGCTTCGTTCGCTCGGTTCTGGAGAGCAGGCCTCGACCCGGCCGGCGGGTCGGGCGCTTCGCTCCGGGCGTCGTCAGTAAAAAAAACAGCCCCCGGCTCGAGGCCGAGGGCTGCCTTTGCTAGTCGGGCCGCGCGCTTGGCTTACTTCAGCGGAGGCCTGAGCCGCCGCGCGACGGCCACACGTCGGTTAGAGGGAGTCGCGCTATTGCCCCAGCGTTCCCGCGCGTCCGTCCCACTCGAGGACGAAGGCGACGCGACGGTTCTCGATGCCGCTCTGCGGATCCTGGGCTCCCGTGTTGCCCGGGTTCACCTGGCGGTTGCGGACCTCACCGAACGTGACCGTTCGGATCCGATCGCCGTTCATGCCGGCGCCGACCAAATAGGCCTTCACGGCATCCGCGCGTCGCTGTCCCAGACCCGCGTTGTAGGCGACCGAACCGGCCTCATCCGTGAAGCCTTCCAGCGTGATGAGGGCGTCGCCGTGATCGGCGCGCATCACGCGGGCGAATTCGTCGAGAACCGGCTTGTCGACGTCACGCACGACGTCTGAGGTGAAGTCGAAGTACACCGGGAGGCCGAGCGCCATCCCGCCGCAGCCGCACTCCTCGAACGCGCGGCGCAGCGCCGCGAGGTCATCCTCGAGAGCGCTCACACGACCTTCCAGATCCGCCACGGCTGCGCCGAGGCCAGCAAGGGCGGCCAACTGGGCGGCGTGGTCGTCGAGGCTGCTGTTGATGGCGGCGAAACGTGCGTCCAGCTCCTCGACGTGAACGAGGTGGCTGCACCCTCCAGCCAACACTACGGCGACGAGCGACGCGACCGCAACTTTGAGCGAACTTCCCTTCTTACCCATACAGGCCTCCCTTTAGGGATTCTGAAAAACCCTTGTCGAAACGCCGACGTCGCGTCCCGAAATACATGTTAGCACGAATGGGGGGGCCATTTAACGTGTAAACCCATCCCATTTTGCGCAAGTGGTAGCTTGCCAGTCCGGCATCCCGCCGGCGTGCAAGGACGAGGCCATGGCGGCCCGCCCAAGCGTCCGGGGCCTCACACTTTACCGCATTTGCCCGCTCAGCGGAACCCCTGGAACAAACGGGGCCCGGAAGGTCCCTAAAGAGGCTCTGTTGTCTCCGTGGTCGAGACGGATTTGCGGTACCAGTCGACCGCTCTCTGCCAACCCTCTTCCGTAGAGACGGCCGGCTTCCAGCCTAGCTCGTCGAAAATTCGCCCGCCGGCGTATGGGTCTCCCTCGGTGAACAACCGAAGGCGGCCCTCCGTAAGAATCGGCCTCCGTTGCCCGGGAAGCAGGCCGGCAAGCACCTTCGACACGCGGGTGATGAGCTTCATCGCCGGTATCGGAAGCGGCAAGACC
Source organism: Gemmatimonadota bacterium (assembly GCA_039589875.1). Taxonomy (GTDB): domain Bacteria; phylum Gemmatimonadota; class Gemmatimonadetes; order Palauibacterales; family Palauibacteraceae. Next base: position 11,891 of record JBDHGL010000002.1, read on the forward strand.
GGCGCATCCGACCCCCGGCCCGCCGCCACACGGACGAGCGTTTTTTGTGTCAGCTGACCGTCGTCCGTGACGTTGTAGGCCTTCCAGGGAGCTGAAGCATGAGTGGCCGCCAGCCACGCGGCCAGCGCGACGCTGCCCGCGTAGACGAGCGGCAGGTCGCTGCCACCGCCGCCGAGGGAGGCCAACACAGGCCTGGATGCCCAGCGGATCACCCTGGGAGTGAAGAGCCGGTCGCGCTCGCCCATGACCATGTCCGGACGGAGGATGCACCACTCGATTCGTTTCCCCGCCTTTCGGACTACCTCCTCGGCCATGCGCTTCGTGAGGCTGTAGAAGTCATCCTGCGGGATCGGGTACTCGAGCGAGGCTTCCTCATCGATCCCGGATTCCTCGGCGAAAGGCGCTCCATAGACCGCCACGCTCGAAATATGGACGAACCTCGGGACGCCGCTGTCGATGGCTTCCTTCAGAACTCGCCGAGTTCCCTCGACGTTGACGTCCACGTGCCGATCCAAGCCTGCGGGGGTCCCGAGCTGCGCCGCCGAGTGAACGACCGCCTCGCAGCCTTCGGCCGCTCCGCTAATGGAGTTCGAGCTCGTCAAGTCACCGAGCACGAGCTGACAGCCCAGCTCCTCGAGGAACGATGCCTGGCTGGACGGCCGAACCAGCGCTCTGACCTGCCAGCCCATCTCGCGGAAGAGAGCCGCGGTGTGGCTACCGATGAGCCCAGTGCCGCCGGTAAGGAAAACGGTTGCCGAGAGGGCCTCCAGGCCGGCTACGGGATCCGGCTCGGCGCTCTTGTCCTCCGACGCCTCCGGACCACTGTCGTCGGGCGCGTCCTCCAGCTCGAAGAGCGAATAGGAGTCGCTATCCTCGATGTCTCGCATTATGCGATAATCCTCGCGCTCTGCGAAAAGGATGCCCGGTCGAGACGAAACCACCGTCACCAGGCCGATCGCGATCTTCCGCTTCCGTAAACATGAAGCGGAACGGAGATGTGATCCAAAGTATGATTCTTCGGCTGGAGAGATAGGGCTTGTCCTCTGGCTCTGGCGGGCGCCGGACCCGCTTCTCACCTTTGTCCTCGGCCGGTAGCGCCGACGTCGTCGAGCTCGACCTAGATCCTCGTCCCCTCATATCCGGCGCCGCCGCACGTTGGACCTGCCAGGACCTGGAGGGTGATCATGCGACTGCTTAGAGCTGCTCCGTACCCATCGCCAAGACCGCCCCGACGGGCCGCTCCCCTGGTGCTGCTCGTAGCGCTCTGCGCCGCCTGCTCGACCACGCCGCCGCCCCAGACCGCCCTCATCGCGTCGTCGGACGTCGATATGTCCACCGTGGAGCTGAGGCTGCGCGTGTACGGCTTTGCCGAGGAGTTCGCGAACGGGATCGTTCGTGCGGCGGACCAGATTCTGGAATCCACGCAAGACGCGGCGGTATCACGGACCGCCGTCCGGTGGAAGATCAACACGGTGGCCACCACGCAGCTGACGGCGTTCGGGCTGGACCCACTGGCCGCTTTCTACGACATGTGGGCCCTGGCGATCCAGATGCGACAGTTCTTCGAGATCGGTGCCGGACAGGAGGCGTTCGGCCCGGACCAGGGGATCGCCCTGGAGACCACTCGCGGGCTCGAACGGAGGGCGTACGAGTTCGCGGCCTCCCTATCCAGCACCGGCCAGGTGCGCGACACCATACGACGCGACGTCGAAGCGTACGCGGCGGCGAACCCGCTCACGGACGTGAACTTCGTGCGAGAGACAGCGACGCACGAGTTCGCCGGCGAGCTGGCGGCCGATCGAACCTCCGGTCTCGCCGTCCTGGGCGACCTGAGTGTCCAGGTAGGGGATCTCAGCGAGCGGATGAAGTACTACGCGGCGAGCCTGCCCGAACAGTTCCGCTGGCAGTCGGAGCTGCTCTTTCTGGACATCATCTCCGATTACCAGATCGGCCAGTTCCTCGACGACGTTACGGTCGTCGGTGAAGCAGCGGAGCGGCTCGCGGTTCTCGCCGATTCGCTTCCGGCGCTCGTGGATGCGCAGGCCGCGGCCGCCATCCGGGCGATGTCCCTCGAGGTTGCCGCATCGCTCCGTGAGGTCGATCGTCAGCGGCTCGAGACGCTGGATGCGCTCACCGCAGAGCGGCTCGCGGTGATGGAGAGGCTCACCGCGGAGCGGCTCGCCGTCATGGAGGAGCTCGCGGCCATCACCGCTGGCACGGTGGGGCAGGTTCCTTCGGCGTTCGATGAGGTCGTCGACTACGCCTTCAAGCGGGCCCTCGTGCTTCTCGCGTTGATCTTCGTCGGAGGTCTTGTCTTCGCGTTTCTGCTGCGCCTGATGTGGAATCGATCCGCCTGAGCCTGAGGAAGAGGGCGTCATCTTGGTGTCGTCCTACCCGGGCTGTGAACGAGAACAACGGGCAAGAAAAAGGGCGCGACCCGGAGGTCGCGCCCTTGATCGGCGGAGGCCTGAAGCTCAGAGGTTGATGTCCTCGCGCTAACCTCTAGCCTAGAGGACGTTGATCCGGATGTTGAGCCCGACAGGGAAAGTCTGGAAGCTGCCAAACGGCGACGCATTGGCGTAGAGCGACGTGATCGGCTCCGTGTCTTCCTCGTTACCGAAGATCATGTTCACGCCACCGAAGATGCCGATCTCGCCGCAAACTCGGGCGCGAGCCGGCGTGCAGTCTCCGACCTCGAACCCGAGGCGGATTCCACCGCTGAACTCCGGATAAGCGTCCTGCCAATCGATCAGGCAGAAGCCGCCCGGCGCGTTTTCGCAACCGAGGTCACGCGTGTCGGTCGGGTTGGGGTCGCGGAAGTCGGCCTTCTGCGAGTTCACGAACGCCGCCCCGCCAAGCATGTAGAGCTGGAACTTGAACTTGCTGTCGGGCTTGTTGATGAAATCGAAGTCGATGCCGCCATTCAGGTGCCAGATCGTGATGTTGGGTCCCCCCCCGTCGAAATCGCTGCTGAGCGGAGTGGCGACCAGGACGTCCTGGCCCTTGAGCAGATCGATTTCGGTACCGAGTCGAAGACCGACCAGCTCGCTTACGGCGTAGCCGAAGCCGACCTCGATCATGGGGCCGCCCTTCGCGATGTCGCTGAGGCCGCCAAGCGGAATCGCATAACCACCGCCCACGTCGAACGACCAGATCTTCGACGTATAGGCTTGAGCGTTCGCGGCCGACGGGATGGCCACCATGACAACAGCCGCCATCAGGAGCGAGCGGAGTGTTTTGTAGCCGAACATGTCAGGTTTCCTCCTTGCTTCAGTTCGTCCCGAGTTAAATGCCGTTGTCACGGATGGGACGGGAGAGCATACGGGCTCATCGCCGTTCGCGATGTGTCTGCCCTCGGGCACACTACACCGCGTCGACGCAAGTTTGTGTCATTAGAGGGAATCACGCAAGTACCGCGTGCTCCCGCAGCAAGATAGATGCCCTTTGTTTATACGGTGGTCCGCGGAGCCGGGCCACGTTTGGCAGGCGTACAAGCAGCCTGTAGCACCAACCCGATCCCCGCCTCGGACGCCTTGGAGCGACTGCCACGAGTCTGACGTCCCGCTTGACCGCAAAATGTAACCAAAAGAGCGAAATAAAGGAACAGCGCCGGCAAGATCGGTCGTAAGAGGCATCGTGACAGTTAACTGTTTACACGTAAGCCCCTAGCCCGTCGGCGAGCGGAGTGAGCCGGTGCGAGAAGAGTTCCCGAAAGTGGGTGTTGTCCGCTACCGCCCCCTGGGCCACGAAATCGACCGCGTCGCGAGAGAGCAGCTGACCTGGGAGCAGCTCCGCGAAGGCGGCGCCCGCCTTGACCAGCGACACCGGAAAATGGATGATCGGGCGCTGCAGACCCGTGACTTCCATTGTGACCCTCAGGATCTCGTCGAGCGTGTACGTGACCGGTCCGCCCAGCTCGAAGGTTCCGTCCTGCATGGCTTCGCCGAGCGCGAGATTGGCCACGACCGCCGCCAGGTCCTCCACATACAACGGGTTCAGGCGCTGCTGCCCGTCGCCGATCTGGGGAAAGAACAGCGGGTTGAGGCGCATGATCCGGATGAAGACGTTCAGGCTTCGGTCCTCTTTGCCGTAGACCCAGGAAGGCTGAACGATCGAGTAGCTCATTCCGGAATCTCGGATCGCCGTCTCCGCCAGACCCTTCGCTCGAAACCAGGCACGATCGGACGAGGGATCTGCGCCCACGCCGGAGAGGTAGATAAAGCGTTGAACGCCGGCGTGGCAGGCGGCCTCCACGACGTTGCACGTGCCCCGTCCGTCCACCTCGGAGAACGTGAGACCTCGAGAGGGATCTTCCACGGGGAAGCCGGAGAACTGAACGCATTGGATGATCGTATCCACGTGGGCGAAGCTCTTCTCGAGCGTCTCGGGCCGGGTGATGTCTCCCCGGCGGGCCTGGACGGAGGTTCCGGCGAAGCGCCGCTCCACCCGGTCCGGGTTCCGGCCGAGCACGGCCACAGACTCTCCTCGTCTCGCCAGCTCGCGGACGAACGCTGCGCCGAGGAAGCCAGTGCCCCCGGTTACCAGTGTCGTAGGCCGGTCCGCGCTCTCGCTCATTCCCTCACCAGTCGCTAACCGCTAGGCTCCACGCATGCCGGACTTCCGCGAAGCTCTCGACAGCGGCAAGGTCATCGTCCTCGACGGGGCGATGGGGACTGAGATCTACAGGCGTGGTGTCTTTATCAACCGCTGCTACGACGACCTCAGCCGCACCAACACCAATCTAATCCAAGAGATCCACACCGAGTATCGCCAGGCGGGGGCGGAGGTCCTCGAAACCAACACGTTCGGAGCCAACCGGTTCCGACTGCGGGGCTACGGGCTGGAGTCCGAGGCGGGCGCGATCAACGAGGCCGCCGCGAGGCTGGCCCGCGAGGTCGCCGGCGATGACCTATTCGTAGGTGGCAGCATCGGGCCGATAGGGGTCCGCCTGGAGCCATACGGGGAGACGTCACGCTCGGAGGCGCGGGAGGCGTTTAGGGAGCAGGCGGCCGCCCTCTTGGGCGGTGGCGTCGATCTATTCCTGCTCGAGACTTTCAGCGACCTGGAAGAGATCCGGCAGGCGATCGCGGGCTGCAGGGAGGCGACCGATCTACCGGTGGTGGCCCAGGCGACGATCCAGACCGATGGCCACACGACGTACGGAGACCGGCCGGAGCATGTTGCGGAGGAGCTGGAAGGGATGGGGGTGGACGCGATCGGGCTGAACTGCAGCGTAGGCCCGGCGATCATTCTCGGTGCGATTCAGCGGATGGCCGAGGTCACGAACCTACCGCTCGCGGCGACCCCCAACGCGGGCCTTCCCCGCGAGGTACAGGGGCGGAAGATCTATCTGGCCGATCCGGAATACATGGCCAGCTACGCACGCAAGCTGGTGCAGGCAGGCGTGCGGATCGTCGGCGGGTGCTGCGGAACCACGCCGGAGCACACGCGGGAGATGGTCAGCCAGCTGCGCGCGGTGTCGCCGCGGACCCCGGTGGTTACCGTCGGCAAGGAGCTGGTCGGCGTCCCAGGGGCAACCGAGGTTGCCGCCGACGCGGCGGTCGAGCCGTTGCCGCTGGCCGAGCGCTCGGCGTGGGGCCGGAGGCTGGCAGCCGGCGAGATGGTGACCAGCGTCGAGATTCTCCCGCCCCGGGGCGCGGATGCGACCGGCATGTTGGACGCCTGCCGGTGGCTCAAGGAGGCCGGAGGGCACGCGGTGAACGTGCCGGACGGAGCCCGCGCGATGATGCGCATGGGGGTAATTGCGGCCTCGTCGCTGATCGAGCGGGAGGTGGGGATCGAGACGGTCGTTCACTACTGCTGTCGCGACCGAAACCTGCTGGGCATGATGAGCGACCTGATCGGCGCGGAGGCCCTGGGCCTCAGGAACATGCTCATCATCACGGGGGACCCACCGAAGATGGGCCCGTATCCGGATGCGACCGCGGTCTTCGATGTCGATTCAGTCGGCCTGACGAACCTCGTCTCCCGCCTGAACCGGGGGCTTGATCTCGGAGGAAACGCCCTGGGAAGCTCGACTTCATTCGTCGTCGGGGTCGGCGTCAATCCCGGCGCCGTCGACTTCGAGCGTGAGATCGAGCACTGGTACTGGAAGGTAGAGGCGGGGGCGGAGTTCGGCGTTACGCAGCCCGTCTTCGACGTCGAGACCCTCGTCAGCTTCTTGGATAGAATAGAGAAGGACGGGACGCGGATCCCGATCGTCGCGGGAATCTGGCCTCTCGTAAGCCTGCGAAACGCCGAGTTCCTGAACAGCGAGGTGCCCGGGATCGACGTTCCGGAGCGCTATCTGGAGCGCATGAAGGCGGCGCAGGAACTGGGAAAGGACGAGGCTCGGGCGGAGGGATGCACGATCGCCCGGGAGATGCTGGCTGAGGTGAAAGAGCTCGTCGAAGGGGTGCAGGTCAGCGCTCCGTTCGGAAAGGTGCCCTACGCGCTGGATGTTTTCGCGGCGCTCGATGAGTATCCGAGTCTGGAGGAGTTGGGAGAGCGAATGGCCGGCTAGTGCGCCGCCGCCAAACACGACAATTCAGGACACCGAGAATACACGGAAGAAGAGATGCTCACCAAGCTGCTTGAACGCGACATAGCCAAGCTGCCGGACACGGTCCGGCTACAGGGCCGGATTCTGTTCCTGACGGAGGATCCCGACCTCATCCGCCGTCAACTCGAGGGGGAGGATCTGGATTGGGATCCGTCGATCCCTCTCAGAGATGACATCTCGACCGACGAGATCACGCCCGGCTGGGTCTGCTACTACTACGACGAGAAGCTCGGCGAGTACCCCTACGTCGGACTGCGCTGTCAGGGTGAGCAGCCGATCGGCCGAAACGACGTGAAGAACGGCGGCTTCGTCTGTTCCGTGTCCGGAAAGCGTCGCGGAAAGGGATCGAGCCGCGAGGCAGCGCCGTTCGCCGAGCAGGCGGCGGGGATCCGCATCGTCATCGCGGAGAACATCGAACGCATCTATCGCGAGAACTGCCAGAACCGCGGAATCCTGGCGTCGACCGACTTCTCGCTGATCGACAAGATCCGGGCGGGCGAGGAGATGGCGCTCGAGACGTTCATCGCGGACGCCGGGCAGATCGAGCGGGACATCGTCGAGTACGGGGGGCTGCTCGATTACGCCGTCGCGCGCCTAAAGGGGCTGGTCCAGGTCCCCGAGATCCGCACGCCGCCGGGACCGATGACCCTGGCCGAGAAGATCCTGGCGCGCCACTGGGTGACGGATCTGGCGGCCGATGAGATCGGCGTGGACGCTGTGAAGCCCGGCGACACGGGCTTCGTTCGGACCGATCTACGGTTCAGCCACGAGTACGTGACGCCAATGGCATCCACCTTCTGGGAGGATTTCGCCGGCGAGGATGCCGACGTGAACGAGAGGGAGAGCGTGCTGTTCTTTCGCGACCACCTCGCCTTCCTCGACCAGGTGATGACCGAAGAGAGAATCCAGAAGGGCCTGCTGGACGCGGCGCACGCGCTGCACGACCGGCAGCGCGAGTTCGCCGAGCGTCAGGGGATCCGCCTGCACGGGGAGCTTCCGGATCGCGTAGGGAGCGAGGCGATCTGTCACGTCATGGTCCAGGACCGTTACGCCTTGCCGGGAACAGTCATCGTAGGCAGCGATTCACATACGCCGCACTCCGGCTGCGTCGGCGCCGTCGCGTTCGGGGTGGGAACGTCGGCGATCGTGAACTCCTGGGCTACGCGGGACGTGCGGCTTCAGGTGCCGCCGAGCGTTCGTATCCGCATCTCCGGCGAGCTCTCCGAGAACGTGACCGCCAAGGACCTGATGATCGAGATCCTCAGGCATCCGTACGTGAAGGGCGGAGACGCGATCGGGAAGATCATCGAGTACTGCGGCGAGACGGTGGAGGCGCTGAGCATCGATGAACGAGCGACGCTCACGAACATGGCGGCCGAGGTGGGCGCGTTCACCGGGATCGTGGCGCCGGACGGGCGCACGGTGGACTGGCTGGTCGAGCGCCGCGGCATGTCGCCGGACGAGGCGGAGGGTCTCCTCGCGGGCGCGGACAGCGATGAGGGCGCGCAGTACGAGTGGACGCTCGACATCGACGCCTCTGCTCTGCGTCCCATGGTGGCTCAGCCGGGCGATCCGGGAAACGGGGTCTTTCTGGACGAGATCGAAGCTAGCGTGCCGATCGACATCGTGTTCGCCGGCTCCTGCACCGGAGGGAAGCGGGAGGACTTCGACATGTACGCCGAGGTGGCCCGTGAGGCCGTTCAGGGCGGCATCACGGTGCCGGACACGGTCGCGGCGTACATCCAGTACGGCTCGATCGACGTCGAGGAGTACGCCCGGGGCCGCGGCTACGAAGAACTGTTTCGGGAGGCCGGCTTTACGGTCCTGGCTCCGGGCTGCGGTGCCTGCATCAACGCCGGCCCCGGGGTGAGCACGTCCGCCGACCAGGTCACCGTCAGCTCGATCAACCGGAACTTCCCGGGCCGGAGCGGTCCGGGGAGGGTCTATCTGGCGAGCCCGTACACGGTCATGGCATCGGCCTTGGCCGGCCGGCTCGCCGCATACGATCCGAAGGTGGCCGTCCCCGCTTGAAGGGACTCTGGCTGAACGAAGGGCGGCTGCGCTTCCGCGACGATTTGCCCGTCCCGGAACCGGCCCCGGCCGAAGCGCTCGTGCGGGTCCTCCAGGCGGGCATCTGCAACACCGACCTCGAAATCCTCGGCGGCTACCGGCCCCACTCCGGCATCCTCGGACACGAGTTCGTCGGTGTCGTCGAGCGATCTGGCTCCGGAGTCTCGGATTCCACGAAAGCCGAGTTGTCGGGGCGACGAGTTGTCGGGGAGATCAACGTCGCCTGCGGGACGTGCGCCTCCTGCAAAGCAGGGCGCCGTATCCACTGCGAAGAGCGCTCGGTCCTCGGCATCATGGGCCGAGATGGGTCGTTCGCCGAGCACCTCTGCCTTCCGATCTCGAATCTACACCTCGTTCCGGACGGCGTGTCGTCCGCTGCGGCGGTGTTCACGGAACCACTCGCGGCCGCTCTGGCGATCCAGAGCCGGGTGGCGATCGATGAGGGGGATCGGGTGCTAATCGTCGGCGCCGGCAAGCTCGGTCTGCTGATCGCTCAGACGTTGGCCCTCACAGGGTGCAATCCGAGGGTCGTCACGACCGGCAGGGGAGCGGCCGGGAAGCTGCTGGACGGCTGGGGGATCGAATCGCGGTCCGTCGAAGAGGTAGAGGCCGGCGCATACGACCTGGCAGTGGAGTGCACGGGCAACCCCGCCGGATTCGCGCTCGCCCGGTCGGCGCTACGCCCTCGCGGGGCCTTGGTGCTGAAGAGCACCTATGCTGGTCATCCCTCGATCGATGCGACTTCCCTGGTCGTCGACGAGATCACGGTGATCGGATCCCGCTGCGGGCCGTTCGAGCCAGCGCTCTCGTTGCTGGAGGGAGGTCAGGTGGACGTAGAAGCCCTCGTGCAGGCGACGTATCCGCTCGAGCGCGGCGAGGAGGCACTCGAGCATGCGGCCCGGCCGGGCGTCCTGAAGGTGTTGCTGGAGATAGGCGAGTAGTCAGGTCGCCGACTCCAGCGTCTCCAGCGCGCGGCGCGTAGCCCAGCGGCGCAGCGCCGGCTTCCAGGCGAAGCCGAAAACGCCGGCCAGGAAGCCCGCGTCGAGCTCGCCGACCGCTCGATCCACCACCGACTCGACGAGCTCCTCGAGACGTCCACGCTGCGCCGAGCTGAGCGCCGCCATGGATGCGTCCAGCTCCGGAACCGCATAGGCGGCGTCCGGATCCGGCTCGTAGCTGATCACGTCGTGCAGCCCGCTCTCGATGAGATCCCGTGCGTCTCGTCGACCGGCCCGAAAGTCCGCCTCTCGCCATTCCCGCCGGAAGATGCCGCCGAAGTTGCCAAGAAAATCTCCGGCCAGACGATCGGGTGGAGCTACCAGATAGAGCGGGAGCGGCTCCTTGTCGTCGAGGCCGCCGGCCGCCTCGATCAGGAAGATGAGCTTGGAGAGCCGGCTGCGGGCCGCCCGCGTGCCGACTTGCGAGAGGACGTCCGGATACCGTCGTTCGATCCGGTCGAGGCTCTCCTCGAGGAGCTCGAGAACCGGATCAGCGCCTCCGGCCTCGGTCGCGCGACCGGCGGAGCCACGCCCGCCGCAGGCCAAGCGCCGCTCACAAACGCCCTCGGCCAGCTCGCCCACCGTCCGGCCCAGCTCGAAGGCGTCCGGGTCGGTGAGGGAGTCTGCGATCTCGGGAAGCCATTCTACGATCGAGTCCAGGATCACCAGGCGCTCGTTCGTTCGGTTCGCCCGGATCCAATCCTTGGAGCTTCCCTGTCCTAGGAAGGCGCGGCTCAGCAAGCCCGCGACGTCGACGGCCGACCGCGGACCGGCCTCCGGGATCGCCGACGGCTCGCCCACCGGGCCGGCTTGGAGGGAGGGGTCGACGAAGATGAATCGCCAGTCGTCGTCCTCCTGGCCGGACCTCACCACGAGCCGCTTCGCCAGACGCACCGGCTCGTTGTTGAAGAGCCCGCCGTCCGTGTACCACATGCCGATGTCGCCGAGCTCGGCGAGCACGGAGCCGGCGTAATCGCTTCCTCGTCGGTCGAGTCGCCGAGGCGGGAAGGCGAATGGAAAGCTGGCAGAAGCCACTGCTGCCCGACGGATCTCATCCCACACGGCTGCGCCGGCCGCATCATCTCGATCGAGCTCGAAGCTGATCCAATCATCGAACATCCGCGTGCCGAACGACTGTTCGCTCCGGTTGAGGTAGCCCTGCAAGAGCTCGTATTCGACGCCGTGCAGGTTCGACAGCGTCAGTCCCAGCCCGAGCGTATCGGCCAGAAGGGGCGACGGTTCGTCATCGGCCGCCGGATCGGCGGTGACGAGGGCTCGACTGATCTCGTCCAGCACGTCGGCGTCCAGGAGCGAGGTGCGGGTTGCGCGGCTCGAGCGCAGGAGCAGCGAGGCATCCATGCCCTCGATCCATGCCTTGCCGATCCATGGAAGGAGGTTGGGATTAACGACGAGCGCACGGGCGGCCACGGCGGCGGTGAGCGCTCCGGCGGACGCTCCGGCCAGCACGCCGACCTGCACGGGTTCCCGGTTGCGATTTCGGCCGAGTGCGGCCAACAGCTCGGTAACGGCGCCGGCCGTATAGGTGCCGAGAGAGGCTCCGCCGCTGAGGATCAGTCCGATCTTCATCATGGCCTCGGCGTCTCCGGAACCCTGAGGTCCAGCAGGCTGCGCGCGTCGAGTCTCTCCGCGTCGACGAAGAAGCTCCAGTGGAGGTGCGGGCCGGTGACTCGACCGGTGGCGCCCACTTGACCGATTACCTGTCCCCTCTCGACGACGTCGCCCTCGCTCACATCGATTCGCGATAGGTGGTAGTATCCACTGAACACCCCGAGGCCGTGATCCACGTAAATGGCGTTGCCCGCGTAATAGAGGTTGCGGGCGATCGCGATCCGGCCGCGTCCGGCCACGTGGACCTCGGCTCCGACATCTCCCGCCAGGTCCACGCCCCAGTGACGGCTCTGCAGTTCGCCGTTGAAGACCCTCTTCTGACCGAACGGGCTCGTGATGCGCGTATTGCGAGGTCGAACGAAGTTCCCATCGATCAGCCAATCGGGAGTCACCTGGCGCAGAGTAGAGCGGACCAGCTCGCGCTCCCGGTCGATCCGCTCCATCACATCCGCCGGTGGGTTAGTGAACTGAGGAGCCACGCTCAACTCGGTCTCTCCATATACGTGGGGCCTCACCTGAAGCGTCCAGTGCTGTTCCACGGGCGGCTCGCCCGGCCGGCTCGTAGTGACGCTCAACTCGGTCGGACCCGATTCGTCGCTTGGAAGCGGTGCCAGGCCGAACCAAGCTCCGGCCAGTCGACCGAAACGCACCGGGCGGCCACCGAGCTCCGCCGCCACCGCCACGCTCCCGCCATCCTCCGGCAGCTCGACGGTGATCGCCAGTGCCGAGCCATCGGTGGGGCTAGCGGGTTCCCAGCGGACCGCGGCCGGCGCATGCAGCGGGGCGGCGTCCTCCTGGAACGAGCCCGGTACCGCGCCTGCCGGGGCGGCGACGAACAACGCCGCGAACAACACGATCGAGTCCTTATGAAACCGGCCGGCCCTGCCCATCATGAGCGCAGCCCGCGGGTGAACCGGAAATACCGGTCCAACCACTTCTTCGAGTTCTCGGTCAGCTTGGCTCGGTAGTACATATCCGCAGTACGTCGAATCCCCTCGCTCATGGTCGGATACGGGTGGATAAGGCCCGACAGGTCCGAGACCCGGAGCCCGTGCCGCATGGCCAACGCCACCTCCACGATCATCGTCCCGGCGGAGGGCGCCAGCACGTGCCCTCCGAGCAATCGTCCCCGCGTGTCCGTGATCAACTTGACGAGTCCTCCCGATTCCCGGTCCGTGATCACCCGATCCAAACCGGCGGTATCGTAACGATACACCTGTACGTTCCTGTGGCGAACCCGCGCCTCCTCCTCCGTCAGACCCACCCGAGCGAGCGGTGGGTCCGTGAAGATGGTCCAGGGGACGACCGAGTAGTCGACCCGCGCACCAAACGGAAAGAGGGCGTTGCGCAGCACCGAGCGAGCCTCGTGGTCGGCTACGTGAGTGAATCGGAGGCCGCCCGTCACATCTCCGGCCGCGAAGATATGACGCCGGGTCGTACGGAGCCTACTGTCGACACGAATGCCATCTCGATCCGTATCGACGCCGCCGGCTTCCAGATCGAGTTCGGAGACGTTCGGACTTCTTCCGGCCGCGACGAAGATGCGCTCGGCGCTTACACGAAGGCTGTCTCCTCGCGGCCTTTCCACCGGAGCTACGAGCAACGAGGCTTGTCCATCGTGCCGCTCGGCACCAGTGGCGCTGTGCCCCGTTAGGATCGTGATGCCCTCGCCGCGAAGTCGATCCTCGAGCCCGGCCACGAGCTCGCTGTCCTCTTGCGGCAGGATACGCGGAGCCATCTCGACGAGCGTGACATCTACGCCGAGCCGCCGGTAGGCCTGCGCGAACTCGATCCCGATCGGTCCTCCGCCCAGGATGATCACCGAGGCAGGTAGGGCGGTATCCTCGAAGGCCGATTCGTGGGTGTAGTAGCCGGTCTCTTCGAGGCCCGCGATCGGCGGAATCGCCGGTCGACTCCCGGTCGCGATCAGGAATCGTCGGCCCCGCAGAACTCGATCTCCGGCCTCGACCCGGTCGGGCGCGAGAAACCGAGCGGGCGTGCCTTCGAGCACGTCGACGCCTAGTCCCCGGAAACGGTCCGGATCATCGTGAGGCTGGACCCGGGCTCGCGCTTCCCTGACGCTCTCGAGCACAGCCGAGTGCCGCGTGGAATCGAGCTGCCGGTCTTCGATGCCGAACTCGGAGGCCCGCCTCATGAGGTCGGCAAGCCGCGCGGAGCCAATGAGTGCCTTGCTGGGCACACACCCCGTCCAGAGGCATTCGCCACCGAGACGGTGGCGCTCGACCAACGCGGTCCGAGCACCGAGGCTGGCCGCGCCGGCCGACGCGACCAGACCCGCCGTCCCGCCACCGATCACCACGAGGTCGTACTTCTCGTTCGTAACGGCAGCGCTCACGGCAGCCCTAGAGCTCTAGAAAGCACCATTCCTTCGTGGCCGGAGTGGTGCCCATCTGGAGTCCCGTCTCGCTGCCTACGAGGATGTTGTTGGAGTGGTTGAAGCCGAAGCCGTTCTCCGGATCGTACAGACCCGGCTCGTTGGAGAAGTGCATGCCCTCTCTCATCACCGTGTAGTCTCCCAGGGCATGGTAGGGGGGCTGGTGGCCCTCCATCCCCTCGCCATGTCCAGGACGGTGGTAGACCAGGTGCTCGACCGAGTTCTCCACCTGGTAGTCGTGAACGGCCTTGGCGACGTTCGAGCAGACGTTGCCCGCGAAGGACTCCTCCGCCTGGATGTAGTAGGTGCGCGTGTGCACCTCCCACACCCGCTGCTGCCACTCCGTCCAGGGCGCGACGAGGAACGAGCGGTACAGCTCGCCTCCGTATCCGCCCACCCGGACGACGCCCGAGATCTGTAGCGCGTCGCCGGGTTGAACCCGTCTCCAGAACATCTGGTTCGGGTGGGGATAGGCGGTCGTGCGGCCCGTCCGGCAGCCGACCCCGACCGAGATGCCGACCGCCCCGTGCGGCTCTCCGTTGTGTGGGATGTCCTGCATGATCCGGCTCGTCCCCCAGAGTCTCGCGGCGTTGGCGACCTCCCAATCGATCGCTTCCAGGCCGCGCTCGAGAAGGTAGTTGCGAGCGAAAGCGTGGATCTCGGACCAGTAGTCTTCGGCGAGCTGGGTGAGCCGGTTCTCCATCTCGTCCTTGACGATCCGGTTTCGGATCATGATGTCGTTGATGTCGACGAACCAGGCATTCGGCATGGCCGTGGCCATCTCGCCGAACGACCCGCCCTCCGGTCGCTTCTTCTCCGGGGTCTCGATCTCTCCCCACATGTCGAGCCGGGTCGCGTTCTCCTGGCCGGGAAGCACGCCGATCTCGGCCAAGCCTCCGGAATCGAGGCCGATGGTGCCGCCGCCGTACCCGAGTCGCTCGAGTGTCTCGCCCCACCAGCGGTACAGGTTGACCGTATCTCCCTGCACGACCTCGCCCCGGCTCGGAAAGCCGTCACGCGCGTGGTGGTAGTCGAAGTAGGCGTTGGAGTCCGTCGTCCACCAGTCGTTGACCAGCTGCTGATCCAGGTACGGATTCAGCCAGATGAGTGCGTCGTCCTGATCCATCGGGAGAAAGCAGGCGAACGGGCGCTCGGTGGTCGAGTGAAACAGACCGGTGGCGTAGATGATGTTCCAGCGGCGGGTGAGAAAGATGCCCGAATCTACGCCACGCTCCGCCGCGGCGGCTTTCAGCTGCCGGACCTTGCCCTTGTACCAGGAGAGCGGCAGACGATGGAAGTCGGCCGGCTCGGGCAGTTGGTTCCTGCGAGACCCCTGCTCGCGGCGCAGCAGGGCGAAGCTGTCCGTTCGGCGCTCGGCACGGGCCATCGCCCGCTCGTCGGGCCAGATGTTCCGAGGTCCGACGACCGCTGCTCCGAGCATTCCGCTACCTGAGGCCGACACGAACTCTCGGCGACTCCAACGCTGCATGTGGGGCTCCTTTCGAGACGATTCGCTAACGATCTTGAGGTGTGGATCCGACGGGGGTGCGTCGCGTCTCAGGACCTATCTTTCAACCGGAGGCCGTCCGTGGCCAGACGCGAGCGCCGCGCGAGCCGCGTGATAGCCACACATCCCGTGCACACCGCCGCCGGGCGGCGTCGAAGCCGAGCAGAGGTAGATCCCCCGGATAGGCGTCGCGTAGGGGCGCTTGGCCGGAAACGGCCGGGCCAGCGTCTGGAAGAGGGTGTTCGCGCCGCCCGTGATGTCTCCGCCGACGATGTTGGCGTTCCTTCCCTCGAGCTCTGCCGGGCCGAGCGCGCTTCGAGCCAGTATGCAATCCCGGAAGCCGGGAGCGAACCGCTCTACCTGCGCCTCGATCCGATCGGTCATGTCCTGGCTGGAGCCGCTGGGGACATGGCAATAGGCCCAGGCGGTGTGGCTTCCGTCAGGGGCTCGCGATGGGTCGAACAGGCTCTGCTGAGCGAGCAGCACGAAGGGTCGCTCGGCTGCCCTGCCGTCCCAGGCATCGCGCTCCGAGCTCGCGATCTCCTCGAAGCTTCCTCCGACGTGGACCGTCGCGGCCCGCCGGCACTCGGAGGCGCGCCACGGGATCGGCTCGCTCAACGCCCAGTCGAGCTTGAACGCACCAGGGCCGTAACGATAGCCGGCCAGCCGCCTTCGGTAATGTGCCGGGAGGCGGTCACCCGCCAACTCCAGGAACTGTCGCGGCGTCAGAGAGAGGAGGATCGGTCCGGCCCCGTCCAGGTCGTCCAGGCTCATGACGGGTCGCTCTGTCACGATCTCTCCGCCGAGGTCCCGCAGAACGGCCTGCAGGCCCTCTGCCAACCGCTCCGAGCCGCCCCGCGGAAACGGCCAGCCCACGTCGTGGCCCAGTGCCGCAAGCACGAGCCCGAAAGACGCGCTGGGGCGCGCGTCCAGGGGGATGACGGAGTGGCCGGCCAGCCCGGCCAGAAGCGCTCGGGCTCTATCTTCGTCGAAGCGCCTTGCCACCGACCGGGCGGAGCGTAGGGCGAGCCCCCCGAAGCGGGCGAGCGTCAAGGGGTGCCTCGGAAGTCCGAGAGGTGACAGGAGATCGACCTCCAGCCTCTCCCAGCCCTCGACGATCGGATTGATGAGCCGCCGATAAGAATCCCCGTCAGCACCCAGACCCGACGCGGTATCGTCGATCGAACGCTCCAGAACCACGGCCGTGCCGTCGTCGAGCGGATGGGCCAGCGGCGCGGCCGGCTGTACCCAGGTGACGCCGTGCTCCTCGAGTCGCAAACCGCGAAAGAACGGGGACGCGAACCCGAGGGGATGGATGGCCGAGCAGACGTCGTGGCGGAAGCCGGGCAGGGTCAGCTCGGCGGTGCGCAGACCTCCGCCTACCCGCTCGCCTGCCTCGTAAAGGGTGACCTTTCGGCCCGCCTGTCCGAGGACGATCGCCGCTGCCAGGCCGTTCGGACCGGCACCGACAACGGCAGCCTCTCGCTGGGATCCGCTCATGATTGCAGCGATCTCTGACCGCAGGTAGCTTCCCGTGCTCCGCTCCGCCATCGGAAAGGTCACACGTCATGCACGTTTTCGCTAAGTGCGAGAACTTCACTACCTCCCTCGAGCTCCGAGAGATCGGCTTGTATCCGTACTTTCAGCCGATCGAGGAGTCGTGTGACACGACCGTCGTCATCAAAGGCGAGCGAAAGGTCATGGTCGGGTCCAACAACTACATGGGCCTGACCCACGATCCGCGCATCCTGGAAGCCGCTCGAGAGGCGCTCGACCGATACGGCAGCGGCAATACGGGCAGCCGGTTCCTGAACGGGAACCTCGACCTGCACGATCGGCTCGAGGAGGAGCTCGCGCAGTTCGTCGGCAAGGAGGCGGCGCTCGTCTTCAGCACGGGCTATCTGACGAACCTGGGGACCCTCTCGGCGCTGATCGGACGGAACGACACGGTCTTCGTCGACAAGCTGGACCACGCCTGCATCCAGGATGGCGCCCGGCTGGGCTTCGGAAGGGTCCAGCGCTTCAATCACGGCGACTACGGCAAGCTGCGCCAGATGCTGGCCGCGGAGAAGGAGGAGCGAGGCAAGCTGATCGCCGTCGATGGCGTGTACAGCATGGAGGGTGATCTGGCCGATCTCCCGAGCCTCGTCCAGCTTCGTGAGGAGTACGGAGCCGGACTGATCGTAGATGACGCCCACTCACTCGGCGTGGTCGGGCCGGTGGGCGACGGCACGGCGGCCCACTTCGACCTCACCGAGCGCGTCGACCTGATCACCGGAACCTTCTCCAAGTCGTTCGCCTCCATCGGGGGTTTCGTGGCCGGCAGCGCCACGATCTGCGAGTACCTCCGCAACAACTCTCGAGCTCTGATCTTCAGTGCGAGCATGCCGCCCGCCGCAGTCGCCACGGTTCTCAAGGCACTCGAGATCATCCGGGCCGAGCCGTGGCGGCGAGAACAGCTGTGGAAGAACACCCACAAGATGACCGAGGGCTTTCGAACGATAGGCTTCGAGATCGGACCCACGGAGACCCCGATCATCCCTGTGCTCGTCGGGCCCATGGACAAGACCTTCCGGTTCTGGCGCGAGCTGTTCGACGCGGGAGTGTTTACGAACCCGGTCGTACCGCCCGCGGTGCCCGAAGGGAGCTGCCGCCTCCGCACGAGCTACATGGCGACCCATACCGAGGAGCAGCTGGATTTCGTTCTCGAGTGCATCGAGAAGATCGGCAAGAAGCTCCAGGTCGTGTAGGCAGCAGGTCTCGAGACGCTCACCTGACGAGCCCGAATCGCCGCCCGTTGAGTCAGAACACCGCCCCCGGCACGAGCCCGGACGCCCCAGGCGCCAGCCTCCCGGCCCCAGCCGTCTCCGTCATACCGGCGACGCCGCAGAGCGACACCATGGAGGCCTTCATCCGACTCCCGTGGTCGATCTACGAGGGTGATCCCACCTGGGTCCCACCGCTGTTGCACGATATGCGTGTGATGATGAACCCGGAGCGCCATCCGTTCTACAGACACTCCGAGGTGCAGGCATTTCTCGCCCTCCGAGACGGTCGGCCCGTCGGCCGGGTGGCGGCGATCCGAAACCGGCGCCACGAGGAGTTCCAAGGCGAGAGGATCGGGTTCTTCGGGTTCTACGAGTGCGAAGACGATGCGGCTGCTTCCGCCTCCCTGCTCGAGGCCGCCGCCGCTTGGCTTGCCGAGCGTGGGCTGGAGGGGATGCGAGGGCCGGCCAGCTTTTCGACGAACGAGCAGGCCGGCTTGCTCGTCGAGGGGTTCGACGATCCACCCGCGGTTCTGATGAACTACAATCCGCGGTACTACGAGGAGCAGATGCTCGCCTACGGCTTGAGGCCCTCCAAGACGCTGGTCGCCTATTACCTCCATGCGGGCCAGCCGCCGGAGTATCTGGCGCGAGCCGCGGCAGCCGTAGAGCGACGGACGGGAGTGAAGGTCAGGCCGTTGAGCAAGCGCGATTTCGGACGGGACCTCGAGATCATCAAGGATCTCTACAACTCGGCGTGGGAGCGTAACTGGGGGTTCGTGCCGATGACCGACGAGGAGATCGACCATATGGCAAAGGAGTTGAAGCCGGTTCTGGATCCTCGTCTAGCGCTGATCGGCGAAGACCCGGAGGGGCGGCCGGTGGGCTTCGCTCTGGCCCTGCCCGACCTGAATCAGGTGCTCAAGCACCTGAACGGCCGGCTCTTGCCGTTCGGGATCCTCAAGGCCCTATGGCTGCGCCGAAAGGTCGACCGCCTCCGCGTGCTCACCCTCGGCGTGCGAGAGGAGTACCGCGGCCGCGGCCTCGACGCGCTCTTCTACCTCGGCATTTTCCGCGGCGGCAACGTCCAGGGAATCGATCGGGGCGAGTTCTCCTGGGTGCTCGAGGACAACGACATGATCCGAAAGCCCCTGGAGCGAATGGGGGCCCGCATCTACAAGCGTTACCGCCTGTACGACGGACCCCTCGTCTCGTGATCGGGTGCGCGACATGACGATGCCTACCACCCTCATCACCGGCGCGACCGGCTTTCTCGGCGGCCAGGTCGCGGCCGCCTGGGTCGATCAGGGACACTCGGTTCGCTGCACGGTGCGGGCGACGAGCGATGCCAGTCGGCTGAACGACCTGGGCGTGGAGCTCGCGGAGTGGGACGTCCACGCCACCGAGGGCGTGCGATCGGCCCTGGAGGGGATCGACACCGTGGTTCACGTCGCCGGGATCACCCGAGCGCCGCGCGAGACCGAGTACTTCCAGGTAAACGCGACCGGCGCCGGCCGCTTGGCGGAAGCGGCCGCCTCCGCTGGCGTGAGACGCTTCGTTCTCGTCAGCAGCCTTGCGGCACGGGGACCGGACGGCGGGACCGGCCCGATCTCCGCGTACGGCGCGAGCAAGCTCCGGGGCGAGGAGCTCGTGCGACTGTTCGAGGAGAAGATGGAGATCGTCATCTTGCGGCCAGGGGGGATCTACGGGCCGCGGGACACCGACATGTTCCCCCTGTTCGAATCAGCCAGTCGCGGATGGCTTGTGGCGCCGGCCGGCGGTCCGCCGCTGCAGCCGATCTACGTGACCGACGCGGCGAGTCTCACGGTCGCGGCAGGAACGGCGCCCCACGCGATCGGACCGTTCCCGGTAGCGGAGGAAGGGCAGTACGAGTGGACCGATGTGCGCGATGGTCTTGCCGCCGCTCTCGATCGGCAGATCCGCATCGTCTCGCTGCCGGCGACCGTTTTCATCTCCATCGGCGCCGTAGCGGAGACCGCGGCCCGCCTGTTGAGGAAGGATCCGCCGCTCGACAAGCGAAACGCGATCGACCTGAGCCGGCACGGATGGACGTGCGATACGGCACCGACGCGCGAGACGTTCGGGTGGCGCACCGAGGTGGCTCTGCCGGAGGGTTTGGCGAAGACCGTGCGCTGGTACCGCGACGCCGGGTGGTTGTGAGATGACAGGCAGAGACGACGCCACGGGCCTGCTCGCCATCGACCGGTTGGCCCTCACCTATATCGGCCTGACAGCCGTCTTCGGGCTGGTGGCGGGGGGATGGGGGCTCGCCATTACCGGACTGCACGCGACCGCGATAGTCCTGATTCTCTGGGCAGCCCGCAGGCCTCTGCCGACGGGTCCGGTGGGAAGGTTCTTCCGGCTTCTGTACCCGGTGATCGCTACGCCCCTGTACTACAAGGAGCTGGCGGTCCTGACCCCGACATTCCACACAACCACTCTGTTCGATTCGATCGTCCAGAGCTGGGAGATCGGCGTCTTCGGTTCCCAGATCAGCCAGGAGGCCATCAACTGGCTGCCCTGGTTCTGGCTCTCCGAGTTCATGCAGCTCGGCTACCTGACGTACTACTTCGTCATCCCCTTCCTGGCCATCGCGGCGTGGCGGGCGACGGGTGTGGCCGGTTTTCACCGCTTCTCGGTCACCGTCACCCTCGCCTTCATCGTCTGCTATTTGTGGTTTGTCGCTTTTCCCGTGGCGGGCCCGAGGTATTGGTTCGGCGCACTGGAGGGGCCGCTCACAGATGGCAGCTTCGGCACTTTCACGCGCAACATGCTCGCGGCCGCCTCGTCGAAGGGGACCGCCTTCCCGAGCTCCCACGTCGCCGGGACGGTAGCCGCATGGTTTGCCGCGGGCTTGGAGGACGAGAGGCCGTTCTTTTTCGCCGCCGTGCCCGTGCTGGCGCTCACGATCGGAACCATCTGGGGCGGGTATCACTATGCCATCGATGCGGCAGCCGGCGTCCTGATCGCGGTCGCCGCGACCGCGATCGCGCCACGCCTCGTGGCCCGCGCACCGCTTGCGGAGGGGGCGTGAGGACGTGAGCCTGCGCCGGTAGCTTCAAGCCGGGAGATTCTGAAGATGGAAGAACTGGAAATCCTCGCGCCGATGATCGTTACCGTCACGCTGATCCTCGTGGTCGGGGCGGTCATCCTGCTGAAGCCGGTCTCCAAGCAGGCCTCCGCCCTGCTCGAGCAGATGCTCAAGGATCGAAGAGCCGGTCAGGGCACCCATGACTCCGAGCGACTAACTGCAACGCTGGAAGGTATTTCGGAGCGTATGCGGCTGCTGGAGGAGCGTCAGACGTTCGCCGAATCGCTGATCCAGACGCGATCGGAGGAGCCTCTCCTGATTCCGCGCGAGCCGGACGCGGCGAAATCGGAGGAGTAGACGCCCGATTCCCGGCGCGGCACGGGCAACCAAACCGCGCTGCCAGGCGTCGAATGGACGGACAAAAGTAAAGGACTCGGGTGGAAGAGCAGGCACTCGTAGACCGCGCCAAGGCAGGCGATCGAATCGCGATGAGCCATCTGTACGAAGCTCATTCGCGGAGGGTTTACGCCGTGGTGCGGCGGCTGGCAGGCGACGATGACCTCGCTGCCGATCTGTCCCAAGACGCGTGGGTGAGGGCGTTCGAGCGCATTCACCTCTATCGTGGCGAGGCGGCGTTCGGCACATGGATTCATCGATTGGCGACCAATGTGGCCCTCAACCGGTTGCGTCGACGCACGAAGCGGCCGGAGGTAGAGCGGTCGGCGGTCGGGTTTCCGACGTACGAGAAACCGTCGGACGATGCCGTGATCAGCCGCCGGATCCTGAGCGAGGCGCTGGACAGATTGCCGGACGGATACCGGCGCGTGCTTGTGCTGCACGACGTCGAGGGTTGGACACATGAGGAAATCGGTAAGGAGCTGGGGATCGCTTCCGGCACCTCTAAATCACAGCTTCACAAGGCGCGCGCGCGAATGCGGCAGTTCATCGCCCCGTCCGCCGTCACCAGCGAAGCAGGGAATGGCCTACAATGACTGAAACGAAGTCGGAGCACCTGACGCTCGAGATGATTTCGGCGGTGCTCGAGGAGCCGGAGCTCCATCCGGACGCGGAGACGCACCTGGCTACGTGCGAGATCTGTGGTCTGGAGCACTCGCGGATGCGGCGCATGCTGATGGCCCTGTCGGGCCTGGGCGAGATCGAGCCGCCGGAGGGCGAGTGGGAGCGAATCGAGGCAAAGCTGCCTGACGAGCGGCAGGTCATCCCGTTCCGGCGCCTGGGCGTATTCGCTGCTTGGCCAGCTCAAGCGGCCGCCGCGATGCTCGTGTTCGCCGGAGGGATCGCCGCGGGGCTCGCGCTGACCGGTGGTCCGGATGGTGCGGCCACGTCGGTCGCCGCCGGAGATGCCCTTCCGTACGTCGGGGAGCCGGTGGCGGTCGGTCCGCAGACGGCGTCTCCGTTCGCGTCAGGGCGGTACTACGATGCGGTTGCAGAGCTGGAGGGACTCCGCACCCGGCCCGTGAGCTCGGGAAATCTGATGGAGAATCCGGCGGCCGCGGCAGCGCGGTTGGCGAGGTTGGACGCTCTGATCCTTGCCTCGCGTGAGGAGCTGGCGAGATCCCCGGCCGATCCGGCGATCAACAACCTCCTTTTCGAGCTCGTCGAGGAGCGGGATGCCCTGGCGGACGGTTTCGAAGGCACGGTTCGACTCGCAGGGCTCGAGTACAGGTAGCTCGGGGAAGCAAACTGGACGGATAGATAAAGGTTCTAGATAGAGGATCGATGCAGAAGTCGAATATGAGGTTCATCGTTTTCGCTGCGGCTGCGGCGAGCGTGCTTGGCGCGGAGGCCCTCCTCGCCCAGCAGCCCGAGCAGCCGGATGCCGCGCCGAGAGTGGCGCCCACGCCACGCTACGCCCCACAGGCGCGCGAAGCTGAGAAGCCACCCAAGGCCTGGCTGGGCGTTGGCCTCGAGACCCATCGAGAGTGTCGTAACAACACCGAAGACGATTGCGAGTACCGCATGCTCATCAGCTCCGTCGTCGTCGGTAGCCCGGCCGAAGAGGGCGGGATCGAGGTCGGCGATCTGATCGTCTCGTTGGACGGCGCCGCGCCGGGAAGCCCGGAGTTCAAGGTGCGTCTGAACGAGATGGTCGTCGGCGAGCCGGTCGTCATCGAGGTGTCGCGGGGCGGCGAGCCGCTCCTCCTAGACGTGCTCCCGAGGACCCGTCCGGAGAGGTCGGTTCACGTTCGGGCACGTCCGAGTCAATCGTGGACGTGGGCGATGCCGGAGGGCGAACTGAAGGTACCGATCGTCATCGAGGTGAACGATTCGACGGACGCGGCCGGTTGGACGTACGGGAGCGATGACGAGGGCTACGTCGTGATCGCTCCGAGCGATGACGGTTGGCGCGTTCAGGTGCATACGGAAGGTCACGAGGGAGAGGTAGAAGAGGCTCTCAAGCACATGGAGCTTGAGCTTCGCGATCTCCAGCGACACATGATCGAGGGGTACCAGGAGGAAATCGCGAAGGCGCAGGAGCAGGCGAAGTACTGGGGCCGTGTGAAGGCCGAGCTCACCCCCGAGCTCGCCGCGATGCGCGACTCCGTACTTGCCCTGGCCCGGGTGAAGCTCGCTGAGGTACGGAAGGCTCGGCTGGTGTATCGAGCCGAGGCCCGCGAGGCTCGAGCAGCCAACGAGAGCTATTCGTCGGCGCCGCACCTGGCCGAGGCCTCACGCCGCATCGCCGGCGCAGAGTTCGAGCCGCTCGGCGGAGAGCTCCGCCATGAGGGTCGCGATCAGGGGCTGTTGGTTCTCCGGGTCATTCCGGGGACGCCGGCCCATGCCCTGGGCCTCCGCCGGGGAGACGTCGTCGTCGAGGTAGGCGGTAGCGAGTGTAGCGCCGTCTCGGATCTCCGAGAGGCGCTCGTCGAATCCGACGAGCGGGTCCCGGTCACGTGGATCCGGAAGGGCGAGGCCATGTCGGGAGCGCTGAACGAGTAGAGCCCTCACTCGGGGCACCGGCGGCCGCCACTACGTGCCCCGAACATCTCCATCCGAGTTGTTCCGCACGACTCCACCAGATCTCTTCTCGAAGAGTTGCCTCACCGCCGTTCGCTCACCGATTGACAGACATTGAGGTGGCCGTCGTACTTTCAGCCCCTACGGGACCCGACGTACGACAGGAGAAAACGGACAACGTGCTTACGACCCGGGCCGGCGATTCGCCGGCTTCCACCGACATGCGTGAATCGGACGACGTTTGGGAGCGCTATGCGGAGTATCTGAAGACTCCGCCCGAGACGGTCGTCGAGTGGACCGACCCACTCAGCGAAGCCCGAGGCTGGCTCGTTCTGAACAGCCTGCGCGGCGGCGCGGCAGGTGGCGGGACGCGAATGCGAGTCGGGCTCGATCGAGACGAGGTCACGTACCTCGCCAAGGTCATGGAGCTGAAGTTCGCGGTCTCCGGCCCGCCGATCGGAGGTGGGAAGTCCGGGATCGCCTTCGATCCGACGGACCCACGCAAAGCCGAAGTTCTCGGCCGTTGGTTCACGGCCATCAATCCCTACTTGAAGACGGTCTACGGAACGGCCGGCGATCTGAACGTCGACGAAAGCCGAGATGTGTTGCCGATCTTCCAGGAGCTTGGCCTGGCTCATCCGCAGGAAGGTGCTCTCCGCGGGCATTACGCCCTGTCCGGCGAAGCGCTGGAGCACCGATTGCTCGCCATGACCGCCGGAATGGAGCAGCGCGTCGACCGGCGGTTCGCACCGGCCGGCTGGAACGCCTGCATCTCCGACCTGGTGACCGGTTACGGCGTGGCTGCCTCGGCGCGTCGTCTCCTGGAGCTCCGGGGAAGCTCCGTCGAGGGAGCGCGGGTCCTGATCGAGGGCTTCGGCTGCGTTGGCGGGGGCGCGGCTTTCTTCCTTGCCGATTCAGGGGCAAAGATCGTCGGGATCGTCGATGTGGCGAACGGTCTCGTAGCCCCGGATGGTCTCGATGCGGAGGACGTGGACGGACTCCTGGCGCGCCGGCAGGGGACGACCCTCCCGGTCACTTCCGAAGACGCCAGCCGGGCCGATCGCGAGGCGTTCAAGCGCGTACCGGCGGATCTGTTCGTGACGGCAGCGGCCTCCGGCACGCTGACGGCCGACGTTCTCGACCGGCTGGATGGCCAGGGCGTTCAGACGATCGTATGCGGCTCCAACCTGCCTTTCGCGTCTGTATCACCCGCGGACACGGCGCTGCAGCGGGAGGCGGACTCGCGGTTCGCGATCGCTACGGATTTCATCGCGAACCTCGGGGCGGCCAATGCCTTCGCGTATCAGATGGAGCGAGATGCGGCGGCCGCGGCGCCGGAGTTCTTCGAGTCGGTCGGCTCGACCGTTCGTGCCGGACTGGACGAGGCCGTTCGCCGCGCTGGCTCGGCCGAGCGCGGTCTGGTGGCGGCTGCGCTGGACATGGTTCTGGACCGCGTTCGTCCGGCGGAGTAGCCACCTTGTCGATGGCAGGGACGTGAGATCGTGACATGCTGAGCCGCACGGCGATCCCGCCCGACGAAAGGCTGATCCTCGCCCTCGACGTCCCGACCGTGTCCGAGGCGCGAGACCTGGTCGAGAGTTTGGGCGAGGCCTGCCGATTCTACAAAATGGGCCTCGAGCTGCTGATGACCGGGCAGTATTTCGAGCTCGTGCGCTGGCTAGTGGACCGGGGCAGTCTCGTCTTCGCGGACCTCAAGCTCTTCGATGTCCCGAATACCGTGGAGTCAGCCGTGCGCCAGCTCGACGGTCGAGGCATCACGTTCGTCACGGTGCACGGGAACGACGGGATGATCAAGGCTGCCTGCGGCGCCAAAGGCGACGTGAAGATCCTCGCGGTCACGGCTCTCACGAGCCTGGATCGCGGCGACATCGAGGATCTCGGCTTCGATACGGATGTGTCGAGCCTGGTGCTGTCGCGGGCGCGACGGGCCCTGGAGCTCGGCTGTGACGGCGTGATCTCCTCCGGGCGCGAGGCGAGCGCGATTCGCGAGGAGCTGGGAGAGCGGTTGCTCGTCGTGACGCCGGGAATCAGGCCCGTCGCCAATGTCGACGATCAGAAACGGACGGTTGACGTGGCAGAGGCGTTTCGCTTGGGCGCCGACTACATCGTGGTTGGCAGGCCGATTCACGCGGCCGCGGACCCGAGGGAAGCCGCCGAGAGCATTCAGCGAACGATCCGCTCCGTCTTTTCCGGCTGATCAGCCGCCCTTCTCCGCGGGGATGTACATTCCGTCGAACACGGTCCTCCAGGAGCCGCCCTCGTCCTGCGAGACGGCCCAGATCTGACGGACCCTCCCCCCTTCGATCGCTTCCCAGGAGATCCGGTGAAGCACCAGGGAGCCGTCGGGACCAGGACGCTCGCCGGAGAGGACCATCTTTCCGTCCTCCAAGGTGCCGTCCAGCTGAAGCAGTCTTCCCCGATCGTCCACCCACGTCTGGTGCCAGTTGCCGGTTTGCGCATCGTAGATGTTGTAGCTGAAGCCCTTGCCCCCGCCGGCTCCCTCCCAGCTCTCGCGGACGGCACAGTCGCCCAGGATGCGCTCGATTCGGTTGGTGCCGGCGAGACCGCCATCGGCGTTCTCGACCCTCCACTCGCCGACCCAGAAATCGAACTCACGGTACTCGGGGCCTTCGCAGGCGTCGGCTTGCTCCTGGGCGTACGCTCCGCTGGGCGCGAGGCTGATCGCTACGAGAACTTGGACGATGCGTGTGGACACGAGATCCTCCCTTCCGGTGGTGCGTCGTCTGATGAACGCGCCGGAACGGAGGAGCGAGACAACCTCAGAGGGTCAGCTTGAGCGCCACCGACGTCTTGGGGCCCGACGACCCGAACTCCTGCTCGATCGAAACGTCCAGGTCTTTCGCGATCCGGAGGCGAGCGCTCACCTCGCCGCTGAACTCTCCGTTGGCCAGGTCTCTAGTCAGCCCGCCGGACAGAGTAAGCGAGTCATCGCTGCTCAGCTTGAAGCCGACGGTCGAATCGATCCGCAGACGGATGTCCTCCGGGCTTCGGTAGTCCAGGCCGATCTTGGCCCGAGCAGCGTCGCTGATGTCGAACCTGAGCTGGCCGCTGCCCTTGAACTCGCCCGCGAAGTTCGTCGTGCCCTTGACTTCCAGTCGGATGTGGCTGGACATCTATCACCGAGTTGAAGGCTCCGAATATGGGATGCGGCCCGAGGCGGCAGCCTTACGGTCCGGGCCGAGCGAGGAGGGGGGATGGCCAAGCACATCGGAATCGTCGCCTGCAGCGCAGAGGGCGCAGCGCTCTGCTATCGCACCATTTGCCTGGAGGCGGCAGCCCACATGGGCGAACATGATCATCCGGAGATCACTCTCAACAACATCAGCATGGCCCTCCAAATGGACGCCGTTCGCACCCGCGGCTGGGAGGCCGTCGCGGATTTGCTGCTGGCGTCCGCCGAGAAGGTAAGGGCGGCGGGAGCCGACTTCGCGATCTGTCCCGACAACACGGTTCATGAGGCGTTCGATCATCTTCTGCCACGTTCACCGCTCCCTTGGTTGCACATCGCGGAGGTCGTTGCAGAAGAGGCTGCCGGTCGCGGCTTCGAGCGGATCGGGGTGATGGGGACCCGCTACCTGATGGAGGGATCGGTCTACAAGGGCGCCGTGGCCGGCCGCGGCCTCGAGATGGCGATTCCCCCGCCCAAGGACCGCGAGCGCATCGACCGAATCATCTTCAAAGAGCTCGTGAACGCCGTGTTCAGCGACGAGTCGCGGGAGTTCTTCAATGAGGTGATGCGCCGTCTGGGCGAGCTGGGCTGCGACGCGGCGGTGCTCGGTTGCACGGAAATTCCGCTTATCGTCCGGCCGGAGGAAGCGCCGCTCCCGACGCTGGATTCGACACGGTTGTTGGCGCGCGCGGCCCTTCGCCACGCGCTGGAGGCTTGATCAGCCGTCGCTGACCTTTCGCCCTACGGCTCCGTTCCGATGGGAGTCCATGCTCGATATGTTGCCCCGGCTCTCGGACCGAACAGAAACAAACCTGTCTCCCGAACCCTGATGGAGCTCACGAGCGATGGGTATCGACGCTTACTTGAACGAGAATCGGAACCGGTTTGAAGAAGAGCTGAACGAGCTGCTGCGCATCCCCAGCGTGAGCACCGACAGCACCTACGCCGGAGACGTGAAACGCTGCGCCGACTGGCTGGCCGGCCACCTCACGGAGGCGGGGCTCGAGACCGTGGAGGTGATCGGCACCGACGGCCACCCGGTCGTCTATGCAGAACATCAAGCGGGCGTCGAGTCACCGACGGTTCTCATTTACGGGCACTACGACGTGCAGCCGGCGGACCCGGAGCACCTGTGGACCTCTCCTCCTTTCGAGCCGGAGGTGCGGGACGGTCGCGTCTACGCTCGCGGTTCCGAGGATGACAAGGGGCAGGTGCACATGCACGCCAAGGCCCTGGAGGCGAGGCTCCGCTCGGGCGCCGGCGTTCCGGTGAACGTGAAGATGGTCATCGAGGGTGAAGAAGAGATCGGCAGCCGGCACCTCGAGGGCTTCCTGCAGGAGAACCGGAAGCGTCTATCGTGCGACGCCGTCATGATCAGCGACACGACCATGCTCGGCCCCGACCTTCCCGCCATCACGTCCGGGCTTCGCGGGCTCGCCTATATGGAGGTCAGTGTGAGCGGTCCGAACCGCGATCTCCACTCGGGCAGCTACGGCGGAGCGGTCCAAAATCCGGCCAACGCCCTGGCCACCATCATCGCTGGACTCAAGGACGAGTACGGGCGTGTGGCCGTGCCCGGCTTTTATGATCGCGTGAAGGAGATGACCGGAGAGGAGCGCGCCTCTTTGAAGGCAATTCCGTTCGAGGACGATGACTTTCAGCGGGACCTGAATCTGGAGACGCTGGCCGGAGAGGCCGGATACAGCACCCTCGAGAGGTTGTGGTACCGTCCGGCGCTGGACGTGAACGGCGTGATCAGCGGCTTTACCGGGGAGGGTGCGAAGACCGTTCTCCCGTCGGAGGCCCGGGCCAAGATCTCCATGCGGCTGGTCCCGGATCAGGATCCGGAGGAGATCCAGGCCTCCTTCAAGAAGCACGTGCTGTCGCTGGCGCCGGACGGTGTCGATGTGGAGGTGGAGTACCACCACGGGGCGGTTCCCTGGAGAGCGGATCCGAAAGGGCCCGTCTTCGAGGCCGCTTCGGCCGCGCTCGATGAAGCCTTCGACCGCAAGCCATTACTCATCCGCGAGGGCGGGTCCATACCGATCGTACCGATGTTCGAGTCCCTACTGGACGCACCGGTGATCCTGGTCGGCTTCGGATTGCCCGGCGCAAACCCCCACGCGCCGGACGAATGGCTGGATCTCGGGGTCTATCACAAGGGGATCGCCGCCCTGGTCTCGATGTGGGGCAGGCTGGGCTAGCCGACCGCGTGCTCGGAGGGCTATCAACTGCGAGCGAGCAAGCGGTTGATAGCCGGTTGAGGTTCCTGCTTAGTTTGGCTCCTACTGGAGACAGCGTCTCTATCGGCTCTCGATCACCCGCCCAACGACAAGGGGCGAGCTTGAGGGCCGAGCATCGGAATGGAGCCGCCCATGATCCACATCCGCTGTTTCGGTGGGATCTCGATCGAGGGTCCAGAGAATGGACCTATATATTTCAGGTCTAGAAAGCACGTAGCGCTCCTCACCTACCTCGTCGCCAATCGGAATCGGGCACACGGTCGAGACGAGCTGATTCGGCTCTTCTGGGATTCACCACCCGCCTCCGCGCGCCACTCCCTGAGCCAGGCGCTGTACGACGTCAAGCGGCGCCTCGGAGGGCTTTCGGTGGAAAGGTTCGGCGACGGTCTGCGTCTCACCAGCACGTTCGAATTCGACGGGCGACTCTTCGAACACGCGGTGAAGCGCGGCGACATCCGGAGCGCTGTGGGCCTGTATCGCGGTGACTTCGCAGCTGCGTACGACAAGGTAGGAACGGAGGAGTTCGAGTGTTGGGTCGACGATGAGCGGAGGCGGTACCGCATCCTCGCGCAGGCAGCCCTGCACAGGTACGTGGAGCAATGTGACGGCCGAGGAGACTGGGGCGAGATGTGCCTCGCGGCGCTCAAGCTCGTGAAGATCGATCCCATCAGCGAGCGAGCGCACGGCAGCTTGATGCGAGCGCTTTGGCTACACGGCGATCAGGCATCGGCGCTCCGACATTTCAGCGACGTCGAGGAGAGCCTTTCGCGCAACGTGCCTGGCGGGATCTCGGAGGAGACCCGTGATCTCGTGCGACGCATTAGAAGCTCCGCTCCTCCTGTTCCGAAGGAGATCGCGCGCAACGAGCCTCCCATGGTGGGGCGTGAAAAAGAGTTCTCGCACCTTCGAGACCTCGTGACCCTCGCGGGCGCTGGAGAGGGCTCTCTGGCTGTGGTTCGCGGCGAACCCGGCATAGGAAAAACTCGACTGGCCGCCGAACTGGGGCGGTGCGTGTCGGTTGAGGGAGTCCGGCTTCTGCAGAGCCGCTGTTATGCTGCGGAAGAGAATGTTGCGTACGGTCCAGTCGTCGACGGACTGCGGTCCTTCTCCGACGCCGTGTGCGCGGTCAAGGGTACCGATGGGCCGCTATACCCACACCTTCGTCAGCTTCTCCGGTGCGAGCCCGACATGACAGGCGCGGTCAGTCTCGAAGCCGACTTGGCCGGCGAGCGTCGACGACTCTACGAAGAAGTGGTCGGATTCATGCGCCGGCTCTGCGAATCACAGACGACGCTGTGGGTGGTCGACGACGTCCATTGGGTCGATGGATCCTCTGCGTCGCTGCTGAGCTATCTCGCTCGCCGGCTCAGAGATCGCCGTTTTCTCCTTCTCGTCACTGTGCGGGACGACGCAGATCTCAGCGCTGCTTGCCGAAAGCTCCTTCGTGATCGGTCGACCGACGAGCAAGCCGCGACGTTGACGTTGGGGCCGCTCTCCTTGGAGGCCGTGAGAGCTCTGGTGAAGGGTCAGCCAGGAGCCGGAGACGGGGGCACTGGCTCGCTAGCGCAGAGAATCCACAAGCTCTCGGGCGGGAATCCGTTCTACGTCCTCGAGCTCCTCCGAGACGCCGGTACGGCGGCATCGCCCGAAGCTGCAGGAATCTCCGGCGAGGCAGTTCTCTCCGATCGGGTCCGCGGTCTCCTCCAAACGCGCCTGCAGGGGCTCGCGCCGAGTTCGATCCGGCTGCTCGAGGCGGTCGCGGTACTCGGCCGGAACGCCACACCGGGCCACGCGGCGGATGCCGGTGGTCTCACCTTGCAGAGCGCGTCCGACGTCTCGGACGAGCTGTATGCCCGGGGCATACTGCGTGACCATGGAGATAGGCTCGAGTTCGCTCACGATATCAGCCGGGAGTTTGTCTATCACAACCTCGGTGGAGTGAGACGAGCGTCACTCCACCTTTTCGTCGCTGAGGCCCTCGCGAGCGATGTCCAAGCAACCCTGCCGACGATCGCGCGGCACTTCCACCTGGGCGGCGACCGAGCTCGTGCGTTCGAGTACGCCATCAGAGCCGCCCGAGCTTCGATATCCTCGTTTGGACATGAGGAAGCGAAGGCAATGGCGACCCTGGCCCTCTCCCAGGCTTCCACGGACGCCGAGCGACATACGCCTCTAGATATTATCGGCCGCTCAGCACTTGCTCTCGGACAGCTGACAGAAGCCGAGCAGCACTTCGAAGAGATCAGCAAGCTGCAAGACGACGTGTCGCCCTCAGATAGGGTTCATGCGCGGCTGTTACAGGGTTACGCGAGGTTGGAGCACTCTGACTGGGATGGCCTGAGCGAAGTCCTTCAAAGCGCCGAATTCGGCAGCCTTCCCCCGGCTGATCAGTACGAAGCGAGACTCTCTTCGCTGTCGCTGCTTCTCAAGGCTGCAATGAGGCAGCTAAACGCCGACCTGGCTCACCGCTTGATCGGGGAATTGCGAGAAACGCACGCGATCGCCCAGAGCGAAGACACTCTGACAGACGCTGCTGCGGCTCGCAGCTACTACAGCATGGCCGCCTATGCAGCATTTTTCGAGTCCGTTGGCAAAGCGGACGAACTCGTCACGAAGGCGTGGAGCCGCTGTAAGGGGATCCCCGAGGAGCTTGAGGAGCTTGCTGTGAGGATCCTGCTCCTACGTGGTTTGATCAAGTCGCACCGGACGAAGTGGGATGAAGCGACCGTGTTTTTTCGCCACGCGTTGTCTCGATCGAGGGAAAAGAACCGAGTGCTCGAAACGGGGATTGCATGGAACAGCCTCGCCTTTTGCGCTCTCGAACAAGCACAATGGGCTGATGCGGAGCGGTGTTGTCGTGCGAGCATCGAGATCTACGATCAACTCACAGCGTCGACATACGTTACCGCCACGCCTCTAACCAACCTCGGGGACACATTCTTCTACCAGAGCTTTGCTAGAAAGGCGATACCTGTTTACCAGCAAGCTCTGAGGGAAACGCGGCCTGATCTTCGACCGCCGATGCTGGCTTCTTTAGGTCTAGCAGCCCTCCAGATCGGAGACTATCCGGCCGCAATCCAACACTGGGACTCTCTTGAAGAAATGGCGCACTCTGAGCTGGCCGGACTACAGGAGCGTTTCAAGGTCGCCTGGCTCGGCGCGTACATGCTAGCCGCATCGAATCCAGCATTAGCTAGGCGATTGCTCGACGAGGCTGCCGAGGAGCAGCGGGACCTCAATGTCGGGGCGCACTTGAAGTTGCTATGGCTTCGGGCTCTGCTTTGCGATGGTGACCTCAGACAGGAGAGAGCGTCCACAAGGGACGTGGTTGGAGACCTGGGCGAGGCAAAGCTTGGCTGGTTCGTGCCCTTCACGCGGAGATGGTTAACGGCGGCCAGAGCAAACAATGCCGGCTAGTGGATTACGAAGAGAGGCTGATTACGCCTTGCAGGTTTCTTTCGAGGACCTGGTCGGTGGTCCGCATCTCGATTTCATCGAGTATTCCAGATCGAATAGCGGCGTCGGCAACATTCGGGTCGAACTGCGTACCGCGGTTGTCGACTAGCTCTTGCTTGATCTTCTCACGCGAGAGGGCGGCGCGATAAGGCCGATCGGTGGCCATGGCGTCGATTGAGTCCGCGACCATGATTATCCGGGCACCGATAGGTATGTTCTCGCCTGCAATGCCGGTGGGATAGCCGCTTCCGTCATACCACTCGTGGTGATGCCGAATGCACTCCAGTATTTCCGAGGAGATGCTTCGTACTGATTGGACTATATCCACGCCTTTGTCTGGGTGTGCCCTTATGAGTTCTCGCTGCTCGGGAGTCAGCGGGCCTGCTTGCCTGAGGATCTCTCCATAGGCCATATCGATCTTGCCTATGTCGTGAAGGAGCGCCCCCGTTTCGATTAGCTGAGTCAAACGTGGCCCGAGCTTTAGCTCCTCAGCCATTCTGCGAGCACGCTCTGCTACTCTGATAGAATGACCTGAAGTGTACTGATCTCTGGCCTCAATAGTCTTAACCAAAACACGAAGAAGATCTCGGTTCAGTTGCTTGAGCTGCAGGTTAACGCCGTAGCTGTAGCGAAGGCCGATTAATGGGATGACACTGAGCAGGAGTGCCACTGGTCCCCACATCGCATAGAGAACATGCACCAAGTAGGCGAGCGGACTTATCGCGAGATCGAATACGATGATTCCGCCCGTGAGGTCCCGCCAGGTTCGGAGAAAACTCTCCTTCTGCTGAACTGAGACCACATACGACACCGCCGCCGAATTGATGCCGAAGAACACTGCGGCCGCGAGCATGAAGGCAGGGAATGAGCGGTTAAATGGCAGTACGTCTAGGCTAAACTGTCCACCGAACCACTTGTACGCTAAGCCAGCGGCACCTAAGGCTAGAACGGTTTGGGCTGTGTTGAAGGCTGCCTTATGGCTTGGCTTTCGCTGTAGCACAAACTGCTTGAACAGCATAGTGACTGTGCTCAGTCCAATCGCCCCGACTGGTCCAAGAAGAAGGAGCGAGCCCAGCTGCGGTAGGAAGTCCATCGACGTCGTGGTTCCGCCTTCTGTGATACGGAGGTCCAGCATCGAAGCAAAGACCGCCAGGCCGATGAGCGTTCCTAGTGCGATTAGCCATGGGCGGTCTATGGGAGGAGGGAGCCAAACGGCGAGCGCGGCTGTGAAGCCGGCCGCCGCCCCTACGGTGAGCAGAATCGCGATCCGTACTTTGCTAGGCAAAGACATGCGATAAGTAGAAGCCCCCAATCCAAGCCATTTACCAGTCTAACTTACCGGCCAACAATGCGATTAGTGCCCAGAGCTGCATTTGTAACACCTCCTTTCGTGACAAGTCGCAACCGTTCCGCTAAGAGGTTGCGCTTCGTCTCCGCTCGGAGGATTCGCTCAGCTCCCGGTGCTGGTAGCCAGAATTGGGGGCGTTCGCTACTCCGTTTTCAGCAGTATATGCCTATCAGCCTTCTCCTATCTTAGCGCTGTCGGTCGAAAGGCCTCTTAAGAGAGGATTCCGTAACCGTCGGCGCAAGGCAAACTGCGATGCTGTTGGCGCAGAAAGCCTTAGCGGGACGCCCCAACCCACCGGTTGGTGGCATCCAGGCAGGCCAGTATCGCCGCTTCCTCTAACGAATCATGCACGCGACTGGCTCCGGGCAGCGTTGTGGAACGCCGACCAGCGAACGCTCTAACTAGGGCGATCACCAGCGGTTGCCCGGCCACCTGCGTACTCGAAACGTCCGAGATCACGAACCGCACCGTGGAGGCATGTGCATTCTCCAGGGCCCGGAGCACGGCGTTGGCCGCCACTTCGAGGCGTACAGTTGCATAGTCTGCGCCTTCCGCCTCGCCGACATGTACGG
This sequence comes from Gemmatimonadota bacterium, assembly GCA_039589875.1. Taxonomy (GTDB): domain Bacteria; phylum Gemmatimonadota; class Gemmatimonadetes; order Palauibacterales; family Palauibacteraceae. The sequence goes on from JBDHGL010000002.1 coordinate 46,678, forward strand.
ATTCCCCTCGTCTGAGCTCAACGCGGCATACCGCTTGGCCGCCTCTGCGCTCGACGTCGAACGTCTCTAAAAGGATATCCCGGCCCGCTTTCGCGGCGCTTGCGGCCGCCGGCGCCGCCGGGACGGGCTCAGGGACTTCTGCCCGAGGGATATCGGGCATCTGAACCTGAGCGACAGATATCTTTCGGTGGTCGATCTCGACGCTGAACTCGGCCATGAGGGCCGATTCGATGTTTCGGACGATCTGCTTGGCTCCGAGCGTCGAGCTCGAAAGCACGTGAATCTCCTCGATCCCTCCGATGCCATCCGGGACGAGCTTGATGGAGTCGACGCCCTCCAACCCCGTTAGAAGCTGCTCGATGCGGCGGAGGCCCCACGGATCCAGGCCGGTCACTTCGTCTCGAGCCTCAGGGCCATCAGGTGTCATCGAGCGTACTCCCCTTTTCGAACGGGATGGATGCGGTTGCCTCCGTGCGCCTTGGCGATATACACGGCGGCATCGGCTTCGGCCAGGAGGTCGTCTCCCGTGAGAATGGCGTCTCGGGCGCCGGTATGGAAGGCGATTCCGACACTTACAGTAACTCGAACGTGGCCGTCCGGCACGGCGATGGCGATCCGTCCGACCCGCTCTCGGATCTCCTCTGCGACACGTTCCACGCCCTCGAGTTCTGCGTTGACCAGCAGGACGACGAACTCATCGCCGCCGAAGCGCGCGGCGACGTCCGTTGTACGGATGCTCTCACGAATCGCTTCCGCCACGGCCCGTAGCACGTCGTTGCCGACCTGGTGTCCATGCCTGTCGTTGGCCTCCTTGAAACCGTCCAGGTCCAGGAAGAGCATCGCGAGCGTGGCCTCGGTGCGGTTCGCCCGGGCCACTTCCTGGTGAAGCCGCTCCTCCAGCGCTCGAAAGCTGTATAGATCGGTGAGCGCATCATGAGCCGCGTCGCGGGCCATCCTCTGGTACTGGCCGATCATGTAGTAGGGGCAGATTGTGAGACTCGCTCTCTCCCGCGCTGCGGCCTCGGCGAATGATCGGCAGGTCAAATGACCGCACGCTCCGCAGTCCCAGGGCTCCCCTCCGGGCGCGGTGCCGATTTCGCTCAGCACAGCCTGAACATCGGCCTCCTGAACCGGCGCGGGTCGCTCCCGGGCTTCGTAGCTGGTCGATAGGTCGAGTGCTTCTGGACGAACGATCACCGGGCTGTCGGATTTGCTTCCCTCCGAGAGCTTAGCGAGCTGCCGTCGCCAGAACAGCTCGTCGCGTGGACCCAGCGCCGGATGATCGAGGGCCCCCTCGAAGGGCAGGATGTCCACAAACCCCAAAACCTTACCTTCCTGCACGGCCCACGAGACGGCTTCTAGCGAATGCAAGCCTCTGAGCTTCATGAATCCGCGCGAAGAGAGCCGCAATTCATCCAGCATCTCTCGTGGCAACCCTCCGGGGAACGAGAGATGACGTCGCCGCTCGGGTGGAATCGATCTCAGGGTGACCGGCTGGTCGGCTGGACGAGCTTCCCGCTTCTCGAACAGCTCATCGAGCTCGACCAGCGATAGGGAGGCGTCGACTCCGTTGCGGCCCTCCGGACCGGCCGAATGGACGCCGGCGTAGACGATGCTGGCTTCGCCGAGCGTGTGCCGGAGATAGCGCGCGAGAGCGACGGTCGGCGTGACCACTGGAACCAGGTAGGGAACGAGATTCGGGTATTTGGCCCGGATGAAATCGACCACGATCGGACTGGTCGATCGAATCCAGGTGCCCTGCTCCTCCGCTTGCCAGATGCGGAGGTACTCGGCGGCCACTAGCTCATCGCCCAACGATTCGAAGAAAACAGCGCGGAATCCAGCGGCCAGGCAGGCGTTGACGAGCTGCTCCGGCGTGGCCGGGTAAAACCGTACGACCACTTCGGAGGGGAGGACCAGTAGCGTGTCGCTCGCCTCGAGCGACTGGAGCGCGCCGCCAAGGTCTCCAAGCACGTCGATCGCCGCGTGCGGGCAGGCCGGCACGCAGAAACCGCACTCGGTACACGTGGTGTTTACGATCTCAAGCTCGCCGCCCCGTACCGAGATGGCCTCGACGGGACAGACACGGACGCACGCCATGCAGGCGACGCACCGATCGTTTATGGAAAGGCTAAGGCTCACTGCGTCCAGTACCGCTCTCGTCTCACGCTGGGCTCTGCCGGCACACCAAGACCTACTTGCTCGGCGTGGCAGCCCGCATCTCAGAGGCACCGCTACAAGAAGCAGGCCCTCGACAATGCTCTTCGGCAGCGCCTGGCGCCAGGTCTCTCAACACTCTGTGCAGCAATATGTTATGCAGGAGGTGCCGTCTTGATTGGTGTCAGCGGCTACGACGGTGCTTCGAGCCCCGCTGGCATCTGTGGCGAGGTTTCTACGCCAGCGTTGGCGTTTCGGGTCGCGTCGTCCCGCCAAACGACTACACGCCGCCACAATTCATGATCTGTAATACGGTTACAGCGCTGCAAGCTGCGCTTCGCTGCTACCCTGCTACCCTGCCATCAAGCAGTGATTTCCTCGACGCATTTGGCATCATCGTTCGCTGTCCGGTTCACGTGGTCGGAGACCGGAACAGCAACGAGCGCGTTTGCAGGCGCCGGTTGGAAAAGGTGCGCCAGCTGCTGCTGCCGCCGGATACCCGGGTCGAGCCAGAGCCCATAGGAGTCGTCGGGCACGATCACGGGCATACGGTCGTGCAGCGGGCCGACCAGTTCGTTCGCCCTCGTGGTCAGCACCGTGACCGACTCGACCGTCCGTCCGGCGCGCTCCCAGTGCTCCCACAGGCCGGCAAACGCAAACGGGGCCCCGTCGGGCCGGCGAAGGTAAAAGGGCATGCTGCGGCCGGCTTCACGCTTCCACTCATAAAACCCGTCCGCGATGACCAGACAACGGCGATCGGCGAGCGCCTCCTTGAAGGCCGGCTTGACATGGACCGTTTCGGTCCGGGCGTTGATGAGCAATGGCCAGTCGGATGGGTCATCCACCCAGTACGGCAGAAGACCCCACCGATAGAGCTTCAGTTCTCGCCCGCCTCGGTGATCGTCGAAGCGGATGGCTGGAATCTCTTGCGTGGGGGCGACATTGAAGCGTGGCGCCGAAAGATCGGCATCCAGGTAGTCGACCTCGAACAGCCTGGCCACCTCCGCCGCCTGTGTGGTGAGGGTGAAGCGACCGCACATCCTCAGGACTCTCCGGAGACGCCCGCGGCAGCCTCTATCTCCAGCACCGTGGAACGAAGGCCATCAACGGTGGTGAGGTACACTACGTTGCTATCGACGCCGGTCGATTCGGGTCCAACGGACGCGCCGGCGTAGACTCTCACGCCGGCGGGAATGTCGCAGAAGACGAAGCTCCCTTGCTCATCCGTCACGGTCTTGAATCGACGTGCGGACTCGAGCGCCTGTGATTCCACTTCGATCGAGGCAGCGAGAAGAGCCAGAATCTGAGTGGAAACGTGTACCGTCACCCCCGCGGCGGGGCCACCGCTGCCGGCATCGGTCACGGTCCCGACAAGGACGCTTTCGGGCGAGACGTCCTCGTCTCGGCAGAGAGCGGGCATCAGCACGCGCGGTGGAGGTACGGCCAGATCCGCCTCAGCTACGGTCCCTTCCGGGATCGTGGCTTTCTGGAGAACCGAGCCGAGCCGTAGGGCCGTCGTCTTCCGGTGCGAGAAGGTGATGTAGAATTCGCCCGCCGGTACATCGCTCATCACGTACCGGCCATCGTAGTCCGAGGTGGCCTGATGGTTCGTGCCCAACAACGAGACGGTGGCTCCTGACAGCGGCGCGTTCACCGTGCTGTCGAAGACGAGCCCCTGCAGCGCTCCACGACCCGGTCTCGTACGGCTGACTCCCAGGGTGACGTTGCCGCTCGGATCCGCAACGACCAATACCTCGCCGCCCTCCTCCAGCACCGCCGCCAGCCGATGTTCTCTTCGCATCTCCTGTCGGCGTGCGGGACCGGGCGGCCCCACGTTCTCCCATCGGGCGAGGGACTCGACGACGGGCATCCGGATGTACCAGTTGTCGACGATCCAAGCACCGCTCGGAAGCATCCGGAATTGCACGCGTCCTCCGACCCGGTCGGATTGGAAGCCGCCGGGCAGGTTCTCGTAGCCATACTCGATGAACTGCAGTTGGGCGTCGGCACGATTCAGCCACAGGACTCCACGAACATCGGCCCTATCGTCCCGGAGTAGCGGTTCGAAAAGCATGCCGACCAGTCCTTCGGTCTCGCCATCACCGTCCACGACCCGAAAACAGTGGTCATCGATGAATCGGTCGGAAAGAAGCACGTGCGCGTCCGGCGCGTAGTACTCGTCGATCTCCTTCGAGAGGCTACGGACGTAGCCCAGGGACGCGAGCTCCTCCACCGGAAGCGCCCGAAACGGGTTAGTCGAGAGGCCACTCAGGATCTCCGCCTCCTCCTCCAGAACTCGGAGGGTCTCTGGATCGAGCGTGCTCCGATGCATCCGGGTCGTGAAGCGGAATGTGCTCTGTTCTTCAGTCCAGGCCGCTGCCATGAGCGCCTTTCGCGCCTCCTCCCAGACGCGCGCGGCGCGCAGCCCTTCAGCGGGCCGGATTTCACACTGCCGCTCGCTCTCCACGCTCAGGGCGTCCAAGTGGATCGGCCGCACCGGCATCGTGAGACGGTACTCGATCGTTTGGCCGTCTTCTACGGACAGCCCGCGTGTCGAGAAGCTCTCGTATCCGATCCGCTCGGCACGGATGGTGTAGCGGCCCGGTCCAGGTGCCTGAAGGATGAAGCGACCGGCGTGGTTGGTGAGAGCGGCCGCGACGTCGGTTCCGCTCTCGTCCAGTAGCACGAGAAAGGCTGCGTCGATCGGCGAGCCGACGCTCTCTTCTAGAAGCTCGCCACGGATGGTCTGTGCCGAGATCGGTCCAGCGGTCCCGAGGACGCCGAGCAGACAGCTGGCGAGCGTCGCAAGGCGCACCAGCTACTGACCTCTCCGGTCTTTGGCCGAGAGCGCAATCTCCAGGAAGGCCTCGTGGATCGCGTCCGCGGCCACTGAAAAGTGGATTACCGGGCTTTCGCTCGCCTGCTCACCGACCACAACCGTTGCTGCCGCCGAGAGTTCGGTGTCGAGCGGCACGTTGCAGATGATGAAGCCGCCGTCGTGGTCGGTGACCGTCTCGAACCTGCCGTCCGCGGCGTCGTGCGAGACGGCCACCGTTGCTCCCTGCAGAGGGTCGCCCGAGATCGCGTCGGTGACGAGGCCCACCACGATCCCGCGTTGCTCGCTCTGTCGTGGACAGAGTGCCGGAGCAAGCCGGCGAGCCGGCGGGATCGCCAAGTTGACCGTAGCCACTTGATCCGGGCGGATTCGGACCGGCCGCAGCGCCGAACCGAGGCGTAGCATGCCCACTCTCGGGTGCGCGATCGTGACGAAGAAGTCACCGGCCGGCACGTACCGCATGGAATAGCGGCCCGCCGCATCGGTCGTCGTTCGATGGTTCGTGCCGAGAAGCGTGACCGTCGCATAGGAGAGGGGTGCGTTGCGCGTGCTGTCGATCACGACTCCGCCCAGCGAGCCCCTCCCGTTCAGGCCGAATTGCTGCCCTCCGGGCTCGAAGTCGGAGATCTCGAGCACGGCGCCCCCCTCTTCCTTGATGGCCACCAGCTTCCGCTTCTGGCGGAGCTCGCTCAGGCCGCCAGTACCGGAGTCCGGAGCCCGTTCGAAGGTGGTCTCCGTGATCGGCATTCGGATATACCAGTCGTCGACGACCCAGGCGCCGCCCGGCAAAAGCCGGAATTCGAGGCGGCCACCCAGTTTGTCTGATCCGCGGATGTCGGCGGGCAGGTTCTCGTACCGGTATTCGACGAACCGGAGATGGGCGGTGCGCGCGCTGAGCCAGAGAACGCCGCTTACCTCGGTCTTATCACTCTCCGCGGCCGGCTCGAACTCCAGGCCGATCATGCCGGTCTTGTTACCCTTTCCTTCGACGATCTTGAAGCAGTGGTCATCTAGAAAAACGTCCGAGAGGAGCGCTTCTGCATCAGGTGCGTAGTATTCGGTCGCGCTGGCGCCTTCGAGCCGACGGGCGTAGCCAACGTCGGCAAGCTCTTCTGCGGTCAGCGCCCTGAATGGGTTGGCAGCCAGGCCGGTCAGCACCTCCGCCCGCTCCTCGAGTATCTGGAGGTTTCGAGGATCGAGCAGCCGATCCCACAGCTGCGTCGTAAAACGGAAGTTCAACTCCTGCTCGGTCCACACGGCTGCTGTCAGCGCCTTGCGCGCCTCATCCCAAACGGACGCGACGCGCTGTCCCTCCGCTTGACGGAGTTCGCACTGCCGCTCTCCCTCCACGCTTAGATCGGCCAGTTGGATCGGGCGCACCGGCATCGTCATCTGGTAATCGAGCATCTGCCCGACGGCGAGCTCGAGAGCGGGCGATGCGAAGCTTTCGTAGCCGATTCGTTCCGCGTTCAGCCGATACGAGCCGGGACCCGGGGCGTGAAGAACGAACCGTCCGACATCGTTGGTCAGCATCGCCGCCACCTGCTCGCCGGCCTCATCGAGCAGAACAACGAACGCTCCTTCGATCGGCGCCTCGAGTGTTTCCTCGATCAGTTCACCGCGAACTGTTTGGGAACTGAGGGTTCCGAGCGGTGCAAGGATGGCGAGAAAGAGACAAGCGGCCAGACGGGTGCCTTGGCATCGGAGTCGTCCGACTCCGATGCGCCTGCTACGAGTTTCTGACTTCGCGGAAGCTTCCGCTGTGATGTTCGTTCTTGGCATGCACTCCACCCCACTCCGATCCGCCGCACGATCGGGACCACGGTGGCAACTTAAGGCCGCGCGAGTGGACGCGCTGCGCGGGGTTGCCATACCCTCAGCCGGGCCAGAGAATGCCTCGGGCTCGTGCGATGGATCGACCGAAGTGCGGAGTGACATGCCGGGAAGCTCTTCGATGCTCAAGAAGCTGCTGTTCCGCCTCGACGGTGCGGCGGACAGCAAGAAGGTGAGGTTCACGAGCGCGGCCGGGACGCGCTGGATGGCCGAAATTTGCCTGCATTCGGGGACGAACGCCCAGTCGCCCCGTTTGATGATTCTCTTCCGCGACCAGGATGAGCCCACCCGGCCGCAGCGGTACACCCTGGCGCCGCCCTGGGCATCGAAGGTGCCCGCGGAGGCCGCCGAGGAGCTGGACGAGGATCAGTTGAGAGAGTTGCTCGCCGGGTCGGTCAAGGCCTGAGGTCATCATGCGCAGGACTTTCCTCGACGAGAACCTCCTGGAATGGGAGGCGTACGTGTCGGGCGGCCAGCCGGGAACGCTTGCTGCTGCCCGCATTTTTTTCAACTGCCTGACCGACCGCACCCGCCGACCGCTGTTCGTGCCACACGAGAGCCGGGATGTTGCTGCGGCCCAACGCGCGCTCGCGGGGCTCGAGATCAACGAGCTGCAGGTCATGCTGGAGCAGGCTCAGCCTCTTACCTGACGGAATGACCAGGGAACGCCGAGACGGCCGGATCGAGGTCATCACGGGCGTCATGTTCAGCGGGAAGTCCGAGGAACTGCTGCGGCGTGTCCGCCGCGCGATGATCGCCCGAAAGACCGTTCAGGTGTTCAAGTCGCAGCTCGACGACCGATATGGCGGCATCAGCAGCGTCACCTCCCACGACGGACAGGAAGTCCCTGCCATCCCTGTCTCCTCGTCGGTGGAGATCGCCGAGCGAGTGAACGCCGACACAAAGGTCGTCGCGATCGACGAAGCACAGTTCCTTGACGGCGGTGTCGTGCGAGTGGCGAACGAGCTGGCGGACGAAGGCCGGCGTGTGATCCTGTCGGGTACCGACATGGACTTCAAGGGCGAGCCGTTCGGACCGGTTCCCGCTCTGCTCGCTGTCGCGGAGAGGATCGACAAGCTCCATGCGATCTGTGTGGTGTGTGGAGAGTCGGCTACTCGCAACCAGCGGTTGGTCGACGGTACGCCGGCGCCCGCCGAGGGGCCGGTCATCCAGGTCGGGGGGCTCGAGAGCTACGAGGCGCGCTGTAGACCCTGTCACGAAGTGCCCTCCATCGCGGACGACCAGATGCCACTCCTGTCCCAGACGCGCCGTCCCGATCCGGGCCCCTGAGGGATCCCTGCGTCCCGGAATCCGTATGTAATTCGTTCCCAGATAGCGGGCGGGCCGCTTGCGCGCTCGAATCGCCAGGGAATCGAACGGGTTGAAGGGTGAGTTTGGGTTGCGAGATTCGGGACGTGAGACCACGAAAATGAGACCTCGAGCTGCAGCATGGCCCCGCCTACGCACGGCGACGATCCTGACAGGTCTTACCCTTCTGCCGGCATGCAGCGGCAGCTCGCCCGCCGGACCGGAAGTACCCTCGATCCTCCTCAACTTCGATTCATCGAGCCTGGATCTCGGCAGCGACCTCCAGGGAGCCACGACCTTGCGCAACGAGGGAGCTCTCTCGGTCGGGCCGGTCAGCCTGATCGCGAGTCAGCTCCAGCTTGGCGGAACGGCCATTCCCGGCGTGCGGGCGGTGGTCACGCCGGACGAGGTGCCTACCCTGAACCCGGGCAGCTCGGCGGCCCTGTCGGTGCGCGTGGAGGCGGACGGGGAGCTCCAGCCGGGCAACTACAGCGCTCGCGTAGACGCGATCGTGGCGGGTCTCCCCGAGGCGACGCTCGGTTTGGAATTCGTCGTCATCGCGGCGGACGAACCCGGCGTGGCTCTCGTCGAGATCATCGATCCGCCCACGGCGGCTCGTCAGGGCGATGTGGTCGGCCTTACCGCTCGGGCGCGCGGTGAGGCGGGTGAGGTGCTCGAGGATGTGCAGTTCGCGTGGCAGGTGACCCCTGCCGGTGCGGGTCTCGTCGTGGGCGACGGTCGGTTCGTCGGCTACGTGCCGGGAGAGACTCAGGTAACGTTGCGTGCCGGGAGCGCCGAAGCTTCGATAACGATCGGTGTATCGCCGCGTGGTCTGCAGGCAGGCTCTTACCACCTGGTGGGACAGGGCGAGCAGACGACGCGCTTCAACGCGGACCTCTGGGTCCACGGGGATTGCGCCTACACGGGCACTTGGGGAGACAAGGCCGGATCGCTCGGCAACACGCTGAACGCCTGGGATATCTCGAACCCTGCCACGCCCACGCTCTCGGATGCCGTGACGGTCGACGCGCGGGTCGTGAACGACGTCAAGGTACGTTCCGACGGCACCCTCGCGGCGATCAGTCACGAGTTTTCTCTGGATCAGCTGAACGGTGTCACCCTGCTGGATCTATCCGGCCCATGCGGCATGTCGGCGATCAGCCGGTTTACGTCGGGCCTGCAGAGCGGGGTTCACAATCTCTGGGTCGAGGGCGACTTCCTCTACGTGGTGGCCGACAACGTCGGCGCCGGCCTGCGAGTCCTGGATATCTCCGACCCAGCCAGCCCGCATGTGGTAGCCGCGTTCGCCGATCCGGCGAGCTTCCTGCACGACGTGTATGTCCGAGACGGTCTGGCCTTCCTCTCACACTGGGACTCCGGCCTCATCATCCTCGATGTGGGGAACGGCATCGCCGGTGGGAGTCCGAGCAGCCCGGCGGAGGTGAGCCGCGTGCTAACGAGCGGCGGCCAGACGCACAACGCGTGGTACTGGCCCGAAGGCGGCTACGTCTTCGTCGGGGAGGAAGACTTCGGCACGCCGGGTCGCATGCACGTCGTGGACGTCGGCGACCTTCGGGCGCCGGTCGAGGTAGCCAGTTTTGTCGTGCCCGGCGACACGCCGCACAACTTCTGGCTCGACGAGGCCAACGAGATTCTGCACATGGCTTGGTACACTCAGGGACTCGTCGCTCTGGACGTCTCCGGTGAGCTCCTCGGGGCCCTGGATCAGCAGGGCCGGACGTTGGCCAGCATGAGGTACGCGGGTTCCGGCAGTTGCCCCGGATCCGTCACTGGCACGTGCACCTGGGCACCGCAGCTGCATGAAGGGCTCGTCTACCTGGCCGACATGAATACCGGCCTCTGGGTCCTGCGTCCCGACTTCTGATACCGACCTCCCGCTCTCTCCCCCTCTTTCGATTAGCCGCCGGGCTCGCGCTCACGGCCCTGATAGTCGGTGCGTGCGAGCGTGGCGAAGACGGGGAGCATACTGCAGCAAGAGTAAGTGAGAAGGCCGGCCGACTCTACGTGACGTCCGGTCTTACCGACCAGGTTTTCCGGCTGGATCCCGAGACCGGCGCCGTTCTCTCGACGTTCGAGGTTGACGTTCGGCGTGATGAGCTTGACGAACCGCACGGCATCGCCGTCTCGCCCGACGGTCGACACTGGTACGTGACGATCGCGCACGGAAACCCGACGCTCTGGAAGTTCGAGCTGGAAGGTGATCGACTGGTTGGGCGGTTGGGTCTTGGCGCCCGCGGAGCATCGAGGGTGGGGCTCACGCCGGACGGGATTTGGGCCTTCGTGCCGGATTATTATAGGGCGGGCGGTGGAGCCGCAGGCGAGGTGGCGGTGGTCAGGACAGAAGATCTCCACCTCGCCAGCCGCATCGAGGTGTGTCCAGCGCCGCACGACGCCCAGGCATCGCCGGACGGATCCTTGGTTGCCCTCACCTGCACGCAAAGCGATGAGATCGCCATCCTGAATGTCAGCAGCCTGCAGGTCGAAAACCGCTTTGCGGCGGGGCACGATCCGGGCCCCGCGGGGTCGCCCCGCTACAAGCCACTGAACCTCTCGTGGTCCCCGGATGGGGCCTTCCTGCACGTGACCCTGAGCGCCGCCGGCACGCTGAGGACCTTCTCCCGGGTCGGCGAACCCGTTGCCGAGTTGGCGGTCGGGGCGGGCCCAGCTCAGCTCGCGTCGACGGCGGACGGGCAGCTCCTCGTCACGGCGAACCGGCTGGACGAATCAGCGTCGATCATTCGGGTTACGCCCGCCTCTTCGGGAACGCCAATCTTGGCGGAGACCCGTCGCGTAGACCTCGGCGTGCCGTTTCCCCACGGAGTCGCGATGACACCGGAGGGGGAGCTCGCGTTCATCACGTGGGAGGGGGACACGGGCCGGCGTGCCGGCGTGTTGGCGATGTCCACGGCCACCGGCAACGTGGAGTGGCGGACCGAGGTAGGAGCGTACGTGCTCGGCGTGGCCTATCACATGAGAAGGGACTGAAGGCGCGGACCTCGCAACAGGTCCGCTGACGGGAGGCGGTTCAGCGCTGCTTAGACGGCTACTAGAGCCCCCACCTCACGCCGATCAGCGGAATCAGAGGGACGGCGCCGAGTGAGACCGGCCGCCGGTCCTGATCAGGGTCGAACTGGAAGAAAAGCCCGTCGCGCCGATCGAGCGCGTTCAGGATTCTCAAATACGGCGAAATGCTGATCGGAATCCCGTTGACGTTCAAAACCCAGGTTCGGTAGATGGTCCCGTCGAGCCTCAGATAGGTCCCGCGAGCGGCTCCGGCCCAGGGCGTAGCGTCTCCTAGGTCCGACGCCGGAGTCGGTCCGACGGCATATGCCGGTTCAACCGAGAGCTGAGGCGAGTTGCCGCCGCCGGGCCCGCTGATCCCTCCGCCACCGCCGTCATCTGCCTGAGGAATCGGCGTGAACGGAAGGGCCACGCCGTACGCCAGGCTCACGTCCACTCCGAAGCCGGACAGCAGGTGGGCACTCACGCCGCCGGTAAACAACTGGCGCCCTAGAGACCTGGCCACGGCTTGTCTCCCCTCGTACTCGGGCCGGTACCAGGCGACGGAATAGCCGACCCAACCGCTGACCTCGCCCGCGCTCCTCTGCAGGAAGAAGTCGAGGCCGGAAGTCTCGATATCCGGGCCGACCGGCAGGTCTTGGAACGACTTGACGTAGCCTTCCAGTCCCACGACGAAATTCTGCAGCGCTCGGCTGTTGATCCCGAACACAAGGTGCGTGGAGCTGGAAACACGCAGAGCGGACTCTCCAGGCTGCGTTTCGCTCTCCAAGTCGGGATCGCCGGACGCGACACCCGCAAGGCTACCCAGCTCGGCGGCGAACAACGTCTCGGGCGCCAGAACACGCTGATGGTAGCGTCCGGCTGCGAACGACAGCTCCGTTTCGTCGATGAAGCTCCAAGCGACGCTCACCCGAGGAGCTATCTTCATCCCGTCGGCGAAGAAGTAATCGGCGCGGACCCCGCCTCGCACGAAGACGGTGGGCAGGACGCGCATCGTCGCTTCCGCGTGCGCGCCGACCGATTCGCCGGCGTTGTGGCTGCTGAGCGAACGCTCGGTCCTGTCTATCGCAGGTCCCGCCTCGTGAACCAGGGCGACGCGGTCAAACGAGGCACCGATCTCCACTTGCGCGGAGCTTATGTTCCGGCTGAGGATGCCCGCTAAGCGGGTTCGATCCGAGCGCCCGTCCACGACCAGGGGTACGCGGCCGCCCAACGGGAGGCTCGTAGAGAATTTGCCATGAGCGGCCGTCAACTCGAGGTCACTGTCGAGTGCGCGCCCCAGATAGCGGATCGAGCCGGCCAGATTCCCCCAGCTCGCGAGCTCGCCAAATCTTAGCTCCGGAGCCAGGCCCGGTTCGTTTGCCTGCAGCTCTCCCGATTCAGGGTCGTCCGATCGTGCCAGGTCCACGGATTCGCGATTGTAGAACCCGGTCACGGACAGCTGGCCCTCTCGGCCCACCCCCCAGTCCATCCGGAGCAGGGCGTCGCCATACGCGTACGGGAGCTCGGTACCGGTGAGGCGGTCGGGGCCTTCGCCGTGGATGTACCTCCCACCGACCAGGAACGAGCCGCCCGGTAGCGCACCTTCCACATCACCACGGGCGCTCATCATGTCGACCGCGCCGGCGGTGTGGAATCGGTCGCTCCGTCCGGGACGCGAGCCCATGTCGAGGATGTAGGAGAGACCGCCGCTATAGCGGGCCGGAGCTCCGCCTATGTACGCGCGTGAGTGCTCGAGCGCGCCGGGTCGGAAGGCCTCGATAAGACCGCCGAGGTGGAACGGAGCGTAAACCGGGGCGCCATCCAGCAGGACCAGCTTGAGGTCCGACGTGGCCCCACGTACGTATAAGATGCTGGAGGGGTCTTCAGGGTCGGGGCTAGAAGCTGCCTGAATGAGTTGTACGAGACCGAGCTCCGCTACGCCGGGCGTCGATTCGAGCATCTGGAGTTCCGCCTCGGCCGGACTGATCTCTCCACGCTCCCTGGCCGGCGCCGTTACCGGGGTCGGTTCGGGCGGCTCCTCTCGCGTCGTCTCGGCGCTCAGCGGTTCCATCTCTATCGGCTCTACGGCCAGGGAGAGATCGAGTAATACCTCCTCGCCCGGCGGTACACGTACACCGATGGACAACTCGGAATGATCGAGCGCTCGGGCGCGGACGAGGCGCGATCCGGCGGGGACGTTGGCGATCTGGTATCGTCCGTAACGATCGGTGAGAACGCTGAGAACGCGACCCTGCGCTACGATTTCGACAACCGCGTGCTCGAGGACGGAGCCGTTGATTTCACTCCGGACGCGGCCAGAAACCGCGCCGGTGCTCGTGTCGGCCGCGGCAAGAGCTTCCTGGGAAAAGTCTCGCGAGAGGATGCTCGAAGCTTCTCCAGGCTCCGTGATGTTCGGGAGCCCGGCCGCAGCGAGTACGCTTACGAGCAAAGAGGACAGCAAAGACTACCCCCGCCGCGCGGGAATCGGACGGCCGACGGCGTCTACTCCGGCTCAGTCACGTGCCCGGAAAGACACCTCCGCATCCGACGAGTCGGCGGCCGGAATCAGCAGCTTCAGATCCGGCCCTTCCTTCACTGCAACAAGGTGCCCATTCAGCTCCACCCGGGCCAGAGGCGTCGATTTCGGCAGCAGCACTACCACTTCGCCTGGCCCGGCATCGAGCACCTCGATCTCGCCCGGTGCGGTCCGGTATCGGCCATCCACGGAAAATACGGACGCCGGTCCCTTATCCAACAATCTCAGTCGGATCAAGGTTTCCGGCGCTGGCTCCGTAATCAATATACGCACGACACCGTCTCGAGGTTGCACCGAGATAGCGGAGGGACCGGCCCCATCGGCCGGAGTGGGGACACCGACCGGTTCTTCAGACGTTCCGGTAACCACGTCGAAGGACCGCAGCAGCCACTCCCGGACCGGAGATCCGGGGATCGCCGCACCTGCGCCGGCTACGAACATGATTATGAGGGCCGCGGCCAGAAGAGGCCGGCGGGAGCTACGTTCACGGCGGAGTGGCGTGACCACGCCAATCTCGGGCTCTTCGGCGGGCTGCCCGGCTTTTCTTCGGACCTCGTCGGCCGTGACTCCAGGGGCGGGCCCGTCCAGCTCTCCCAGTGCCTTCGCAACCAGACGTTCCTCGAGCTGAGCAGCCGAGAGCACGGGTGCGGGCACGTCGAGAACGCCGACTGCTCGGGACACCGTCTCCGTCGACTGCCTCCATCCGTCGAGCACCTCAGCACAGCGCGTACAGGAACGAAGGTGCTCCTCCACCCTGTCCCGTTCGGCCAGGGAAAGCTCTTGGTCCAGAAAAGCGAGCAGTTCGAACTCGCTGGAATGTTCCATTAGCGATTATTCGTCATTGTTGTCGTTACGCTGTTTCTTTTCCGACGCTTCACCGTAGGCAGCGGCAAACCGTCGGAGCGCCCTGGCCAGCAACGTTCCGACCGAGCCCGGTGCGACTCCGACGACTTCCGCGATCTCGGCGTACCGAAAGCCCTCCTCACGCATGAGCAGAATCTCTCGGTCTCTGGGCGCGAGCTCCGCCAGTGTTGCTCGCACCGCCGCGATGCGCTCGGATCGCTCCGCGTCCTCGTCCGGACGCGCCGGAGGCGCGGGCCCCTGATACGAGTCGCGCAACAGCCGCCGCCGGCGTTCGCCGGCGCGCGCCCAATCGCGCACCAAGTTCGTTGCAACTGTGAACAACCAGCGCCGCGCGTCGGCTTCAGGCAGCGGGCGCTCGAGGAGGCGAACGAAAGCCTCCTGCGCGATGTCGGCAGAGACATCGGGGTCACCCGTCAGCCGATTCAAATAACGGAACAGCGACGGGTAGAGTTTGGCGAAGATCGCCTCGAAATCCACATCACCCCGCGGTCCGAACCGATTTCTATTCAAGAACGCGCTGCTCTCCCCGATAATGACACGGCTTACGCCGCCGCCGTTCGCGGTCAAGGGCGAGAACCTGACCGACGGCGTCGAGTCCGGAAAGGGCAGGTGCCGATGAAGCCGGTCAGATTGGGAAAAGCGCTGTCAGATCGGGAACGCGTGAAGAGCGGCTGCCTTGATGCGCACGGCTACTCGACAACCCTGCTCAAGGCCGATCTTGTCGGCGGCGGGACGGCTCACCAGCGCTACCATTCGAGGTGGTCCATCCAGGCGAACGCGCACCAGACCACCCAACATCCGCATCTCGGAGACGGTGGCGAAGAAGGAGTTTCGGGCCGAATCCAAGAGCTCGTCTTCACCAGGATCGGCTAGCACGAGATCTTCCGGACGATATGCAATCTTGACAACCGCATCCGGCGACGCCGCGCCGACGGCGCACATCGACACTCCATCCACGGAGACGAAGAGAAGTCCGTTCTCGCTCCCCGTCACCCGGCCCCGGACGGCTAGCTCGGCGCCCGTCAGGCTGGCGATGTACAGCGTGGCCGGGTCCTCGTAGAGATCGGTCGGCGTGCCCACCTGTACGAGCTGACCGTCCTCCAGGACCGCAATGCGATCGGCGAGCGAAAACGCCTCATGTCGATCGTGCGTGACCAGGAGCGTGCTTCCGGCTCTCGTTCTGGCCAGGCGCTCGATATCCTGCCGAAGGGTGGTTCGCACGTCGGAGTCGAGGTTGGAGGTGGGCTCATCGAGGAAGAGGATGGCGGGTTCCAGCACGAGAGCGCGAGCAAGCGCAACGCGCTGTGCTTCTCCGCCCGACAGCGTGGAAGCCGATTCATCCAGCAGAGAGTCGATCCCCAAGAGCTCGGCGATGCTGCTGACACGCTCTCGAACATCGGCCGGACCGGCGCGCTGAAAGCGAAGGCTCTGAGAGATGTTGTGAGCAACGCTGCCGGCCCAGAGGTGCGGTCTCTGGAAGACGGCGGCCGAGCTCCGGCGCAGGGTCTCAGCCGCACGTGCGCCGGTGCGCCCACGGTACCACACCCGGCCGGAGCTCGGAGCCTGCAGCATCGCGAGCACCCGCATCAGCGTGGACTTCCCGGCCCCATTCGGTCCGAGTACGGCGAGGATCTCACCCTCGTGCAGCGAAAGCCGCTCGACCGACAGTACGAGTCGCTCGCGGTACCGAACGCACAGATCTTCCCCGAGTAGGACGTCTGAGCTCACACCGCGTATCCTCTGAGTGAGGGGCGGAGTTGGCCAGGCCGAGGGGCGCACAGTTGCGCCCGAACAACAGCCGCGACGCTCTCGGACACCGCTTCACCTCCCTCGGACGCAGGCCCTACGCTGCCTGTTTACCGCCGCGGCCGCCCTTTTTCAGCACCGCGGCTGGACATCTCGGCATCTCGAACCCGGCCGAGAGCTTTGACCGATGAGCAAGCCTTGTGCGCGCAGCAGAGCTTGCGCGTGGCCTACCCTTTGCGTTGTCCTCGGTACCTGCGCAGTGGCCCACCGCCGGGTGCAGAAAGCGCCTCGCCACGAACGCCGAGCAGTACGGAGTTGGAGCGTTCTGGTTTGCTGTCCTCGAGCAGTGACCTCCAGGCCAACGTCTCCACGAGCTTGAACCTGATGTCGAGGGATGGAGATGAAAGCCTTCGTGCGCCCTTTGATCACGTCTGCCGGTCGCTCGGCAGCGATCCTGTCGTTGTTTGCTCTTGTCGCGGCCACAAGCGCTTGTCGGGTGGAGCCGGCCGCCTCGGAAGAGGCCGCCATGCAGCGCCTCGAGAGTATTCCCTATCTGAACTGGTTGGGAGTAAGTGAGTCGGCGCGCTATCTGGATGGGGTGACCGCTCATCAGCCGGAGCTCACGGCCTCGGGCGTCAATTTCTTCAACTCACGGCCTCGGGCGCGGGCCGTGTTCATGGACCTCGACGGCTCCGAGGTACACGCTTGGCGCGGAAGCTCGAGGGACGGTTGGCACCATATCGAGCTCGATTCCGACGGCTCGCTCTACGCCATCGAAAAGGACGTGGCGCTGTCCAAGCTCGATTGGCACTCCAATCTGCTGTGGAAGCGGGAAATCGGCGCACACCACGACATCGCCTTGCTTCCCGAAGGCGTCCTCGTCCTCACCAGGGGACCCGCCGAACTCACCGTCCGAGGGCATCGTCTGCGCATACTGGATGACTACATCGAGCTTCTCTCGTCGGAAGGGGAGCGCGTTCGACGAATCCCGGTCTCGCGGCTGTTCGGAGAACGTCTCTCGGATGAGACGATCGCGGAGATCGAGCTGATCCTGAAGGAAACCCCGCTCGCCGTGCCGGAGCCGGAGACCGCTCTGGATGTGTTCCATACGAATGCGATCGAGATGTTGGCCGACGGTCGCCTGCTGGTCGGAGTGCGGAATCTGGATCTGGTCGCGATCGTGGACCTCGAGAGCGAGTCCGTTGTCTGGGAGTGGGGGCCCGGTGAGCTGGACCGACCTCATGAGCCGACGATGTTGGCCAATGGCCACTTGCTGATCTTCGATAACGGCATGCACCGCGGCTACTCACGCGTCGTCGAAGTCGACACCGCCACCTCGCAGATCGTGTGGGAGTACTCGGAAGGACCGGGTGGCGACTTCTACACCCGGATTCGGGGTGGCGTGCAGCAGCTCCCCAACGGGAACGTACTCGTCACGGAATCAGATCGCGGCCGCGTCTTCGAGGTGACGCGCGAGAAGCAGATCGTCTGGGAGTACTACAACCCCGATCGCATCAGCGCCGAACCGATCCCCAACGACGTCAGGGCCTTTCGAGCGCCGATCTACCGAGTCAAGCGAATCTCGCTGGAGGTTATGGCGGCGATCGCGGAACGCTAGACGGTCTGCCGGCCTTCGGCGCGGCGGATCAGCCGCCCGACGACCGCCCAGACGGCGAGGACGATCAGAACGCTGACATAGCCGTCGATCGCGTAGTGCCAGGCCAGATGAACCGATCCGATCAGGATCGCGACCAGGTAGGCCAGAAACGCCCAGCCAAGCCATCGCTTGGTTCGAAAACCCACCAGGACGTAAAGCGTAGGCAACGCGACGTGCATGCTGGGCATGGCCGAGATTCCGTAGAACCGGTGGTCTCCCTGATAGCCGTCCCAGAGGAGCTCCTGTACGTGGAGTGCCGCCACGGGAACGGATTGGTTCACCTCCGCGAGGAAGGCCAGGAGGGGCGCGAACGGATCGGGCAGGCCGACCACCTGCCCGTAGAAGCACGGGCCGGCGGATGACAACATGATCGCGAGCACGGTTCCCACGACGATCGACGAGATTGCGAAGGAGAGCAGAAACTGCTTGCGTAGCGCACGGTTCGCGCTCCAGAACTGCCAGGCGAGAACCAGCGGGATCGAGCGGAGCCAAAGGATATAGATCTTGTCGATCGCCCAGGTGGCCGTGACGTTGCCGAACAGTGGCTGCAGCCAGAGCCACGGATCGCGTCCGAAGTGCAGCGCCCGGTCCAGCTGCATGAAGGCCGGGTCCCACGAGAAGGGGTTGAACAGGGGGATCGCGCGCTTGTACGCCATAAAAGTGCTCATGACGATGGCCAGCAAGGTGCACGCGACTACCACCCCTCCGAACCGGAAGGCAGAGAAATGGTCGCTGCGATAAGCCTCCCAGCTCTCCGCCAGGCTGGTTCGCCGATCGGCCGGGACCGTCCGAACGTTCTTGAAGTATGCCGCATTGAAGCGGACTAAATGGTAGGCGATCGGAAACGCCAGGGCGATCAGCAGATATGTCCACCAGATGGCGGCCGTGCTGCGCTCGATGGGTTGTAGGACTTCGTGTCCAAACGTCAATCGCAGCAGATAGCAGACGGCCACGTAGACCGCGACGACGACGGCCAGAGCCCGGTGCTCCCGGATGCTCGCCAGCAGTTGCTCGAGCGTACCTTCGCCCGGCCCTTCGCGCCGACCTACGGCTGTCTGCTCCATGAGCTCTCGAAGTTACGAGTTGCTTGGATTCTCGGTCTTCCCTGGCTTACACTAAACGCGCTGCGCCGCCGCCGCCGGCATTGCACGATATACGCCATTCACCGCGTCGGATGCTCGGGCATGGCGTTTCGCGCTGCGTTTCCGGCGCATGCCCAGCCGGGTGAAGCGGACATACCGAGGGCACGATCCCTGCTATCCCTGATGGCCTGATGTCTGAAGCTCGCGACCACGTATTCAAGATCCAGAACGCAGCCCTCTGGGCCGGCATGGGAGTACTCTCCCTGGCCCTCTACGTGGCCGTGCCGCGCTCTGCTTGGCACGATTCCCTGCTCCCATTGGCTTCACGACTCGGGCTGGCCGGTATCGAGCTCGTCCTACTGGCCGTTCTCTGCATGATCCTGGCGCTAGGTCTCTCGTGGTACACGGTCCACTACGGCGACTGGAAACCGGTTTGGCAACGTCTCGCAGGCGGGATCGTACTTGGCTTCGGCTGGGCCTTCCTGCTCACGTATCTGGCAAGCTGGGCCGCCCTGCACTCGACGGGCCGATTCCTCGACTCGGTCACGGTGCTCCTGTTCGGGGCGAACGCCGTACAGATGATCCAACACGCTGCCCAAATGGATCCGGTGTTGCTGATCGCGCTCCCCGTCCTGGCCTTCGCTCTGGCGGCAGGCGTGACGGTGGCCCTGCCGCGACTGGCGATGAAGGCGAGTCCGAAGACGGCACGGATCGCCTCGGTATCGGCGCTCTTTGCCGTGGCCGGCTGCGCGGTTCTCGCCGGGGCCGGGAGTCGCTACACGGTCACGCAGATGTATAAGGGTGGCTTCGGCCAGACCGGGCCGCTCACCAGTCTGGGCCAGGATTTGGCCACGCAGATCTCGTTTCGGTCCGACCCGGTATGGAGCGCGCAAATCGTTCCGCTCGAGCAGCGGCCTGCCGTCGCCATGGAGGAGTATCTGAACGGCGTCGAGCCAGCCTATAGACGCAACATCGTGGTCGTCGTGGTCGAGTCGCTCAGAAACGATCAGCTGCAGGCCACCGGTGGTGAGAGGGAGGTGATGGGCGTTGTCGATTCCATCGCCCGCTTCTCGCGCGTCTTCACGCGAAACTATACGCAGTCGAGCCATTCCGATTACGCTGACCTGGCGATCTTCTCGTCTCATTACCCCCTTCGGTCGCCACGCTACCATATGTATCCGAAGAACCCGACATACCCCCGTGTTCTCGTGTACGATGTTCTCAAGGGACTGGGCTATCGGACGGGCGTGTTCTCGTCGCAGAACGAGAGTTGGAGCGGGATGATCAACTACCTGGACACAGGGAACATCGATCGCCTTCTTCACGCGGATACCTACGACGGTCCGACGTATGTTCCACGGAACGACCAGTTCTTCTACCGGTGGGTTAAGGGCTCGAAGCGAGCGGGCAAGATCGATGACCGGTTCACGGTGGGCGAGGCGATCGAGTGGATCGACGGCCTGGGCGACCAACCGTTCTTCGCCTACGTAAACCTGCAGAGCAGTCACGTGCCGTACGAGATTCCGGCCGATTTCCCCGTCAAGTACGGCACCGGCCGCGTCTCCTTTCCCTTGCAGTTCGCCTACTTTCCTCCCGATTCTGTCGCTGCTGTGAAGGACCTGTACGCCAACAGCCTCGCCTACGTCGACGCACAGATCGCCCGTTTGGTCGCGCATCTGCAGGAGACAGGGCGCTGGGAGAACACGATCTTCGTCGTCACCGGCGATACAGGGCAGGCTTTCTTCGAGCATGGTTTCGCCGGGCACGCGAACGCGCTGTATGATGAGGTGATGCGGGTTCCATTGGTGATTCGCTCGCCCGGGCTAGAGCCGGGCGTCGATGTCAGACTCTCACAACACGTCGATGTACCGCCCTCGTTGCTCCACCTGATAGGAGTTCCTCCGCACCCCGCCTTCCAGGGCCGCAACCTTTTTACGGAGTCGACTGGCGAGCAGCGGTTTGCCTATCTGCTCGCCCAGGCTGCGGCTCACCAATACGCGATCGTGGACGCGCGGTACAAGCTGATCTACGATGCCACCCGCCGACGCTACCTGCTGTACGATCTGAACGAAGACCCGGGAGAGATTCGTGATATCAGCGCCGAGCGGGAAGATATCGTTGGATCGCTCGCCGCGCGGCTTCATGCATGGCGTCGGGCGCAGCTCGGCTTCTATTCGGATGTGCGGCTACACGGGGATTGGTATCCGCCCGTACTGCCGGAATCGCTATAGTCTCGAGACGGATGGCCGGGCGCCCGTCAGCCGGCTGAGGAGCGTGGGGCCAGCTTGAGCGATTCGAAGGACTCGAGCACGCGGAAGTCCTGGAGGTAGGTCTCGAGATCCTCGCCCACCTGCCGGATGCGCTCGAGTTCCACGTTTCCGAGGAAGATCCCGGCCTCTCCGATGTAGGACACTCTGGCCGGATCGATGCTCATCAGGCGAGCACAGGTGGCGTCCACGGCTACCGGATCGGCGCCGAGCACCAGGACGCCCACGTGCTTGGCTTCCCCTTGGATCGGGCCGTTTCCTTCCATACCGACGATTCCGTCCACCAGGTTGAAGCGCGGCACCTCGAGCGCGGCGTTGATATCGAGGATGCTCGAGTTGATCCCCACCCAGTGAAGCAGGTTCTTCGGCCAGCCATAGACCGTACCGGGCACGACACCGAACATGTTCTTCATGGACAGCGTAACGCCCGCCCAATGATGCGTCTTGAGCTTCGGCATGGAGATGAGCAGGTCGGCGTCCAGAACCGTCTCCGGCAGGTAGAGCGCGTCGAGCCCGGTGTACTCGCTTAGCAGCTCGACGCGTCGAAGCGAGTCGGAGTTGAGGTCGACGTACGGTGCTCCCGTCTCGCGGAGCACGTCCTCGAGCCCCGAGGCGCGGTGCAGGTACTCGTTGTCCCGACGGTGGCCCGGACCCTCTGCCACAACCACCTCACGTGCCCCGAGACCTCGCAGCGCCTCCACCGCGGCTCCGATCAGCACCGGATTCGTGTTGATGACGCCCTGCGGATCGAACTCCACCAGGTTCGGCTTGAGCACGACTCGCTTGCCGCTGACGTCCAGGGGAAAGAGCCGCAGTCCAGACGTCACGATGCTGCGCAGATCATCCTCGTAGCTGGCGGCCGGCAGGATCGCCACTCGAGACGACTCCGGTTTCCGGATCGCTTCGGCGCTCCAGCGTGGACGGTCCTCATCCCTGCGGCATCCGGGAACGGATACCGCCGCCGCCGCGGCAGCGCTGACCTTCAGGAAGTCGCGCCGATCAAGCCTCACGAGGCACCTCCAGAGGTCGAGCAGCCTCATCCAGCGCCAGTGCCGCGAACGCAATGGCTCGGGTCTGGACCGGCGGCGGAGCCGTCGCGACGCGCTGGGCCAGAGCGGTGCGTCGATCCGAGACGTCTTCATCGAACAGCTGAAAAGCGAGCACGCCGAGCGCTTGCACGAGCACGGAGTCGTTCTCGTCGAGCATTCGCCTCAAGGCGGCAAGGCTTCGCTCGATCAGTTCGTTCCTGGGCACATCCTGCAGGGCGATCAGGCCGAGCGCGGTCGTGTCCGGGTAGGGCCAAAGGTGCTCGCCGAGAACCAGCGAGTTTCCATAGTTCCAGCCGCCCTCTTCGCAGGTGCGATCGAAGATCATGCGCTCGGCCTCATCGATACGGGCTCGAGAGCGCCGGCTCGACAGCTCAGGGCGTAGCGATTTGAGGGCGATCAGGGCGTACGAGGTCGGCTCGACCCAGCTGAAAGTGTCCGGAAGCCAGGGCCATCCGGTGAGGTCCCAGTCCAGCTCGACGGGCTTGCGCTCCGGGAAAAAGCGGAACATCAGTCGGGTGAGCCAGCTGTGTCCGCGGCCTTCCTGCTGCAAGAGCCAGCGAGCCCCGGACTCGACCCGGCCCCGGTCCTCTTCCGAGCGGCGGAGGGCTAGAACAGCTAGGCTGGTCATCCAGTGGCTGAGGGGCACTTGATCGGAATGGGGCCACGATCCATCGGAGCGCTGTAGGATGCGAAGCCATTCTCTGGCCCGGGTCGCCGAGCCTTCCGGGCCGCCGCCATTGGCAAGCGAGAGGGCTAGCAGGGAGAGAGCGGTGGATTCCGTGTCGCTCGGTCCGTCTGGACGCGCGGACCAGCCCCCATCCGCCCGCTGCGTCTCCTGGAGCAGCAGGCGTAGCATCGCGAGCGCGGACAACGAGGACACGTTCGATTCCTCACCCTCCGCTTGCTTTTCTTGGCCCAGGACTTGCCGATTCACCGGTTCCTCATGAACAACAAACATAGTACTTCGTCGGACGGATCCGAGCGCCAAAAGCGGCTTTGGAACATCGCGGTCGCAGCGCTAGCGCTTTCCGCCTCCCTACTCCTGGTGATCAGGACAGCCGCCGACCCCGACCTGTGGGGTCACGTGCTCTTCGGTTTGGATCTTCTCCGAACCAGCACGCTGCCGGAGACGGATCCGTATTCGTACGTCAGCTATGGGCATCCGTGGATCAACCACGAGCTCCTTTCGGAGCTGGCCTTCGGTCTGAGCTACCGCACCGCTGGAACGTTCGGCCTCATGCTGCTCAAAGCCGTGGTCGCAATGTCTTTGGTGGGGCTCCTCTTCCGCCACCTGATCCGCCGCGGACTGCCGACCGTCCGAGCAGCTATCGTACTCATTCTGACCGTTTTTGCCATGTTGACGGCGATCGGTACTCTGCGCCCTCACCTCTTCACACTCCTCTTTTTCCTGATGACTCTCCTGGTCATCGAACGGGCGCAGCGAGGGCAGCCTCGTTGGCTGTGGGCTCTGCCGCCGATCTTCGCTCTCTGGATCAACTTCCACGGTGGAGTGCTGGCCGGGATCGGAATTCTGGTCCTTTGGGCCGGGATACGAGTCGTGCTTTCGATGTGGAAGCCGGATCTGGTCGGAAAGAGCGGCGCGTCTCGGGCCCTGCTGGCCGGCGTGCTTGGGGCCAGCTTCATCGCGCTGCTGCTGAATCCGTACCTTTGGAAGCTCCCCTATTTCCTGTTCACGACCGCGACGGTGCCGCGACCCGACATATCCGAGTGGCATCCCGTGGGCATCACGACCGTGCCTGGGGTGCTCTACCTGTCTTTGGTGGCGGTCATGCTGCTCGTTCGCGACCAGGTGCGGGCCCGGCCCGTCTTATGGCTGACAGTCGCGGCGACGGCTTTGCTTCCGCTGATGGCGATACGCCATCTATCGTTGTTCGCCCTGACGTTCGGGGTCTTCCTGGCCGAGCCCATCGCACTGGCCTGGGCCGGGCGCTCGCAACCGGAAGTGTCAGGGGAAGGGGAAGAGCAGTCGGACGCGGATGGTGGACCGATGGGTGCGCATGACGGCGAGTCCGACGAAGCCGCCAAACCGGAGCCGAGACGGTCACTGATTCAGCCCGCGCTCGTCGGGGCCAGTCTTTTTGCCGCGCTCATGTTCGTGGGGAGCTCGGTGCCCGCGTTCCGCTGCATACCGATCAGGCCCGGCCCGTCCATCGGGTTCCCGAGTCGCGCTATAGGCCTGCTGAAGGCCAGTGGCGCCGAGGGTAACCTGGCCATCCACTTCAACTACGGTGAGTACGCCATCTGGCACCTCAGCGGCCGGTTTCCGGTCTCCATGGACGGCCGGCGGGAAACCGTGTACTCGGACAGTATCTACAGCGAGGCGCTGCGCTTCCAGGGCGGTACGGGCGACTGGGACGCGATCCTCGACGACCACCCGACCGATCTGGCGCTGGTGCCGCGAAGGACACCCACCTACAACCTTCTGCGGCTCAAGCCAGGCTGGAACCTGGCGTACCAGGACACGCTCGTGGGAGTCTTCGCACGGGAAGGCTGGCCGGGTGCCGAGTTGCTGGCCGCCACGGATCCGCCGAACGTTCCCGTCAACGGCGACGGGCTCTGTTTTCCGAGGTAGGACGCCGCAGATAGGCTGCTGGCGACGAGCGGCACGCCTTTGAGGCCCAGACAGCCGCTTTTCGCGTAAACAGCTTGCTTTTCGCGCAGGCAGCCTGCGTTTGGTGTGTCCTACTTGCCACGTAAACCCCTCTATTCCTACCTTTCGAGCCCCTCTGTCTCCACCCTGCAACGGCCTTGTCGCGGAGGACGACAAGTCGTCGGGACACACGCTGGATCGCCGTTTCGGTGCAACATGTGTCGAGACCGTCGTCCGCGCGTCCCGGATCCGGCTTTTTTTCAATGCGACAAGCCGATCCCGTATCATACAGTGTTACAGTCAGTTAGATAATTGTCGACGTACGGTTGTCCTGCCACTTCCCGCTACGGTTGTGGTAGTGTGGCCGTCGCTCCACAGGGCGGAGCATCACCGTTGTTGAGGAACAACAGCCGACACCAGGCAGGCTGTCGCGAGCGCGGTCCCGTGGGGTTCGAGAGGCAGCAAAGGAGTCAAGAGAGAATTCCGTAAGCCGTTAACACTTAGGAATATAGGGGTTGTGCTCCGCCGTCGACGGATGGATCGGCAGGCGCATGGCACGGATGCCGCAATGAGGGGGGCCGCCAGCCGCTGGTTGGGTCTCTGCTCGCTGCGGAGCTCGCTCGTTGGCTGGTTGACGTAGCAGAGCTATGGACGAGGAAAGCGGGTCTCGGCCCAGCGGCCTCTCTGATAGCTCGACACCAATCCAATGGCCAATGGGCCGAGGAGGAAGCAATGCAGTCGTTCTTCAAGACTCTCTGGACGGATGAGTCCGGGCAGGACACCACCGAGTACGTGCTTCTCGTCGCGCTGATCGCGCTGGCGGTTACCGCCGGGATGACGATTCTCGCTACGAACATTAACGAAGCCTTTAGCGCGGCCGGCGGTGAGCTGGACGTTCAGACTTCGGGCTTCGGTAGCTAAGGGCAGCTCTGGTCCCGAAGGGTGGGGCCCGGCATTCCGGGCCCCACAATTTTGCTGCAAGCACGACAAAGAAATGGTGGTGGAGAGCGCTCGAAACCGCGTCGCTCTCCGCCGCGCGCATTCAGAGACAACTGAAACAACGGTTCGCTGAATAGAGGCCTTTGGAAGACATGCCGACCTTACTGACAACCGTGGCACTGGCGTTCGCATGCGTGGCCGCCGCCTGGTTCGACCTGCGTGAGCGCAGGATACCCAACGTTCTCACGATGGGTGCCCTGGTCGTGGCCCTTTTGCTACGTGCGCCGGGCGGGTTCGGTGAGATCGGAGCCGGCCTCGCCGGTGCGCTGCTGGCCGGCATGCTGGCCCTGCCGTTCTTCCTCGTAGGAGGCCTCGGAGGCGGCGACCTGAAGTTCTTGGCGGCGATCGGGGCCTTTCTTGGACCCGGCCGTCTCTTTTTCGCACTGCTGGTGATGGCCTTGTTCGGCGCCGTGATGGCGATCGGTTCGATCATTCGGAAGCGGGCCTTGCATCAGACCTTTGCCAACTTTCACACGCTGTTCAGCACGTTCGGTCGGAGAAACTTCTCCGGATGGAAGAAGGACGCTGATGTGCCGCTGACGATTCACTCGCCGGCGGTCATCACGGTTCCGTACGGAGTGGCGATCGCGGTCGGAGCACTGACGGCATGGTTCGTCTACACGACGATACCCGGCTGGTCCTTTATGGGCATGATTGCCGGGTGATGGCCGGGAGAAGCGGTATGGAAGTCAAAGAGAAAATGACCAATAAGCGAGGAACTGCCTGGAGATCTGGGCGGCGGTTGCGACGCCGCGTTACTGGCCGCCGGGAAGGCGGGCAGTCGCTGGTCGAGTTCGCGCTCGTGCTTCCGTTCTTTCTGGTACTCTTCTTCGGGATCGTTGAATTCGGGAACGCTTGGCGGAAGTACAGCCTGATTACGAACGGCGCCCGGGAGGGAGCTCGCGAAGCCGTGCTTCCCTCGAGCAGCCAAACGACAGTGGAGACGACTATCCACAGCTACCTGAACGGCTCGGGCCTCGATACGACCCAGGCCAATCTGTCGTTGGCGATAAGCAGCGTTACCGGTACGGCGGACACGGTGCAGATCGATTATCCGCACCAGTTCGTCCTTTTGGGAGGGCTCATAGACCTCATGTGTTCGGTGGCCGGTTGCAACGGCACCGCGTACAGCACGGTCACGCTCTCGACGACCTCGATCATGCGAAACGAATAGGAAAAAGAGGCCGATCATGCGTACTCGAGTTGGAATGGTATTCCTGATGGCGCTAGTCGCCGCTGGCCTGGCCGCATATCTGGCGTTCACGGTCGTCCGTGACCGCGGCCCGGTCGTGATCCAGGCCACGGAAGCTCCGACGGCCCACGTCGTTGTCGCCGCACGCGACATGGACGTGGGATACATGCTGACCGCCGAGGATATCCGGTTGGCAGAGTGGCCGTCGACGATGCTTCCGGAGGGCTATAGCAGCACTCCAGCCGAGGTAGTCGGCCGAGGCTTGCTGACGCCCGTCAAGCTGAACGAGCCGCTCCTCTCCGGGAAGCTGGCCCTCTTGGAGGCCGGTGGAGGCCTTCCGATCATCATTCCCGAGGGCAAGCGCGCGATGAGCGTCAAGGTCGACCAGGTGATCGGCGTGGCGGGCTTCACGCTCCCGGGCACCCGGGTCGACGTTCTGGTCACTCTGGACAACGTCGTGAACATGACCGAGCCGATCACGCAGATCGTGCTTCAGAACGTCGAGGTTCTCACGGCCGGCCAGGTCATCGAGCGGGACACGGACGGCGAGCCGGTTTCGGTTCCCGTCGTGACGCTGCTCGTCGACCCGCCCGATTCGGAGAAGCTGACGATGGCCACCTCGAAAGGCCGGATCCAGCTCGCACTTCGCAACACGCTGGACATGGACACCGTGCTGACCCCTGGGGCGAGGCCCCGGAATCTGCTCAGGCAGCAGCAGGTCGTCCGCTCGGGTCGTTCGGTGCCCGCATCGGTGAGCATCGAGGTCTACCGCGGTCCGGAGCGCAGCGTGGAAGGCGTCAAGCGGCCGGCCGAGGGCGAAGGCTCCTGACGGGCCCCCAAAGCAGCCGATTGAGCTTTAAACGGTACGAATCGTGATCAACTCGGATTACGCGACTGAAACGGTGTGCACTTGTCCCGCCCGCCAACTCGGTTACAGAGGCAGACTCATGAATCGAACGCGTGGCGTTAACCGTTTCGGTAGGCTGGCGATGGCGGGGACAGTCCTCGCCATCAGCCAGCTGCTTGCCGTGACCGCTCCCCTCTCCGGCCAGCAGGTAGAGCCTGCGACGGTGCTGAGGGTTCCGGTGGGCAATTCGTCGGTGGTGATGCACGGTTCGGTACTGGACCGGGTGTCGATCGGCAATCCGGAGATTGCGGATGCGGTGGTGGTGTCGGCTCGGGAGGTGGTGGTGAACGGGAAGGCAGCGGGGACGACGTCGCTGCTGCTGTGGGACCGGGCGGGCGGCCGAGCGGTCTACCAGGTCCGTGTGACGGCGGATGCGCCGATGCTGGAGCGTGAGTTTCGCTCGCTGTTTCCGGGCGAGGATATCCGGGCCCGAGCGGTGGGCAACACGGTGATTCTGGAGGGTGAGGTCGGGGACCCGCTGATGGCGCAGCGAGCGGTGTCGGTGGCGATGGGACTGGGGGCCGGGGTGACGGTGCTGGATCACATCTCGGTGCCGCGTCCGAACCAGGTATTGGTGCAGGTGCGGTTTGCAGAGGTGAGCCGCAATGCGCTGCAGGAGCT
>JBDHGL010000003.1:0-69845 GCA_039589875.1 Gemmatimonadota bacterium
AGGCCTCGCGAGGACGGTTTTCTGATCACTGCGGCGTCGGAAGTCATGGCCATCTTCTGTCTCGCTGCCGACCACGAAGACCTGGAAGCCCGCCTCGGCCGGATCATCCTCGGCTATACACACGACCAAGCCCCGGTACGTGCCAAGCAGATCGACGCAAGCGGCGCAATGACGCTGCTGCTGAACGAAGCGCTCTCCCCGAACCTGGTTCAAACACTGGAGGGCACGCCTGCCTTTGTTCATGGTGGGCCATTTGCCAACATCGCCCATGGCTGCAATTCCCTTATCGCGACACGCGTCGGAATCCAGCTGGCGGACATCGTCGTGACCGAAGCAGGCTTCGGCGCCGACCTCGGTGCCGAGAAGTTCTTCGATATCAAGTGCCGGGTGGGCGAGCTGAAGCCGGAGGTTGCGGTGGTAGTAGCCACAATCCGGTCGCTGAAGATGCACGGAGGTGTACCCAAGACCGACCTCGAGAGCGAGGATGTCGAAGCTGTCCGGCGTGGCATTCCTAACCTCGAGAAGCACATCGAAATCGTGCGTCGGTTTGGAGTGCCTCCGATCGTGGCGCTGAACCGGTTTCACCTGGACACCGAGGCCGAGCTGGCTGCGGTCGAGCATGCGTGCGGCCAGATCGGCGTCCCGGTCGCTCGATCCGAGGGACACGCGCGCGGTGGGGAAGGGATGCTCGATCTGGCGGATGCCGTGCTCGCCTTGCTCGACGACGCCGAATCGGACTTCACGCCTCTCTATCCGGCCGACCTTCCTCTCGCGGAGAAGATCGAAGTGGTGGCTCGCGAGGTGTACGGTGCTGCTGGAGTAGACCTTCAGGTAGCAGCCCGAAAGTCGATCGATCGACTGGAGTCTATCGGCCTCGGCGACCTTCCGGTGTGCATCGCGAAGACTCAGTACTCGCTGAGTGACGATCCTTCCTTGCTGGGCAGACCGGAGGGCTTTCGGATCGCCGTACGCGATGTGACGCCATCGGCCGGGGCCGGTTTCGTCGTTGCCCTGACAGGCAGCATGCTGACCATGCCAGGCTTGCCGAAGCGACCGGCCGCCGCCGGGATGCGCGTGGACTCGACAGGACATGTCGAAGGTCTGTTCTAAAGTCCGCTACCGCCCGGCATCGCAGGGAACTATCCAGGGCCGCGATCGGTTGAAGCTTTGGTATGAAGAAGCGATTTGATCAACACGCCGCCTGTACGGGCTCTCGGGTGATGATCCTGGGAGCCGACGCGACCCTGCGCGGCCACTAAGCGCCGCCCTGCGCGGTCCAACCGGTCCGCGCCCACTACCCGAGAGACAGCACCGATACCCCGGCGCATCTGTGCGAGCACGGCGTATGCCGCTTTCCGCGCTCGGTCACGCTGCCCGCGATATTCGACATGGAGATTTACGATGAGTGCCACCGATCAGCTTCTAGACAACAACCGCCGATACGCCACCTCCGTCAGCGAGCGTGATCTGCCCACGGTCCCGTCCCTGGAGGTCGCGATCCTCGCCTGCATGGACGCGCGCCTAGACGTCTACGACCTACTCGGCCTGGATCTCGGCGAAGCGCACGTGATTCGAAACGCCGGAGGCGTAGTGACGGACGATGTGCTGCGCTCCCTGCTGATCTCTCAGCGCCTCCTCGGCACTCGCGAGATCGTGCTGATCCACCACACGGATTGTGGCATGCTGACCTTCCGCGACGACGACGTGAAACGAGAGGTCTACCGCGAGACCGGCGTGCAGCCCCCCTTTGCGCTAGAGGCGTTCGACGACGCGACCCAGGACGTGCGTCAATCGATAGCCCGCATCGAGGCCAGTCCGTTCGTGCCGCACAAGGATGCCATCAGAGGGTTCGTGTTCGACGTGAAGAGCGGCCGGTTGCAGGAGGTTGATGCCGTGACGTATCTTGCTCTACGTTCGGCACCAGGCGGTCGTGGGCCGGGATCAGACGGTCCACACGCCACGCCGGGAGCTGATAGACGGCGGTGGCGTCCACGGCTCGGACCTGGTACGCAGCCTCGCGCTCGGCCGCCTCGAGCTCGAGAAGAGTGTCGGCCGCGGCTCCCACGGCCACTAACCGGAGCAACACCGGCCCGCCGTCGTCCGCTGACTCGGCGAGCCCTTGGTCGAAAAAGCCCGTGGCGCGCAGGTCGGACAGCTCGCCGAGCAGGTCGCCCATCGCAGCGGGATCGGCCGGCAGGTCGAGCCCGGCCATGGTCCACGCCGAGTCGGTCCGGATGATCGAGTAGCGAGTGCTGTCGCGCTCCAGATGGATGGCGTCCACGGCCGTCGTGTCCACCGCTGCGATGAGCTTGTCGCGCCATTCGTCGAGAGGCCTCGCCGCGGCGGCTCGCAGATCACCGGTCACCAGATATACATCGTCCTGTTCGGGCAGCCGGATGTAGGCGGCGTTGAAGGACGGTCCGGGCTTGCCGAGCAAGATTCCGGTCTCAGTTCCCGTCACGAGCGAGAACGTGACGTGCCATGCACTATCCGAGGTGACGCCGAGGCGCTCGTGATTGGCCGGGTTCGTGGAGACTCGATCGCCGGCCTTCGCCTCGCCAGACGCTGTCAGCATACGCTGGATAGCGGCCGAGTCCGCGCCGAATCCGTTGGCGGTCCAGCCTTCATCCGTTCGCGCCAGTGCCACGCTCTCACCGGCCGGCCCCAGGATATCGATCCCGGTCACGTCCGCGGCCCGTAGATCCTCCAACGCTACCGCCACCGGACCCGCCGGGTCGCTGGAGTCAGCTCGGCCGCTCAGGGTGAGGATCGCGTATAGAACGGCCAACGCAGCCAGAAGGACCAGAAGGTAGCGGAGGGCGCGCGAGCTCATGGGCTGTGCCTCATTCGTCGGCCATGCCCTTCCAGCGCCGCCGGGCTCGCGCCACCCGTCCCGTTACTCGGATTGTCCCGAAGAGGGCGAGCAGCAACGGGACTCCGATCAAGCTCCCCCATTTGAACGCGGCTTGCTGCGCTTCCGATGTGAAAGTCAGTGCCGGTGGCGTTCGGTTCTTCGAACGGATGCGGATGAGAGCCTCATCCTGGGCAAGCCAGTCTATTGCGTTGGCGGCGAACACGAGGTTCTGCGGATTCGCTCCGACGAAATCATCCTGCAGGAATTGAGCATCGCCTACCACGACGACGCGACCATGAAGCGCCGTCTCGGAGCTCGCGCCTTCGACCTCCTGAGGATCGATGGCCACAGCGAGGAGGCGCGGCCGAAGCGAGTCGGGGTTGGTGGTGGACGGTGCGGCCTGAGGGGCGACCGAGGTGAAGGCTGGTGCCACTCCCGTCACGTCCGTCGTGGTCCACAGGGGCGCGGCCAGAGCCGAATCTCGGATCTCGATCGGGCTGGCCCAGCCGAACGTGACGTTCGTCAGGTCGCGGGTGAGCGCATGATCCGAGGCGCGAAACGCAATCGGCCAGAACGGATAGGCCGTGACGACGCTGAACATGCCCTGTTGTCCGAGGGAAATTCGCTCGCTCGACCCCAGGTCGTAGACGATGCCCCCCGGCAGGCTTATCCCCAACTGCATCAATAGGCTGTCGAGGCCGGTCGCGACCGGCTGAGCCATGAGGTTCTGCAGCGAGATCTGGGACCCTTCGAGCAGGAGCAGTGCCCCGCCGCCGTCGGCCAGGTAGGAGCCGAGCCTCTCCACGGCCGCGCTGTCGATCGGCGTCGTCGGTCCGGCGAGCACGAGCACGGGAACGGAGTCCGGCGAGATCGGTCGCGCCTCGACGGGAACCGATGGATTCTCTTCCGAGTCCGCTTCAGAGGCTTCTTCCAAGTCCGCCACCGAGTCCGCTTCCGCGGACGCTTCATCCGCGGCTTCAGGCTCGTCCGGGGTCGCGGGGTCGTCCGCCGGCTCGGACTGCAGCTCGATGCTCTGCACGTCGTAGCGGCTCGAAATCGCTGCCCGGAACGCCGACATCTGAAACGGCCCGCTCGCCCCGAAGTCGGTGACGAAGGCAACGGCCGGCTTTTCCGACTGAGTCATGGACGCGATCGACGAAGCCAGCCTGTACTCCAGGTCGTCGGTCCTGTCGATCGGCGAGATCACCTCACGGTCGTCGGCGTACATGATCGCCATGCCGAACCAACCCCGCTTCACCTGGAACTCGTCGTCGCGCAGGACGTTGAACTCTATCGGCGTGATTCCGAGCGCCGACGCCTCCGCGGCCGATTCCTCGCTCTGGCCGGGATCGATCTCCTGAACGACCACCAGGCCCTCGCCAGCCCGATCGAAGTCTGCCATCAGGTCGCGGACGTCGCGCAAAATGAGCTGCACCTCGGGTGGGAGCTCTCGCGATGAGACGAGCTTGATCGTTACTACATCCTCCAGCTCGCCCAGGATCTGGCGTGTCCCATCGGCGAGCGTGTAGAGGTTCTGACGCGTCAGATCGAGGCGCCCGCGCACGTAGCCGCCGAGCAGGTTGAGGAGGACGACGACGGCTCCTACCGCTATGACGCCTATCCGCAGCCTCCGGAAGGCTCCTCGCTCGGTGCTCAGCCGATCTTTGCTCACTAGAGCTACCGCGAGGATGAGGAAGAACGTGGCCGACGAGACGAAATACAGGACATCGCGCAGGTCGATCACTCCTCGCGCCACACTCTCGAAGTGGCCGAGTACCGACAGCCTGGCGGCGGCTCCGCCGATCAGCGGCGACAAGCCGATCTGAACCAAGCCGGTGCCGAGAAGAACCAGCGTCAGACTGGTCGCCGTCGCTAGGACAAAGGCGGTGATCTGGTTGCGAGTGGCCGCCGACGCGGCGAGACCGATCGCGACGAACTCGGCCGCCAACAGCGCTGCTCCAGCGTATTGGGCGGCCATGATGCCAGGGTCGGCGTCCGAAAGCGCGAGGATCGCAAGCGCCGTCGGAAGCGTTCCGGCCAACACGGCCAGAACGAACAACCAATTGCCCATGAACTTGCCGATCACGACGTCGGATTCGCTCACCGGATGGCCCATGAGCCATTCCAGCGTGTGTCCGCGTCGTTCCTCGGCGATACTCCTCATCGTGACGGCCGGTACGTAGATGGCGAGAAGCCACGGGAGCAGATCAAACAAAGGCCGCATCGAGGCGATCCCGCCCGCCAAGGCCTGCCTCAGCGCGAGAAAGAGGGCCAGAGCGAGGAAGGCGATCGCCAGGATATAGGCGGTGGGGTGATCGACGAACGAGCGGAGCTCGTTGCGGGCCACGGTCCGGAAGCGTTTCATCGCTCGTGCGTGTCCTCGTCCTCGACAGGTAGAGGCTCGGGATCGAGGTCGAACACGGGCAGATCGTCCTCCGGTCCCGATTTGGCCATGTCGTCCGCCGTGAGCTCCCGAAAAAGCTGCTCCAGGCTCGCACGCTCCTGGTGGAGCTCCCACAGCGTCCAGTCCTTTTCTTTCGCCAACCGAAACACGAGCGGCCGCGGGTCTTCGGCTGCAGAGGTGCTCAGTCGCACCAGGGTACGGCCGCTCGCCTCTTCGACGGAGACCGTACGGATCCCCGGAAGCCGGTCGAGCGCGTCAGCGATCCCATCTCCCTCGGCTTCGACGACATAGCGTGCTCCGCCTCGGTGGCCGGAGAGCAGGTCGGCGACGCTCCCATCCGCCACGAGCCGGCCACGTGATACGATGAGCAACCGGCTACAGGTCGCTTCCGCCTCCTGCATCACGTGCGTGCTCAGGATCACCGTCCGCTCCCGGCCCAGCTCGCTCACCAACCGCCGGATCTCCACCCGCTGGTTCGGGTCCAGACCCTCGGTCGGCTCGTCCAGGATCAAGATCTCGGGGCGATGCAGGATCGCGGCGGCCAGGCCGACACGCTGGCGGAAGCCCTTGGAGAGCTCGCCAACAGGACGGAAGAAAACGTCGCCAACGTTGGTCTCCGAGGCCGCGTCTCCCACCGCGCTTTGTGCATCCCGACCGCCGAGCCCTCTCAGCTCCGCCGCGAATTCCAGGTAGTCGCAAACGAGCATTTCATCGTAGAGGGGGTTGGCCTCGGGCAGATAGCCGACCCTCCGTTTCGCCTCACGAAGCCCCTCGGCGATCGGCTGATCGTCGAAGGTAATGAGGCCGTCGTCCGGCTCGAGCGTTCCCGTGAGGAGGCGCATCGTCGTCGTTTTACCGGCGCCGTTCGGGCCGAGAAAGCCGACGACCTCTCCACGATCTACCTGGAAGGAGAGCTCGTCGACCGCCGTAATCCGGCCAAATCGCTTGGTGACGTTGTCAACGTCGATCACGCTGTATCCATCCCCCAAATGATGGAGCGGGTCGGCTTGGGCGCAAAAAAAGCCGCGCCGGAAGCACGTTGAGCGCCCGACGCGGCGCGATCGGCTCAAAGAGTCGGGGAGTGACCGGGTCCCGGCGCGTCGAGCATATCGCTTTCAGATAACTGCGGCTCCCCGCGCCGCCAATCGGCACTGGAAGCGATCGGGATTTTATTGGGGCGCCGGCCGATTGTCCAGCCTGTCCGGGTGGCACTACGTGCCACAGGTTGGTTGGAGCCCGAGGCCTCACGCCACTGCACCAGGGCGGTCGCCAGCGTCTCGGAAAGCGTGATGAGGAGTGAGAGGATGCTCAGGCTACGTGATGCAGTTCCATGGCTCGGTGCGATGGCTCTCCTCGGTGGGGTCCCCCCTGCCGCGATTGGACAGGAACAGATCTCGCCCTACGTGGACGAAACGGACAGAGACATCAAGGCCCTCAGCTCGGAACAAGTCGCGGGCTTGCTCGAGGGAGCAGGCCTCGGGTTCGCCAAGGCGGCCGAGCTGAACGGTGTGCCCGGGCCTCGTCACGTGCTCGAGCTGGGCGCTGATCTGGATCTCGACGAACAGCAGCTTAAGGAGATCAAGGCAGTGTACGATCGGATGCATGGCGAAGCGGTCGAGCTGGGCGCTGTCGTCGTCGAGCTCGAGCAGCGGTTGGACCGTGCCTTCAGGGACGAGCTGCCTGACGCCGCGCAGGTGGAGGGTCTGTCGATCGAGATCGGCGATGCGCGAGGCCGCCTCCGCGCCACACATCTGGTTGCGCACCTCGACACCGCAAAACTGCTAACCCTTGCGCAGATCTCGCGCTACGGCCACCTGCGTGGGTACTCGGAGCACCCCGGACACGACGAGCACGAGGCGGGTCACCCA
Source organism: Gemmatimonadota bacterium (assembly GCA_039589875.1). Taxonomy (GTDB): domain Bacteria; phylum Gemmatimonadota; class Gemmatimonadetes; order Palauibacterales; family Palauibacteraceae. The sequence goes on from JBDHGL010000003.1 coordinate 7,127, forward strand.
CCAGAGGGTGGGTCGTCTCGGGATGAACCCTAGGGTCCTGCGGGCACTCCGATGGCACCGTTGATCACGGGGGTCATCTTCACTCGGTTCTGGTTCGCGGTCACGTTCTTGACGGATTCCGCAAGATCTACCACCAGTCCGACCGTCTCGGTGTCGCCTCCCGCGATGTCGAAATGGCCTGTCTTTACTTTGATCCCGGAATTCTGGCTGCTGGGTATGACGAGATCGTAGACCGTGCCGGCGTCATACGTCGTTCCGCCCACCGTCACGGCCTCGGAGAAGACGATCGTAGCGAATGAGATGAACAGGCGGATCTGATTGTATGTGCCGGCTGGAACGTCGCCGCTCGCGACCGTCTGCGGCGACATGCCGACCAGATTCACCGTCGTCCCGCCATCGGCGAGCGTGACCGCGACCCACGGGCTCTCGCCCCCATCATCGTCGTCGCCCTCACCCTCGCCTTCGCCCTCACCCTCACCGTCGTCGTCGGACCCGACTCGGTGAACCTGGATGGACGTTACGGTTACCTCGATGCTCTCGACGACGTCGAGCGGAACTCCTGCTTGATTCGATGCGGCAGCGCCGTCGACCGCGACCAGGCTTCCGCTAACGCCGCTTCCCGCTCCGAGAACGACGTCCAGTTGACCGCTTTCCGGCTGGGTGCTGCCGCTGCACCCAGAGAGCGCGATCATGGCGATTGACGCGACCGATACCTGCACCAAACGGTGAGTAATGCCGAACATCCGATCCCCCATGGCAATTCGATAGGAAAGCGCGCAAAGCAAGCAGAATCGAAAGCAAGAATCAAGCCCCCTGAGACTTCGATCGGCTGGTTCGCCAGGATCGCACCCGGAGAGCCGTTCAGAGTGGCATAACTGTCAATCAGGCAACCTGTTGCGAGATCTGAACGGCGGGCTTGGCGACTTGGCCGGGGAGAGGTGGCAGCGGGGCGGATCCGAGGTCCGCCCCGCTGTCGTGTCGGCTCTCTGCAAACGTTGCGCTAAGGCCTCGTGCTAGCCGTCTAGCCCGAGAGCTGCGCCTGCAGGCTCGCGTCGAGTGCCTGCTGGATTCGTGCGCTCGCCTCTTCCAGATGAGCGACCGTGTACGAATCGAGGCTCTCAGGGCTGCGGAGCTGAGCGGAGATTCGCTGCTGAACCTCCGTCAGCTGGTGGCGGGCGACCGAACGTGCGTCGGCGGGCAGTCCGGCCGGCGGCCGCACCAGAAGCTCGCTGAAGCGGTGGATGTACGCCCGCTGAAGGTCGCGGCGGCCAGCCGAGATGTCGCGCGCCCCGCCGCTCCACACTTCTCTCCACACGGACTCGGTGATGCCGCTCATGAGCTCGGGGATCGTGACCACGTTCTGCGACCCGTACTTCAGTTCGGCGTCCAGGATCCTCGCCAACCGGGCCGATAGGGTCAGTTGGTTCAGCAGCGTGCGCTGGAAGGACAGTACCTCTTCGAGAAGCGGGTAGTCGATGCGGCCGTCGATCGTGTTTTCGTTTCCCCAATGACTCCAGCGGTTCGCGCCCATCTCCTCGAGCAGCTCCCGCGGAACGCCAAACGCAGCTTCGCCGAAGCCGTACTCGGTCATGAATCGGAGAGCTTTCTGCTGCCTCTCCTTCGGGACATTCATGAACGGTCTACGCCCGTCCGGGTCGCCGACGTGGTCGCGGTACAGGTACTGCCCGCCCAGGTACTTCACGCCGACGGCCACGGCTCTCACGTACTGGACCAACGTCGTGCGGAACGCATCCCTCAGGTCGTAATAGGGCGAGTTGTCCGCGAGCACGGCCTGCGGGAGTTCCGGCCACAGGGAGCGAACCAAGTCAGCCCGGCCGATGGCCCAGTCGAGGGGATCACCGGAGAGATCGTACACGTTCGTAGTCGGGTCGAGCGCCCCCGAGCCACGTGCATCTTCGTCCGTCCCGTACTGGTGGCCATCCGCGGCTGCCTCGCGGGCAAGCCGGTCAGCGCGGGCTGGATCTGTGGTGTAGGCGTACGCGATCGCCCACCGGTCGTACGTCCCGACGGTCGGTGTATAGAAGTACCCGTTCGGTTCTCCGTTCGGGGCAAGGTTGATCGTGGGGTATTCCATCACCGAACCCGTAAGCCCGCGCTCCTCAGCCCAATCGCGATCGTGCAGACGGTCCAGCGGCGTGTCGTACGACGATCTGAAGTTGTGCCGCAGGCCGAGCGAGTGACCGACCTCGTGCATCGTGACCCACTTCAGCGCCTCTCCCACGTAGTCCATCGGGACGGGGGCGTTCGGATCGAGCTCGCCCCGCGCCGCAAGAGCGGCCCTGAGAAGCGAACCCTGAGCGGAGAGCTCCGTCCCCAGCGTGGCCATCTCACCACCGGCGCTCATCGCCGCGATCTCCTCTGGCGATGCGTCCAGCATCTCCTCGACTGCGGCCGTCGGCGTCACGAGCGTGCGCCAGGCGCGCTTCCAACCCAGGATCATGTTCGCTTCGAAGAGGATGTCCGCATCCAAGATCTCCCCCGAACGGGGGTCGACCATCGATGGGCCGATCGCCCCGTAGCCGGGTTGATCCGAGACGTTCCAGCGAAGCGTGGCGTACCGGACATCTTCGGCATCGGCTCCGTCCGGCAGAGGCTCGGCACGGATCGCGTTCTTGAAGCCGGCGGCCTCGAAAGCGCGATTCCACTCCTCTACTCCAGCCACCATGAACGGTCTGTACTCCGCAGGCACGGTCCGGTCGATGTAAAACACGATCGGCTGCGCGGGCTCGACGAGGCCGGACCCGTCCGGCTGCTCACCTCGTGCCGGCTCCAAGCGCCACTTGTTGACCAGCCGCTTGAAGAACGTCTTCTCGTACTGAGAGAAGTCTTTGTGTACAGTGAGGAAGTTGCCGACGCGATCGTCCGCCATGCGCGGAGCCATCGCTTTTGCCGGTAGCTCCGCCATCGTGTAGTGCACCGCGACCGATATGAAGCGGTCGTCAGGCACGGAGCTGATCGAGATCGGCTTGCCTGGCTTGAAAGTCAGTCTGGCCACCGCGTTCACGTTTTTTGGGAACGCCTTGATTCCTTCCAGGTAGCTGAGCTCCTTATCGAGTGAGGCGGCGCCGGGCTGACCGCGCGTCTCCGACACCGCGGACTTCACCCGGCGGCTGATGTTCGACAGGTCGGAGATGAGCCAGCCGTTGATGTCGATGACCAGCGCCGAATCCGGCCGAAAAGACTCGATCTTCGCCGATTGAACCACCGAAGGGCTGAAAGTGAGCTCTACCGCCCGTTCGACCGCGGGGTCGCTGCCTCCGGTGAAGCGGTGGGGCTGACGGATCAGGTAGACTCGATCGCCGTGCCGTTCGAGTGACACGAGCGCTCCCTCGAAGATGTCGAGCATCGTGCCGCCGTAGAGAGAGCGACCGCCGATTCCCTGAGCTATCTGGAAAGCGAGAAGAAACTCCTCGCCGAGGCGGTCCTGCGGGATCGCCATGTAGAGCTTGTCGCTCTTTTCGTAGGTGTCGAAGAAGCCCTCTCGAGCCGTGGCGTCCTCCGTGAGCTCTTCGAAATCCTTGTAGGGATCCTTCTTCTTCTCCTCCTCAGACTCCTGCTTCTCGGGCTCTTCCTGGGCAGCAGTCGGCGCTGCATGGCCAGGCTCGTGCTGAGCCACGACGGTCGAGCTCCCCGTCAGCAGGAAGGTGACGGCCCAGAGCAGGGTGCCGCGGAGCGACGCTCGTTTCATCTCAAAACCTCCTAAGGCGGACTTCAACAGAAGAGAGAGGGGAGGTCCCCGACGCCCTTCAGGTATCTCAACGTTCATCCGGACGGAGCGTTCCACACTTGCGTTCAACATCCAATTAGTGAAAAATCAGCCAAAAGTTTCATTAATCACATGGAGCACGCAAGAGTGGTTACCGACGTGCAAACGCAAAAGTACCGGGTAGGACACCACGAGCAGGTGAAAGTGCTCGAGTCCACCGTGTGCCAGGAGATCGTCGACCTGGTCGGCGCGGCGGGTCCGTCCTCCGTTCGACAGATGGCAGAGCTCATGGGTCGTCGGCCGGATTCTCTCTACTACCACGTTCACAAGCTCGTGGCAGCGCGGCTGCTGATCGAACAGGGCATACGGGGCGTCGGTCGACACGCCGAGGCCGTGTACGACGTTCCGGGCCGCCCTCTCTATCTGGCATACGATCCGCGGGATGCGGCCAATGTGAGCGCGATAGGCAGAGTCGTGGCTTCCATGCTTCGCAGCACGCTTCGCGATTTCCGGTCTGGCTTCGAGCCGGAGCTCGCGGTTGTGGAGGGAGAAGATCGCAACCTCTGGGCAGCTCGCATGAAGGGATGGTTGGGCGAGGACGACGTGCGGGAACTGAACCGGCTGCTGATGGAAATCCTGGAGCTCTTCCACTGCCACGACGTCCCCGGGGGCGAGGAGGGGACAGACCGCCGATCACGGGGTCCTTCCCGTAGTCTGCATTCGTTCACCTGGGTGCTCGCTCCGATGAACCCCGACGCTGCGCTCCGTTCTGATCGCGAATCGGGGAACTAGTCACCCGGCCATCGTCGAACCGGAACTTCAACGCAGGCAGGAAACGAGCGATCGGGACAGCGCCGTCTCCAGATCTTCATCGCCGATCGCGTCCGGACTGCGCTCCGGGTAGAGGATCGCTTCGCGGCAGGCAGCGGACACCAGGAATAGGGCGAAACGCACGGCTTTCTCCGGCTCCGGCCGGGCGATCTTCTCCGGACTGGCCAGGAAGGCGGCTGCCCAGCCGTCGTGAAACGCGGTCTGGTGATCTCGCTCGGCGGCGACCCGCGAGGCCGAGTCGCGCGGCGTCTGCCGATCCACCTCCCGCAGAAGCAGAGCGTTGAAGTCGTAATAGGCTACCATGTTTCGCACCACCTCTGCGGCGAGATCCTCGAGCGGCAGCGAGCGCACTGCCAGTTGATCGAGGTACTCCAGGCTTCTACGCCGGTGCGCCGCTCCATAACGGCGCGAGTAGAGTGCTGGCAGCAGATCTTCCTTCTTCGGAAAGCGAGCGTAGAAGGCTCCGACGGAGGTCCGGGCACGACGGACGATATCGGCGACGGAGATCGACTCGAACGGTGCCTCCGCGAGCAGCGTCTCGGTAGCGCCGAGTATGCGCTCCATAGTCAGCCGACTTCTGACCTGCCGTGGTGTTCTTGGCCCGGCCGCGGATTTCGCTGCGTCGACCATGTGTTTGTGCGCCTAAATGACTACAGCGAAGCTGTCTAGCTTCATAAATAGAAATAGATTCTGTTTCTCTATTATAGGCTGAAGCCACGCCTCGGGGAAGTGGGAGGAGCTAGGCATTTGCGCGTCAGAGGCTGCAGATCCAGTCGGCCGCCTCTTTGAGGTCGGAGACCTCGGCAGCGGGCCGCGGTCCGGAGGTGAGGCCACAGGCCGTACGATTGACCCAGATGGTGCGGATTCCGAGCGATTCGGCTGTCTGGACGTCGTGGTAGTAGCTCTCAGCCGCATGTAAAAGCCGGTCCGATCGCCGACCGACATATTTGAGAGCAGCCACAAAGTGTCCCGGTTCGGGCTTGTAGCTTCGGACCCTGGCGGCCGTGATGAGAGGGTCGAAGCCAACAGCGAGCTGTTCCAGCGTCGTTGCCAGAAGATCATCGTCGACGTTCGACAGGATGCCGAGGGGCAGGCCGGATGAGACAAGGCGCTCGAGCGCCGGGTTCGTGTCGGCGAACGGCCTCCACGAGGGCAACGACTCGGCGAGGAAGTGGCGCCGGGAATCGGGTACGGAGAGATCGAGGAGCCGGGCGGCTCGTGCGGCCGCCGCCGCCAGCACCTCCCGGTACGGGATGTAGGGTCCGCTCTCGACCTCCGCTTCCGCCGACGCGTACGCCTCGAAGAGGCGGTCTCGCTCGATCTTCGAGGCGCCGGGAACGGCCTCGTCGAAGGCGTCCGCGATTCCACTTCGCCAATCGATGAGGGTGCCGTAACAGTCGAATGTCACCAGCTGTGTGGTGACGTCGCTCACGGAGCCTCCGGTGAGGTTTTGGGGTCGGCAGACCAGCGCGTGGCGACTGCCTTGGCCAGCTCCCGCGTGGCGTCGAGGACGGGAACGGGCTCGTTCAGCGCGCCGGGTCCCTGCACCGGCGCGACGCTGATGTCGGTGCAAGCAATCAGGGCGCCGTCCGCCCCTCTTCTTTTACCGCTTCGAGCACCCGAGACCAGGCGTCCCGAAGCTGCACGCCGGGCATGCCGCGCTTGACGCCGAAAAGCAGGTCGTCGACGCTCGCTTGAAGCGGCTCGCTCCACACCTCTTCTCGACCCGACAGGTGCAGCCGGTCCCGGTAGACGGCTGCCTCGACGGTAGCTCGCGTAGCCAGCAGGGCCGGCCGATGCACGTTCTCATCGAGAGATCCGATCGCCTCGTCGATCATGTTCAAGACGGGAGCGCGCGCTGCCGTTTCGATATCGGCGAAGTAGATATGAGCGGTGTTGCAGGGGGTCGCGATGAACCGTACGCCGGGGCTGTCGAGCGCACACCCATCCCCGCGAGAATCCCTATGGGGCTTCCCCTCGCGGCGTTCGCGTCGTATCGGTATCGCTGATTCAGATCTTCCATGCCGCCTGCCGCTCGATCGTAATGCCCACCGGGGAAGCTGCGCGAGGGCGGCTCGGGTTCCAATTTGGACGTATGGTGAGCAGGCGACCGAAGCGGGAAGCGTCGAGGCATTGGCGGTGAGCGATTTGGAAAGGCGGCCGAATCCGTTCGCCGACACGAGGCTGGATCGTGCGCCGGACCTCCGCCGCGAGCCGGAGTGGCTGGTTGATAGGCTGCAGGATCCGGCGAGCAGGCTGGTTCCCGTTTGGCGGGCCCGCAGTCTGGTTACGAGAGGCGTGGCTCCCGAAGCGGTCACGCTCAGGCCGGGCGACACCCAGCTCCCCGGCGCGGATCGGATCGGACTGGTCTTCCTCGGGCTGGAGAATGGCGCGGCCCGGTTCGCCGTCGACCTTTCATCATTGGACGATCCGCTCGCTCAGCTGGCGGCCGGTGACTCCGAGTTCCTGGACCTCCACCAGATCGGCGCGCTACTCAGCCAGAGGGACGGGGCGTTGCTGGCGTACGCCCGGGGGATGATTCACTGGCACCGACGGCACCTCTACTGCGGTCGCTGTGGGAACGAGACCATCAGCGTGGAGGGAGGGCACATCCGTCGCTGTGCGAACGACGATTGCGGGATCCAGCATTTCCCGCGTACCGACCCCGCGATCATCGTCCTCGTGACCGATCGCGATGCATGTCTGCTAGGTCGCCAGAAGCTATGGCCCTCGGCCGTGTATTCGACGCTGGCCGGATTTGTCGAGCCGGGCGAGAGCGTAGGAGAGGCGGTGGTGCGCGAAGTGGCAGAAGAGACCGGAGTCCCCGTGACTAAGGTGAGCTATCACTCTTCCCAGCCCTGGCCGTTTCCCTCGTCCCTCATGCTCGGGTTCACTGCCACGGGCAAGCGGTTGGTCCCGAGGGTCGATGGGACCGAGCTGGAAGCTGCCCGCTGGTTCGAACGCGAAGAACTCCTCTCGGCGCTGGAGACCGGAGCGGTCCGGCTGCCGTCCGACGTCTCTATCGCCAGACGGCTGATAGCGGAGTGGCTGGATGAGACGTCGGGCGGCCGTTAAGGGATCAGCGTTCGGTTTGGCCCGTCTTCTCAGCGGTCCGGTCGTCGGAAGTCGCGTCTCCTTCTTCCGTGTCTCTCTCGAGCGCAACAGTCCCTTCCGGTGACGCTGCCCTCGGCGCGTCGTCACCGATCTCGCCGCGGCCGTTTTCCTCTTCCGACGGGTCAGGTGCTTTCTGATGCGACAGCAGGGAGTTGAATGCGTTCAGTACGTCCGGATTGAGATCGGTCCCCGAGATCTCGCCGAAGTAGCCTATGATTCTCTCGATAGGCCAGGGCCCTCGGAACGGACGTTCGGTTCGAAGCGCGTCGAAGATGTCGCAGATTTGGACCATCTGGCTGACCGGGTGCGGACGCCGGGGGAAACGCAGGTTGGGGTACCCTCCACCCTGCCATGTAAGGTGGTGCTCGTAGGCGACGACGGCGGCGAACTCCATGCTGCCTCCCGAGCGAAGGATGATTCGGGCACCTTCCTCCGGATGTCGCTTGATGATCTCCCACTCGTCAGGGGAGAGCTTGCCCGGCTTCTGAAGAACCTCGATCGGCGTATGCGCCTTGCCCAGGTCGTGCAGCAATGCCGCTTCGCCGATGTCTCTCACGTCGTCCGGGGATGTCCCGAGAGACTCGGCTAACGACATCGAGAGAACCGAGACGTTGAGTGAGTGGACCGTCGTATACTCGTCGTGATGACGGACAGGCACGAGAAGCTCCATCAGGGGTCGTCCGTACTGCAGCACGACCGACAGAGACTGAACCACCGCGCGAGCCACGGCGAGCGAGACCAGTCCCCGGTTTTCTGCTTGTCCAAACAGGTGGTCGACGGCCTGAGTTTCCTCGTCCATCTCCGGCCCGCTCGGATCGGCTTCCTCGGCCTCGGTCAGCCGCTTGGCTTCGTCGACCGCGATCGACCCGATCCGCATGTGAGGCAACTCGACTCTGGCCCGGTCCTCGGCGTCGGCATCGGTTGGTTCGAGAATCCGGATGAGGGCGTTCAGGAAAAGATCGAACTCTTCCCGGTCGACTCTTATCGTGATCTCGATGCGCTCGGCACCGGCCTCCGCCAACGAGCCGGCCCAGTGCCAGTCGCGCAGCTCGCGGAGCCTCCTGTTCGCGAAGATTACCTCGCCCTCCAAAAAAGAGTACTGGACGAGCGAAGATTCCCCCACGAGCGCTTCGAGCGAGACGAACGCGCCGTCGGCTGCCGATCGAAACGCCGGGTGCTCGTCGCCGTACAAGCCGGCCGCAGAGAGGGTTTGGCCGAGAGCGATCAGGAAATCCGCTTCTGTCGTCACGTGACCGCCTCGGGCGACGGCGTTCCGACTGCCGTGCGGATCTTCCGGTCTTCGGAGGATTCGGCCTGCTCCAGAATGTCTCGAGCCCTCGGCAGGTGCCGGTAGCGTTCCCGTATGCAGGCTAGCGCCTCGACGACCACGGGACTCGGGGGTGCGATGATTCTGCTCAGGAGCCAGCGACGTTGCGTGGCGGCGCGAACCAGAGCGTCGAGTGCTGATTCCGTCCTGCATTGCGACAGGGCGCGAACCGCCTTCACGCGGAGCTGGACGGGCAAGTCGCGGTCTGTGGCGTGTTGCCGCAGAAGCGGCTCGGCCGAGGAGGGAGCATTCTGTTCCGCTGCCGCGAGGCCGATCGCCAACAGGCGCGTATCCGACTCGCCTAGCGCTGCGAGGATCGCCTGATCGAGGTCACGCTCATGACGGATGGCCAGCCGATAGGCTTCTCCTCTGACGTTCGGGTCGGAGTGCTCCAGAAACGGGGCCACGCTCAGCCCCGCCGGACAGGTCCCGAGCTCGTTCAACACCGACAGCAGATAGGCTGTCGCTTCGGGCCGATCAGCATCCAGGCGTGCCACGACGGCACCGGCAATGACGGGTCCGAGCCCGCTGACGCGCCGAACGATCTCGTCGCGCACGTTCGACCGGCCGGTCCTTTGCAGCGCGTCCAGCAGCGGTTCGGCCGCCCCGACGCCGATCCTGGCGAGCAGTCGGTCGACGGTAGCGAAGTTCGGCTTGTCTCCCTCCAGAACCTGCGTCAGGGTTTGTTGGGTGGCGACTTCCCTCCACATCACCTCGGCCACCTGGCTTCCTTCGGATGCTGCCTCGAGAAATCCGAGTAGCTCGACCAGGCGCGTTCCGCACAGGTCACGAAGGGCCTGCGCGACCATCCCTCCCATCATCTCCAGCTCGAGACCCATCATCACCAAGCGGTCGGCGAAGTAAGGCCGCTCCTGCGCCGGAGTGGTGGCCTGAGCCGCCGTACTCTTGGCCATCTGGCCCAACGTGTTCTGGTAGGCAGCTGGGCGCGGATCCTCCAGTTGCCAGTCATCGACCAGCTCGTGAACGACTTCGCGCAGCGCCTCATCGGAACCGGGGTGGCTCTCGCTGGCAGAGCTCTCGGCGTAGTGGGTGAGCTTCGTGAGCAGCCGCAGGAGCCAAGGTCCGATCGGTTGCGTCTGTGAGGCGGAGGCGGCCTCGATGAGATCGATCGCGGCTCGAGGATTCAACTGGTTGGTGCTATGTCGAACGAGCTTGGCGGCGAAAGCGGCGTCACGCGAGCCGAGCAGACGCTTCAGATCCTCCGGCGGGAGGTCATGGAGGAGGTTGGCCATTCGGGCCGAGGCGGCCTGATCGGCGTCGAGCTCTCCGATCTCCGCGGCGATCTCGAGCAGCTCGGGCGAAAACTCGATGTCCGCCAACGCGGCGGCGGCCTCATCGATCTCTTCCCGATCGAGCACCGGCTCTCGGTCGGGCTCGCCGCCGGTCTCCTCCTCCTTCGAGACGGGCGCCCCGAGCGTGATCGGCGCGCTTTCGTCGACGGTCCGACTCGTCTCCTCCTCTCCGAGCCTGAGCGCCTCGTATTCCACCGGCTCGATCCGGAGGTGCATCCAGGAGGGGAGGGACTCGGCGGGTTCAAGACCGATCGGCCGTCCACGACGCTCGGCGTCTACCGCGAGCTCGCGAAGGAAAGCATCCACCTCATCGACTTCAGCTCCAGGCGCAAAGTGGAGCGCGGCGATCTGGTGGTTGTGAAGCCGTCCCGCGAGGGAATCGATGAGGGCTCGGCCGGGTTTGGTCTCCTCTCCAGCCACGATCAGTCGGTCTTTCGCTACTGAGATCGTCAACGGGCCGGTTTCCCCCAGCACATCGTCCAGATGGAAGACGAGATCGGTCGACACCGACTCGAGCGCCGGATGGCCGGTCGGATACATCGAATGCTTTTGGACCGCCACAGCCAGCTCGTTTAGGAGCTTTTCGACGTTGGGCATAGACGACCGGGTGGCACATGCGCAGAGCACGCCGTCTGCGCCGGTGAACGGACGGCCCGGCGTGCCAGGGAAACAGCCGCAAGATAACGTGGGCGACCGGTCGACCGGCAAGACGGGAAGATGAGAACACGCCGTAAGGTCTCGGTGTTTCAGTATCTCGTGAACAGGTTTGTCCGTACGTCGATGAGAAACCAAGCGCTCGTGATCGGGCTGGTGCTGGGCGTGCAAGCATGTGGAGCACCGCCGAGTGAACGCGCGACAGGTCCAGTTGCGGAAGCTATCGAGGCATCGATCGCTTCCGGCACCGAGCCGTTCGACCATTCCACGTGGGATCGTCTGCTGGGCGGCGGCACTCGCGACGGTCTGGTCGACTACCGATTCTTTCAAGCCCATGAATCTGAACTGAACGAGTATCTCGCTCAGCTCGCAGAGGCCGATGCCGCCCGCCTCGCTCCGTCCCATCTCGAGGCTCTGTTGATCAACGCGTACAACGCTCTGACGATCCGCGCGATTCTGGACCATCCGAGCGTCACGTCGATCCGTCAGATCGACGGGGTGTGGACGAGGCTCCGCTTTCCCGTAGCCGGGCACCGGCTGACTCTGGATGAGATCGAGCACAACCTTCTCCGGCCGTTTTTCCGGGATCCGAGGATCCATTTTGCGGTCAACTGCGCCTCGCTCTCCTGCGCGCCGCTTCCGCCCTGGGCGTTCGATGGGGCCGTGCTCGACGCACAGCTCGAGGAGCGCACCCGAGCCTTTTTGACGAATAGCGAGAACGCGCGACTCGAGGATGGCCTGCTCTTTCTCTCCCGGTACTTCGATTGGTATGCAGAGGACTTCGTATCGGAAGGCTGGAATCCGCGTGCCGCGACCGTGTCCCTGTTCGTGGCGCGCTACGCAGGGTCCGAGGTGGCGGAGGCGATCGAGCGGGGGGGGACGACGTCGATCCGGTTCACGGAGTACGACTGGTCGCTCAACGCGCTCCAGCCGCCCGCACTCGATCGCGGCGGTGCGGACGACGCGGCAGAAGGCGGGATTGCGAGCTGGCTGCGCGACCGCGTCAGCGGCTTTGGAACCGCCGGCCCCCTCATCTACGGGATCGCGTACGTCCTGGGCGTCGTCCTCTTCCTTCCCGGTGCTGCCCTGACGATAGGCGCAGGCATCGCATTCGGCCTGGGCAAGGGAACCGTGCTGGTGTCTCTGGCTTCGACGACGGGCGCCGCTCTCGCCTTTCTCATCGCCCGCTACCTGCTTCGGACGCGCGTGGAAGGCTGGGTGGCCGGCCACGACCGATTTGCCGCCGTCGACAGGGCGGTGGAATCCCAGGGCTGGAAGGTCGTGGCACTCACCCGACTGTCGCCCGCCTTCCCGTTCAACCTGCAGAACTACGCATACGGGCTGACGGGCGTCTCCTTCACCCATTACGTGCTGGCGTCCTGGATTGCCATGCTACCGGGGACGCTGCTCTACGTGTCGATCGGTGTCACCGGCGTCGAGTTGGCCTCGGCGGCCACCGGTGCGGCCGGGTGGGGTGCCACTCTTCTTCGGATCCTCGGGTTCGTCGCCACCGTCGCGGTCGTCGTGCTGGTCGCAGCGGCCGCCAGGCGGGAGCTGCGAGCGGTCGTGGCTGAGGTGGATCCACGGCCGGTGGCCGCGGTCGATTCATCGTCAGAGGCGGCGGGTGTCTGAACCCCACACGCTGATGGTCGCTCTCGCACATCCGGACGACGAGATCGGTGCGGCTGGAAGCATTCTGGCCCAACTCGCGCGCGGCGACCGGGTGGTCATCCTCTGGCTCACGAGGGGCGAGATGACCGAGGCGTTCGGGGACGTGCCGATCGAAGAGGTGGCGCGACGGCGAATCGAGCAGGGCGAGGAGGCCTCCGAGCTGCTCGGTGCCGAATCGCGCTTTCTGGATCTCCCGGACACGGCTCTGTCCGCGACGCCGGAAGCGGCGCGTCAGGTCGCACGGGTCATAGCCGACGTGCAGCCGGACGGGATCGTGACTTGGGGCGAGGCCTGGCTTCGCGGGCCGCGCCATCCCGATCACCAGGCATGCGGCAAGATCGTGCGCGACGCCGTTACGCTAGCCCGTATTCAGAAGGTGATCGAGCCGGCCGAGCCCCATCGAGAGCCCGTGCCGGTGTTCACCTATCGAGGCGAGCACTCTCACCTGCCTGCCGTCGTCGTGGATGTGGAGCCGTATCTTGAAAGCGTGCTCGATCTTGGCCGCTTCTATACGGAGCGGGTAGGGTTCGGCCATCCGGAGTGGTTGGAGGCGCGGTTGGCCGAGACGGGCAGGCGGTGGGGCCTGCGGTATGCCGAGGAGTTCGACGCTTGGGAGACCCGGCCGGGAATCGGCTCGGCGCTGCTGCCGGCGGAGCGGGCGGGCCGTCCGTCCCCGCCCGAGCGGTCCGTTTAGAGCGTCCGCTCGGTCGCCGAGCGGACAACCTGTCGATCATCGAGCCGCGCCAGATCGTAGACGGGGATGTCGTCGACGTCCGTGTCCAGCCAGCGCCGGAGGATCAGGCTGAGAACCATCTCGTCCGGCTGCAGGATTCCATCCATGCCGAGCTCGCGGACGCGAATCGCATAGCAGGCGTCAGCTACGGCTTCCTGCCAGACGCCATCCTGGACGGCCACGCTCCGAGAGCGAAGGACTTTGCCGAGCGCAACCGGCAGGAGGACCCGCCGCTCGGGCTTGTGGTCCGGCAGGATCACCAGCAACGAAGCTTGTTGTCCGGGTCGAGCCAGAACGCTGCGGTAGGATTCCAGCTCATCGAGCCAAACCAAGCGGCGTCCGGCGGACGGTGGAATCGACTGGCCGGCGGCACCGTTGCCTGCGCTCTGTTCCACGAGGCGAGCCCGAAGGCGACGGGCCGCGCCGGCATCGGCGAGGACTTCGATCGCGTCTCGCACCCGATTTCGATACTCGTTCAACCCGGAAACGCCGATGCAGGGCGCCGAGCAGGTACCGATGCCGTGACGGAGACAGGCCGGCCCGCGCGGGTCGGGTCGGATCGCGCCGGTGCAGCTCCGCAGGCCAAAGAGATCCTCGAGGAGCCGGGCGATCTCGAGCGGCAGGCGCCGACCGGCGAAAGGCCCGAAGTAACGGGCGGACGCGCGTCGCGGGCTGTGAACGAGGAGCGGCCTGGGAAACGGCTCCCCCTCGTCGATCTCGAGGTACCAGCCGCGCCACCTGTTCTTGAGCGCCCGATTCAGCCGTGGGCGGTGCTTCAAGATCGCCCGCGCCTCGAGCAGTCGGGCTTCCAGGTCCGAGCCCGTTTGCCGATACGAGACTGCCCGCGCCAGTAGCCCGAGCTCCGTGAGCCGGCCGGCCTGGCCGCCTCCATAGAAGTGGCCACGCACCCGACGTCGCAGGTTTACGCTCTTTCCGATGTAGAGGGGCGCGTCCCGTTCACCAAGGAACCGGTAAACACCGGGCGCGCGCGGCAGATCGCGCGGTACCCAGTCGGGAACTGGAGTAGGTCGGGGCATGTGCGGCTGTTCGTTCGGCGGATCGGCGGGGGCTCGGGACCGAGCAAAACTGAACGGCGATCGATGACGACGCCAGAGCCCGGGGGCCCCGAGGATCACAGGATCTCGAGCCAGTCCACCGTGGCCGTGGGCTCCGGCGCGAGAAGGCCTTCCGCCATCGCCTCCAGGCGCTCCTCGAGGCTGCCTCCTTCCTGGGCACGCAGCGCCGCGGCTGCCTCGCGCTCTGCCTGCTCCAGAACCGTCGTCTGGGGGCGGACGCTCGGAGTCTTGAACTCCATCTGCTGGACCATCTCCACGAACGTCTTGACGAGCGCCGGATGGAAGAAGACGCCGGCCCGTTTGCCCAAGAAGCGCAACGACTCCTCGGCGTCCATGGGCGGTCTGAAGGGGCGCCGGGTTCGGAGCGCATCGTACACGTCGCACACCTGGACGAGCCGGCTCACCGGATGCGGTTCGCGGCCGAAGATCGTGTCTGGGTAGCCGCGTCCCTCGTTCCCCATGTGGTGCTCATAGGCCACGGTCGCGGCGAGCGGGCTGCTCTGGCGCGACTCGAGCAGCAGACGGCAGCCAGCGATCGTGTGCTCCTCGATCACCTTTCGCTCATTCGGCGTGAGCACGCCCGGCTTGTTGAGGATCTCGTCCGGCGTCGTCGTCTTTCCGATGTCGTGCAGCATGGCTGCCTCACCGATCAGCCGAATCTCGTCGGGCCGGAAGCCCAGCTGTTCGGCGAAGGTCATGGAGAGGATCGCGACGTTCATGCAGTGAATGGCCGTGTACTGATCCCGTGACTTGATCGCGATCAGCCCCGAGCCGGAACGCTTCAGGCTCTCCATTGTCAACGCGAGGGACTCGACCGCCAGGCGCACTTCGGCGGTCGGCAGCAGCTCTGCGCTGCGCGCCTCGTTGTAGATCCACCGGACGGCGTCGAGCTCTTCATCGAGCTGTACCGGCTCCTCCGGCAGCCCGCCTTCCTCGTCCACCGTGGGCTCGACCCGGACGGTAAGCGTGCCGATCCGAATGTGGGGGAAGGCGGTACCGGCTGATTCGATAGGCTCGGGGTCCGGCGCGGTGAAGCGGCTCCGAACATGCTCGATGAATGAGTCGAGCTCGTCCAACTGGATTTCGGCCTGAATCTCGAGCCGCTGAATGCCGGACTCGTACAGCCGGCTTCCGAAGTCCCACGAGCGCATGTCGCGGAGCTCCAACTGCCCGTACAGCACTGCGTCGTCCAAAAAAGAAAACACCGGAGCGCCGTACTCGAAGAGGCTCCGGAGGTTGCTCCAGCTCTCGTCGAGTGCCTCGACGCGGGCCGGATGAGCCTTCGGGTACAGGCTGGCGGCCGAGAACAGGTGATTGAGGGAAGTGAGGAACTCGGCGGCGTCGACCGTCGCATGCCTTGGCATCGAGCCTTCGGACGTCATTTCTTCGCCCCCCGACCGAGTAGTCTGGATCCGGTATCGCCGCTCAGCAGCCTCGTGGCTCGTGGATCGTCGGCCCAGGTCGAGCGGAGGACCGATTGAGCTTCGACGCGAATGGCGGATTGGCCGGTCGATCGCCTCAAGAACCTGAAGCCCTTGTCCGGGCGAGCCAGTGACAGGAGCGTTTCGATCGCCCTCTCAGTGCGGACGCCTTCGAGCGTCCGAGTCGCATGCATGCGGACTTCCCGCGCGTTCTCCTCGTCCACCGCCAGCTCCGCGATCCGTTCGATCTGGTCCTCGGGGCAATCCTTGCGAGCCTTGATGAGTCCCATGATCACGGTGCGGGAATCTTCACAGCTCAGGGCGGCGGCGATGGCCCTGCCTCTCTCGCCGGGTTCCCTGAGGAGGAGCTTGATCGCCGCCAGACGGACGCTCTCGTTCTCATCCTCGATGTAGGCAACGGCGCTGAACCCATCCGGAACTGTCTCGAGGTCTCCGAGGAGTGAGAGCATGTTGCGTTTCACGTACCAGCGCTCGTCGTCGACCCGCTCGACCACCTCGGGTGCGATGGAGGGCCCGAGGTCGGCGAGGCGACGGAGCACCTGGCTGCGGGTTCCGCGAGATTCGGAGTCGGATAGAGCGTCAAGCAAAGGAGTCGCGGCAGCCTCACCCAGGACCCCGATCATCCGGTCGACTGTCGCAAATTCGATCGACTCTTCGGCAAGTAGCGACCCGAGTACTTCGGGGCTCTTGATCCGGTTCCACAGCTCCCGCACGGCCGGGTTCTCCCGCGGCGCCGCCTCGAGAACGTCCAGAAGGGCGGCCACGCTCTTCTCGTCCACGAGTCGCGAGAAGCTCTCGCCCACGAAACCGGACGTCTCGTCCACCTCGATTCCCATCTCGACGAGGCGCAGCGGCTCCACGCTCGCGCGGGAGCGGCCGCTTCCGGACCGATGTACAGCCGATCCCTCCGCCGACATCGCCTCGAGGACGCTGGTGTAATCCTCCGGAGCGTAGGCGGAGACGTCCCAGTCGGCGAGAAGCTGCCCGACCTGGTTGCGAACGAGCTTCGCCGCGTTGCGTCGTTGGTCCGGTGATCCGTTATCGGCGTAGCGGGCCAGTTTGGCCAACATGAGCCAAACCGTATGGGGGATCTGACACTCCTCGAGCTCTGCCACTTCGCGTAGGAGTTTGACTACCGCTCCGGCACCCAGCGTGCTCGAGGCCCCGGCGAGGAGCTGTCGACGCTCCTCCGGGTTGGTTCCAGCGTTGAGCAGCTGACGGAGCGCCTCCGGGTTGAGGCGAGATACGAGTTCCGAGGTCAGATCGCGAAGCTCAGCCGTCTGTCCCGGCGAGCTTTCGATCGCCTGCTCTACCTCGAGAAGATGTTGAGTTACGCCGCGCGCGTACCGTTTGTCCTCACACTGCGCCTCGATGTCGCGGGCCAGCCGCGCTGCGCTCACGGCCTCCTGGGGCGTCGAGTCTTCGGTAAGCGCGGATTGGGCGAGCGCCAGCCAGACTCCGCCCATCTCCCCTTCCGGTAGCCGCCCATCGCCCTCCTCGTCCATCGCCAGCTGGTCGTATTGAACGAACACGATGCGGATGTGAGACCACTCGCGGTCGGCGAGTGGCGATCCGTCCTCCTCGTGGGGGTCCAGAGAGAGCGCGGCCAGCAGCTCCTCGACCTCGACGGAAGAGATGTCGCCGGAGAGCGAGATCGCCGCGACCCGATGCCGGTGCAGATGCTCCGTCAGCGAGGCGAGCGCCGGGCTGTCAACGTCCGTCAAACCGCCGTCCACGGAGAGCTGTTCGCGACCGACCTGGACCACCAGCTCGGCGCTGCCGGCGACTTCGCTCACCAGCTCCGATAGGGCGGCGGACGATCCGCGGAGCGCCGGGTGGTTGGACGGATAGAGCAACTGCCGCTGCAAGGCACGCGCGAGCTCGACGAGGAGCGCCTTGACGTCCTCGCGCATCGCGGCGCTTCCGACATCGTCTGCGGTCGTCGTGTTGCCCGCTTCCGCGGTATTGGGAGAAGTCTTCATCGCGCGTACGCGTCGAGCAAAGACCGGACCAGGCATGAGAAGATCGCAACTTCCTCTTTGGCAATAGCTTAGCTACGGCAGGGCTTTCGAGACCGGGGTAAAGCACCGCATAATGCTTTGCCCGATGCAAGCTTGCACGCGTTTCGCGGATGTTTCGGGACGCTCTCACAGACCACGCACAGATGCACCGGAAGGTGGAAGACGGGTGCGATGATCGCTCTTATAACGGGAATCACCGGCCAAGACGGCTCCTACCTGGCCGAGCTTCTGCTGGAAAAGGGATACGAAGTGCACGGCGTGGTTCGCCGATCCTCATCCGAGAGATTTGAGCGCATACAGCACTTTGTCGATCAGGTGATCCTCCATCAGGCCGACTTGTTGGACCAGCTGTCGATCGTGAGGACGCTCGAGGACGTCGGGCCGGACGAGGTGTACAACCTGGCCGCCCAGTCCTTCGTGCCGACCTCTTGGAAACAGCCCCTCCTTACGGGTGAGTTCACGGCTCTCGGCGTCACCCGGATGTTAGAGGCGATTCGGCATGTGGATCCGAAGATCCGCTTCTACCAGGCCTCGTCGTCGGAGATGTTCGGGAAGGTCAAGGACTCGCCGCAGAACGAGTCCACGCCCTTCTATCCGAGGAGCCCTTACGGAGTGGCGAAGGCGTACGGTCACTTCATCACGGTGAACTATCGGGAGAGCTACGATCTGTTCGCCGTGAGCGGCATCCTGTTCAACCACGAGAGCCCCCGGCGAGGCCTCGAGTTCGTTACCAGGAAGGTCTCCCACGGTGTGGCGGCGATCAGCCTCGGTATGAGCTCGGAGCTGCGGATGGGCAACCTCGATGCGCGGCGGGACTGGGGCTATGCCGGCGACTACGTGAAGGCGATGTGGTTGATGCTGCAGCAGGATCGGCCGGAGGACTTCGTTATCGGTACGGGGCAGACGCACTCGGTCCGGGATCTGGTCGAGGTCGCCTTCGCGCACCTGGATCTCGACTGGGGGGAGCATGTCGTGGAGGATCCCGCGTTCCTCCGGCCGGCCGAGGTCGAGCATCTTTGCGCGGACGCATCTAGGGCCCAGGAGGTTCTGGGTTGGGTGCCGGAGGTTGGCTTTGCAGAGATGATCCGGATGATGGTCGATGCCGACGTCACCCGGCTTTCGCGATCCCCGCACCCTCATTCCGGTGACCCAGGGGCACGCTGATGCGCATCTTGGTAACCGGCGCGGCCGGCTTTATCGGAAGCCACCTCGTGGAGCGGCTGCTCGACGGGGGCGTGGAGGTGGTCGGCCTCGACAACTTCGATGATTTCTACGATCCGGAGGTTAAACACCGGAATCTGGCGGCCGTACAGGAGCGGTCAGGATTCCGGCTAGTGGAGGGCGATATCCGCGACGCGGGTGGTCTGCGGGCCGGGGTGCCGGAAGCGGTCGATTGCATCATCCATCTCGCGGCGCGGGCGGGCGTGAGGCCCTCGATCGAGCAGCCTGTCCTGTATCAACAGGTGAACGTCAACGGAACGCAGGAGCTCCTCGAGTTCGCGCGGGACAGACGGATCTCACGATTCGTATTCGGATCTTCGTCATCCGTGTACGGGAACACACGGAAAGTGCCGTTCTCGGAAGAGGACTTCGTGGGCGCCCCGATCTCGCCGTATGCGGCCACGAAGAGACAGGGCGAGCTCCTCTGCCACGCCTATCATCACCTGTTCGGCATCGGAGTCATCGCGCTCCGCTTCTTCACGGTATACGGGCCCCGCCAGCGTCCGGACCTCGCGATCCACCGATTCACGCGGCTCCTCAGCCAGGGAGAGCCGATCCAACAGTTCGGCGATGGCACCAGCCGCCGTGACTACACCTACATCGACGACATCTTGCAGGGGATCCAAGGTGCGGTCGAACATCTGGATCAGAAGCCCGGCACGTTCGAGATCGTGAATCTCGGGGAGAGCGAGCCGGTCGAGCTTTCCAGACTGATCGAGCTGATCAGCAGGTCTCTCGAGGTGGTGCCGGTAGTGGAAAGGCTTCCCATGCAGCCCGGCGACGTCGAGCAGACTTACGCGGACATCTCGAAGGCTGCCGAGCTGTTCGGTTATCGTCCAGTCACCAGCATCGACGAAGGCATCCGACGCTTCGTGAAGTGGTTTGGTGAGGTGAGGGCCTAGCTCCGCGCGTACGCCCGAAGAAGGATCTCGGCGACCTCAGGGCGGGTGAATTCGGCGGGCGGCCTCTCCCCCCGGCTCAGCATCTCGCGAAGGCGCGTACCGGAGAGAAAAAGGCGCTGTTGGATCTCCGCCGGTGAGGTCTTCTCGGTCGCCATCTGGCCGGTCACGTCGCACCAGAAGGCGTGTTCGAACTTCAGCGGCTGGATGCCCAGCACCTCCTGATCGATCCGATCGAACACGAGCTGCGCGTCGTACGTGCCGTAGTAATCACCGACACCGGCGTGATCCCGCCCGACGATCATGTGCGTGCATCCGTAATTCCGGCGGATGATGGCGTGAAACACGGCTTCCATCGGACCCGCGTAGCGCATCGATAGCGGCAGCGCCGAGAGCAGGACGCGCCTTCGCGGGAAATAACGGTCGAGCAACACCCGGTAGCACTCCATTCGCAGGTCCGCGGGGATGTCGTCCGACTTCGTCTCTCCCACCACGGGGTGAACGAGGAGACCGTCGACGATTTCCAGCGCGCACTTCTGCAGGTATTCGTGCGCCCGGTGGATCGGGTTCCGGGTCTGAAAGGCTACCGCCGACTTCCAACCCAGCTTCGAGAAGCGAGCCCTGGTTTGAGCCGGCGTAAGGATCTCTTCCGCGGCGACCCCCTCGACGGCGTAGGTCGGGCCCAGGTAGTGGATGGGGCCGGCGATGCAGACGTCGCCGAGGCCTTCCAGGGCGGCCACGCCCGGATGGGCTCGGTCGGCCGTCCCATATACGGCGAGGCGTTCGCGCTCCATGTCCCTGCGGAAGACATCGGTCACTTCCAGCGCCGCCAACACTTCACCTTCATGCGAGCGTAGCGCCACCATCGCACCCGGCTCGACGCCGTCGGCTTCCCCGTCTCGCACGGAGAGAACCACCGGGATAGACCACGGGAGGCCGGAGGGGAGGGCCATCTCCTCCAGTACCGACTCATACATCTCCTCGTCCATGAAGCCTTCGAGGGGTGACAGGGCACCGACCGCAAGGAGATACAGATCGGACGCTAGCCTGGGTCGGAGGACGACTTCAGGGGCGGCCGCGGCGTCGGCCAAGAGGCGCTCGGCCGCGTCGGAGTCGATGACGCGGTCGACCAGCCGTCCGCCGTACGGTTCGATCAAGTCGGCGTCCGTCGTCGACCGGGGCTCAGGGTCGCTCACCCGATGGAGGACGCCTGCGAAGCCGGCGCCGCCCGGATATAACCGTGACGTCGCAGGTGCTTGAGGATCTGGTCCACGCATTCCGAGATCTCTCGATCCTGCGTTTCGACGACGAGCTCCGGTGCTTCGGGTGCCTCGTAAGGCGCATCGATTCCCGTGAAATCCCGGATCTCGCCGGCACGAGCTCGATGGTACAGGCCCTTGGGATCCCTCTGCTCGCAGACCTCCAGCGGGCAGGAGACGAAGACCTCGACGAAATCGCCGTCCCGGGTCATCAGATCACGCACTCGGTTCCGATCTTTCCGATACGGCGAGATGAACGCCGTGGCCACGATGGCCCCGGCCTCGGCGAACAGCTTGGCGACTTCTCCGATCCGTCGGATGTTCTCCGTACGGTCGTCGGGGCTGAAGCTGAGATCGCCGCTGAGCCCGTGCCGCACGTTGTCGCCGTCCAGCACGTACGTGAAGTAGCCCTCCTCGAACAATCGCTCCTCCACGCATTGGGCGAGCGTGCTCTTGCCGCTCGCCGACAGTCCGGTAAACCACAGGACACAACCGCGGTGGCCGCGCCGGGCCTCACGATCCTCACGCGAGACCATGCCGAGCTGCCAGAAAACGTTCTTTCCGTCTCGATCGTCCAAGGCTTCCCTCTCGTCAGTGCTGTGTCTCGTCGCCCGCAGTCCGGCCGCACGAGGCTAGGGCTCGAAAAGGTGTTCCGCCACCTGCCGTACAAGGGGCGACACGCGCTCGTACGTCTCCGGCCGGCCACAAAATATCCCGCCGCGTTGATGTGGATCGGCCTTGCCGTACCGCAAAGGTCCGCCGGCGCAATCGGTCACGCGCCCGCCGGCTCCTCGGAGCAGCGCTTCGGGAGCGCAGGTGTCCCATTCCTTGAGAAAGGGAACCGGATGCACGTAGACGTCGGCTTCTCCGCTTGCAATGCGAGCACATTTTATGCCCACCGATCCCGAAACGACGACCTCGACAGGCCCCAAACGGGCCTCCAGTTCCTGTAGCGCCGCGTCCGGGTGGGAGCGCGACCGTATCAACCGCAGAACCCCGCCGGCCGGACCGTCGACCTGGAGCCGCGCGGCCTTCGCCTCCGTGGCCGGCCCGTGGACGACCCAAGCGCCGAAATCCACGTGGCCAAGGTACAGACGAAGCTCGGCCGGCTGATAGACGGCTCCGAGCAGTGCTCGTCCGCCCTCGGCCAGACCGATCATCACGCTGAACTCGCCGTTACGTGCGATGAACTCCTTCGTGCCGTCCAGAGGGTCGACGACCCACAAGCGATCCGCCGCGACGTTCCGAGGTGGATCGGATTCCTCGCTCAGCACCGGGCCCTCCGTCCACGCCTGCAAGACATCTAGGATCGCGTCGTTCGCTGCATGATCCGCGCGCGTAACAGGGTTGGGACCAGATACACCGGCGCCGCCTTTGTCCCGGATCGTCAGGTCGTCGCTCCCGTAGAAGACGAGAGCGGCCTCGCCTCCGGCCAGCGCTGCCCTGGCTGCAACTGCCAGGTCTTCAGCCCACTCGTCGCCCATCTCCCGAACCGGAAGGCCCCAGCGCTCGAGCCATTCCGTTCCGCCGCGGCTCTGCGGCCCGCTCATCTACGCTCCACTCTGTTAGGTGCGAACCCTGGCAAGAAGCACCAATCCGGCCGCCAGGAAGAGGAAGTTGGGAAGCCATGCCGCGACCGAAGGTGCCACGACGCCTCCGGCACCGAGTGCTTGTGCGATTCGGACCAGCATCAGGAATAGAATGGTGGTTCCGAGGGCAATACCGAGTGAGACCGGGGCACCGCCACGTCGAGTCGTCTGAGCCAGCGGAATGCCGAACAAAACGATGATAAAACAGGTGAAGGGATACGAGATCTTGAGGGCGCGCTCGACGATGAGCTCCCGTGCCGTACCGCCCGATCGCTGGATCGCATCGATGAACCGTCCAAGCTCGCCGTACCGCATCTCATCAGGGTCTTTGGGGTCGGCCAAAAGCTCTTGCGGTTGCTCCCGAAAGTCGGGCTGCCAGAACTCGTCGAACAGAAAGCTCCGCTCGGTGGCCGGTCCGCCGAAGAAACGCATTCTGCCCTCCTGGAGCTTCCACAGGGAACGGGCCGAGTCCCAGCTCGCTTCCTTCGCGGTAATCACGTAGGTCGGGTAACTGAATCCTGTGCCTTCTCGGCTGATCTCTAGATCCTCGATCTTTCCGGTGCGGGCGTCTAGACGCTCGACACGGTAGACGAGCCCGGCATTGCCGCGGAAGACGAAGTTGCGGCGCGTGTTCTCGGCTCGAGACTGATGATCACCGATCACCTCTCCGGCCCGCCGCGTCGTGACCGGGACGATTTCCGTGAGGCCGAGGGCGACGAAGCTCAGGAGCATGGCTAGCGCGAACATCGGCATCGCGACTCGATAGAAGCTGATTCCGCTCGCCTTGGCCGCGGTTACCTCGAAGTGCCGCGATAGAGTAGAGATGGTGAAGACGGCGGCCAGGAACGAGGCGAGAGGGAAGGCGAGCAGCGTCTGGTTTGGAAACTCGAATACGTAGTGAAGAAGCACGTCGAGTCGGCTCAGCCCCCGTCCGAGATAGACGTCGAGGTTGTCCACCAGATCGATCACCGTGAAGAGCAGTGGAACCCCCAGGACGCACGCCGCGAAGATGCGCATGAACTGGGTCATGACGTAGCGATCGAGAATCCGGATGGCCGGTAGGGCCGGGAGCTGCACCTTACCGCTCCAGATGGATGGCGCGCCACATAGCGATCAAGCCAAGGCCGGTGAAGAGCACGTTGGGAGCCCACATCGCCCAGAACGGCGACAGAATGAGTCGATCCGCCAACTCTTCGCCCCCGATCATCGAAACGTAGTAGGCGCAGAAGACCGCGAAGCTGACGGCCACTACCATTGCGGTGCCGCCGCGCGGGTGGCGCACGGCGAACGGCGCTCCGATCAGGACGAAGACGATGCAGGTCGCCGGGATCGAGAACTTCTTGTTGATCTCTACGAGAAAACGGCTCTGTCGCTCGAAGCCCGAACGCAGCTGGGTGGTGTACACGTCGTACTGCCGAATCGGATCCTCGGCGGTACTGACGCGGAGGGCTCGCTGAAGCGTCTCGGAGCCCACTTCCCTATCCGCGCCCAACGTATCGTCAGGGGCGAGTCCGATCAGCTCGGGAGGGCTTGTCGCCCCCAGTAACACCTCTACCAGCGCTGCCGAGTACTGAGCGCTCAGATCACCCGCCGCGTCAGCGATCTCCACGCCGGCCTCCACCTCTTCCTGCATCTGGGCGACCGACATCTCCCGGTCGCTGCGACCGACATCATCGAGTTCTAGCTCGTTGGAGACGTCCGAAATGCGCATGATCAGCTGGTCGAAGTAGAGCCGCTGATACTCATCCTCGTGACCCTCCAGCCGCTCGTGAGTCACGCCGGAGTGCAGCGTCAGGTAGAGGTCGGTCAGGCTCGGGTTGTATGCCATAGCACCGCTGTCGGCGTAGATGAGCCGTGGCCGCTCTCGCTCCCGGTTGTCGAACAGCGCGATGTCTCCCAGAGTACTCCGATCACGGTCGATTCGGGCGACTCGAAGGAAGAGACGGCCCGCGACGACCTCGTTGATCGTGCGCTCGCGAAGCACGAACGTCGGCTTCTTCTTGGCTATGCTCGTCAACAGGACCTGGAGCCTGTGGTTCGATTCTGGGAGAAGGCTGTTGTTCAGCCACACCATGCCACCAGCCAACAGCAACGCTGCCGCGCAAACCGGCAGGAGCAACCGTGTCATGCTGACACCGCTAGCCTTCATGGCCGATATCTCGTTGTCAGCAGCGAGCTGGTTGAAGGTGTAGAGCACCGCTACGAGAACCGCCATTGGCAACGTCATTGCGAGGATGAACGGGATCGAAAGCACGAACACCTGGGCAATAACCGTCCAGTGAAGGCCCTTGCCGACCAGGTCTGCAAATCGCTTGACGACCTCGTTGAGAAGCATCAGCGTCGTAAGCATGACCGTGGAGAACAGAAATGGTGCGAGGAGCAGCTTGAGGAGATAGCGCGTGAGGATCCGCGGGCGAAGCGATGAGGTCCGACGACCGCTCGACCGAGCCTCACTGTCTGCGCCTTGTCCGCTGCCCGGACGAACCAGGGCCGCGTCGGACTCACTTTTCGCGGTCGCTGACGTCATCGGATTCCTTGGTGCCCCCAGATCACCGCGTGATTCTTCCCGGTCCCGGGCGGTATGTTCCATTGTCCATCGACTTTCGGCCTCGACCCGACGGATCTCCCGTCGGCCGGGCCGGGTACCCGATCCTACGCGAGAATCAGCCGGTCTGTCGATCGGCCCGCGGATAGAAGAGGAGTGAAGGGCAGCAAGTCATATGGCCATCGAGGACCAAGCGCCGACAACTAAGGTGCCCCCCCGGAGCGTCAAGCCCCCGGGTCGCCCGCAAGCTGCGCGATCCGATCGCATCCTCTGGGTCGACGATGAAGTCGACCTCCTGAAACCGCATCTCATGCTGCTCCGGAACGAGGGGTACGCGGTGGATGCGATTATGAACGGGAACGACGCTCTCGAGCTCCTTCGCCGGGAAACCTACGATCTTGTGCTCCTCGACGAGCAGATGCCGGGGCTGCGCGGTATCGACGTGCTCAAGGAGCTACGCCAACGCGCTCCTCGACTTCCTGTCGTGATGGTGACGAAGAGCGAAGCAGACTCGACGATGCATGAGGCGATCGGCCGGCGGGCCGATGACTACATCGTGAAGCCTACGAGCCCGCGGCAGGTGCTCTCGGTAGTCACTCGCTTGCTGGCCGGGCCGGCTCTACGGCATGAGCAGATCTCGCGCGATTTCGCCCGCCGCTTCGGTGAGCTCCGTGAGAAGGTATCCCGAGCCACGACCTGGCGAGACTGGGCCGAGCTGTATTCCGAGATGGTGGATTGGGAGCTTCGCCTCGACGAATCGAACGAGCGCGGCCTCAAGGAGATCCTCGAGTCTCTGATCACGGACCTGCGTCGAGGGTACTGCGATCTTGTCGTGGACCGGTACGAAGACTGGGTCCACGAAGGCGGCGAGCGGGGACCGATCCTGTCGGTAGACGTGCTGAACCGCTTCCTTCGACCCGTCCTCGAAGACGAGTCGACGCTCCTGATCATCATGGATTGTATGAGGCTGGATCAATGGCGAGCCATCGTGCCGCAGATCAGCGAGTATTTCGAGGTTGAAGAGACGCTGTACGCGTCGATTTTGCCGACGGCTACTCCCTTCTCGCGCAACGCGATCTTTAGCGGGCTCTTCCCGGATGAGCTGGCCGAACGGTACGAGGAATGGTGGGGGGGAAGCGAGGAGAAGGCCGGATACAACTGGTTCGAAGACGAGCTCCTGCATGACCATATCGAGGAGCTGGCCGGCGCACCCGTACGCACCCATTACGAGAAGATCTTCTCCAGCGAAGAGAGCGGCGCCATGCTGGGCCGTCTCGCCGGCTACCTGTCAGCAGCCTCGGTAACGGCACTCGTCTTCGGCTTCGTAGATCTTCTGACGCACGGTCGCAGCGAGTCGAAGCTCCTTTGGGAGATCGCTCGTGACTCGAGCGCGCTTCGCCGCCTCACCGTCACCTGGTTCGAAAGATCGGCGGCGTTTGAGGCTCTGAGGCAGGCGGCGCGTCAGGGCGTCCGGGTGCTGTTCACGACGGACCACGGTTCGCTTCACTGTCACCGGCCCGCCACCGTTTACGCCAAGCGTGATGCGACCGCGAACCTGCGCTACAAGTTCGGGGATGATCTGAGAGTCGAGAATCCGTCCGCGGTTCTGGCCAAAGCGGACGCGGACGCTCTGCGCCTGCCGCCCGGCGGTATGAAGACCAATTATCTCATTTGCCGTGACGACTATTTCTTCGTCTATCCGACCAAGCTTCGCGAGTACCAGCAGCGCTATCGGGACAGCTTCCTGCACGGCGGGGTGAGCCCGGAGGAGATGATCCTCCCGGCGGCGCTCCTCACTCCACGGTGAAGGGCCCCGCTTGATCTACGTCGGCGTTCCGGCCCACAACGAGCGGGCCACGATCGGCTTGCTCCTGTGGCGCGTTCGCCAGATCCTCACGAGCCTCGATCGCGACTTCGAGATGTTGGTCGTGGATGATGCGTCTACGGATGGAACGGCAGAAGCTCTCGATCCCTATAGGCGCGTGCTTCCGCTGACCGTCTTTCAGCAGCCGAAGCGACTGGGCTACGCCGCATCGGTTGAACGACTGCTCAAGGAGGCGGTCAAGCGCTCTGCCTACCCGAAGAGAGACGCGCTGATCTGTATGCAGGGCGATTTTACCGATCCGCCCGAAGCCATTCCTGAGATGCTGAAGCGATTCGAAGGCGGGGTGGATCTCGTCGCGGCTGCCGGCGAGTGCGACATCTCGGCGCCGCGGGCGGTTCGCGTTGCCCACAGGTTCTCGAGCGTCGTGTCGGGGTCGCTACCGACCCCTTCCGAGATCTCCGATCCGTTCCGCAGCTTTCGGCTTTACCGGCTGTTCGTGCTCAAGCGGGCCCTTTCGCGGGCGTCGGACGCTAGGCTGTTGAAACACAAGGGCTGGGCCGCAAACGCGGAGCTGCTGCTTTCGGTTTGGCCGCACGTGCGTCAGGTCGACGAGTTGAGCACGCGAGCGGACTATTCCCGGCGCTACCGCGGGAGTCGTTTCCGCGCCGTGCCGGAGCTTTGGAATCTGCTTCAGGCGTCGCGAGACCGTCGGCTGCGGGGGCCGCGATTGAGCCCTGGGAGCGAGACGTAAGCTCTTTTGCGAGAGGTGGATCGCGCCGGTAATATGTGGATGCGCGATCCGCGCAACCGAGACAAGCCAGGCAATCAGGGCCGTCCGTCAAGAACGGCGACACGGCCGAGACCGCTCTAGGAGGTGAGCCGTTGGGGAACAACAGCTTCGAACCCAGTCCGCTCGACAGAGCCAGAGACGAACTGTTCAGCCACATTCGCCGTTGCGGCGTGCTCGAAGCCGAGCTCGACCAGCGAGAGGAGTGGCTCAGTGATACCGTGGGATACCTCGCGGAGCGATACCCCGATTTGGGCAAGATCGAGTTGGCCGAATTGCACGCGATCGGTCAGCGCTATTGCATGCCGCCGATCCGGCACGGGGACGCTGACGCGGATGATGCCGAGAAGGAAGAAGGAAGCCACGAACTCGATGGCGAGCGAGGCGAGGTAAACGCAGCCTGAGTCCCATTCCGATACCTGAGGGCCGCCGGCAGCGCCGGTCGGCCCAACCCACGATTCTCCGAAGCCCTTTAGGGGCGAGCGGCCGGGAGCGCGGTTGCTCGATTTCCGATGGATTCTGAGCTGCTGCTGAAGCTGGCGGCCGTCCTGGTGCTGGTCGGCGCGAACGCGTTTTTCGTGGCCGCCGAGTTCGCGTTGGTCAGTGTCCGACGAACACGCATTCGGGAGCTCGTCGATTCAGGAGACCGGCTGGCTCGCAGGGTCCAGAAGGCCCAGGAGAACCTGGATCTCGCGATCTCCGGCACTCAGCTCGGCATCACCTTGGCCTCGCTCGGGCTGGGCTGGATCGGCGAGCCGGCCGTAGCGGGCACCATTCGGGACACGTTCTCCGGTCTCCCCGCTCCGTGGGCTTCGATCGCCACACATGGCGTGGCGACGACGCTCGCTTTCCTGCTGATCACCTACCTGCACATCGTGTTGGGGGAGCTCGCCCCGAAGACGGTCGCGCTTCTGAAACCGGAAACGGTGAGTCGCTTCGTTGCAGCGCCGCTGAACGCCTTCAACGCCCTTGTCCGCCCGGCGATATGGTTTCTGAACGGATCCGCGGGCCTCTTCCTGCGGTTGATCGGCATGCGGCCGGCGGACGCCGAGGAGCAGGTGCACAGCCCGGAGGAGATCCAGCTCCTTCTCCAGGAGAGCCGTCGCGAAGGCGCGGTAGAGCAGGACGAAGAGGCGATGATTCACGGGGTGTTCGAGCTGACCCATACGGTGGCCCGGGAGGTGATGACTCCGCGTCCCGACATCGAGGCGGTCTCCGCGGACGCGTCTCTGGACGAGGTAGTCGAGGTGGCCGGCCGGACGGGCCACTCCCGGTTCCCGGTCCTCGAGGGCTCCTTGGACAAGATCGTCGGCGTGTTGATCGTGAAAGACTTGCTGCCGTGGTTCCAGAAGGACGACTGGACCGGGTTCCGCGCCGGCGACGCTGCGCGCGAAGCCTACTATGTGCCGGACAGCAAGCCCGTCGACGACCTGCTCGCGCAGATGCGACATGAGAAAGTCCATCTGGCGGTGGTCGTAGACGAGTTCGGTGGTACCGACGGTATCGTCACGCTGGAGGATCTTCTCGAAGAGATCGTCGGTGATATCTACGACGAGCACGATCCCGCACGTCAACCCGACATCGCCGTGAAGCCCGGCGGTCGCGTCGAGGTGGATGGAGGGATGTCCTTGTCGGATCTT
Organism: Gemmatimonadota bacterium; assembly: GCA_039589875.1. Classification (GTDB taxonomy): domain Bacteria; phylum Gemmatimonadota; class Gemmatimonadetes; order Palauibacterales; family Palauibacteraceae. The sequence continues at coordinate 36,801 of JBDHGL010000003.1, forward strand.
ATCGAAGAGTTCGGGCTGTCCGCCGCCGAAAACGAATACGATACTGTGGCAGGATATGTCATCGGAGTGCTCGGCCGGATTCCTGAAAAAGGAGAGCGCGTGAGGCTTGGCGAGGCGGAGCTCGAGGTCCGTGACGTGGCGGACCGACGGGTTACGTTGTTGGAGCTGCACCATCCCGCGGCGGAGCAAGCTGGAGAAGACCCGGCCGAGTCGGCGTCGACCGACACCGCGGACCGCGAGCTGAACGGAAGGAAGCGCCCGGCGTGAACGACGACGCATGGAGTAGCGAGCGGTACAACAGGGAGGCGCAAGACCTCTACGAGACCGGCGCGTGGGAAGAAGCGCGGCAGCTGCTGCGCGTCGGTGTGGCGGAGCACCCGGAAAACCTCGGACTGCGGGTGTCGTTGGCCTATGCGGAGCTGGCGTGCGAGGAATACGCCTGGGCCAGGATGGCCTTCGAGGAGGTCCTGGGGCTGGATCCAGAGAACGAGGACGCCTTGCTGGGACTCGGCGAGGTGATGCTGAAGCTGGATCGGCCGCGTGCCTTCGCGCTGTTCGACCAGGTCATGAGCAAGCGTGTGGAAACAGAGCCTGATCTTGCACTCGCGATCGGCCGGGCGCTGTACCGCGAGAATCTGTACGACCGAGCCCTACCCTTCTTCGAAGAAGCGCTCTCGGCAGGCAGGCCGGCCGACGCGGCCGCGGAGATCGCCTACACCCTCTATAACCTGGACCGCACCGACGAGGCGATACCCTTCCTCGAAGCCGCTGTCGAGGCGGATCCGGAGCATCATGAGGCCCGGGTGTTTCTGGGCACCGTCCTCTACGAGAGAGGTGATCTCGATGGGGCAATTCGGATGTTCGGTCGCGTCCCGCCGTCCGAGTTCTGGGACGCGCTGGCACTTTGGCGGACGATCGAGCTGCTGCGAGCTTCCAAGATGCCGGATCCCGCCCTCGAGCCGTACCACGCCAGGCTCAAAGAACTGACCGTGGACCCGTCGCCGGAGGATCGGTTGCTCGCCGCCCTGGAGGCCGGCGTCGACATCGCGACAAACCAGCGACAGCTGGACCTGTTTGGGCGACCCGCTCCCCGGCCTCATGTGGTGCACGCGCGGGACGGGCGCACTTACGCGGGCGAGTGGAGCGACATCGTCCGAGCGATGCGTGACGACGGACCGGACCCGTCGATGTCGATGCGGGAGTTTATGAGCACGGCGTCGAGCATCATCCTGAGCGCGACCGGGATCCGGGTTCCGGACGATGACCCGGAAGCCTTCATTCGCGGCTCGGAAAGAGCCGGAGCCTTGAGGATCGGACGATGAGCGTAGATGCCTTGGCGGGACTTCTCGCCCGGAGGTTGGAGGAAGTTGGGCGAGTGGATGACGAGGTCGTTTCGGTCGCGGAGCTGCACCGCACGCTCCTGCCCTACCACATCTGTCGAAACACGCTCGGCTATACGACGAAAGCTGAGTATGACGTGGAGCTTCTGGAGCTGCTCGCAACGGAACAGTTCCTTTTTCCGGCCGAGAACGAGCTGCGCTCGGCGGTTAGCGTCGAGCGAACGTCACCCGAGCCAGGCCTCGGCTTTCTGAAACACTTCGCGGCCGCCCAGCTGCGGATTCAGCCGACCTTGGCTGGAGAGCCGCTGGCACGGTCGACCACTGCGCCGCCTGCGCCATCCCCTGCCTCGATCGATTCGCCTTCGTCCTCCGATCGGCAGATGGCGGAAGACGAGGGGGGCAAGCCGGCCGAGAGGGCCGAGTCGAGGACGCCGCAACCAGAGGCGATCGGGGCGGGAACGGCGGTCTGCTGGAGGTGTCAGAAAGCGCTGCCAGACCGCGCGGGCCTTCGCTACTGCGTGTTCTGCGGTTCCGATCAACAGCGGCCCTGTTGTCTGGCGTGCGACGAGGAGCTCGACGGAGACTGGCGGTTCTGTCCGCGCTGCGGCACGGACTGTTCGGCTGCTGCCGATAGCGCGTGATCCGGATCGCCCTTCTTCCGGGCGATGGGATCGGACCGGAGGTCGTACAGGAAGCGCGGCGGGTTCTCGAGGCCGCCGACTCGGCTGGTCTTATCGACGTGGACTTCGAAGAATTTCCTCACGGCGCGGATCACTATCTCGCGACCGGCGAGACGCTCGGGGACGAGGCGTTCGCCCGACTGCGCGATGAGTTTTCGGCGATTCTGCTGGGTGCCGTAGGGGACAGCCGCGTCCCCGACGGGCGGCACGCTCGGGACATCCTCCTCGGTCTTCGCTTCGGGCTCGACCTGTTCGTAAACCTGAGACCCGTACGGCTGCGCACCGGCGACCTGACTCCGCTTCGACTCGCGGATGGCGAGACGATCGATTTCACGATCGTGCGCGAGAATACGGAAGGTTTTTACACCGGCTCCGGAGGCACATTGCGGAAGGGCACCGACCAGGAGGTGGCGATCAGCGAGTCGCTCGCTACTCGATACGGCGTCCAACGGGTTGTCCTGGCGGCCTTCGAGTTGGCGAGGAAGGAGGGTCGCAGCCGCGTCACCTTGGGAGACAAGGCGAATGCGGTTCCGCACGTCTACGGTCTTTGGAGAAGGACCTTCCTCGACGTCGCCCAGGAGTATCCGGAGCTGGAGGCGGAGATGCGCTATGTGGACGCTCTCGCGATGGAGCTCGTTCGGCACCCGGCTCACTTCGATGTCATCGTGACCGAGAATCTTCTCGGAGACATTCTCTCGGATCTTGGAGCCGGCTTGGTCGGCGGGCTCGGGATCGCCCCATCGGCCAACCTCGATCTGCGCGGACACGGGTTGTTCGAGCCCGTGCACGGCAGCGCTCCGGCCCTGACGGGAACCGGGGAGGCCAATCCGATGGCTGCGGTGCTGAGCGCTGCGCTGCTCGCGCGTCACAACGAGGCGGAAGAAGCGGCGGAGCGGATCGAGCTCGCCGTGGATAGCGCCCTTCGCGCCGGAGTCCGGACTCCCGATCTCGGCGGTTCGATGACTACCTCGGAGGTGGGTCGCTGGCTGGCGGAGCGAGTAGCCGACTCGTCCTGATCGGGCGGTTACTCGGCAGTGCTAAATCTCCGGCTTCGGTGTACGCTTACGCTGCATAATAACGGGACAAACGACTGCACACGGAGAAAGGCTTCGCGATATGGGAACCATGGGGAGTGAACGGGATGTCGTCTTCCTCTCGGCGGTGCGAACGCCGTTTGGGACCTTCGGGGGAAGCCTGAAGGACCATTCGGCCACGGACCTCGGCGGCGTGGCCTCGGAGGTAGCCATCGAGCGATCGGGCGCCGACCCCGAAGCCTTCGACAATGTCTATTTCGGCAACGTTATCCAGACCTCGGCGGACGCGATTTACCTGGCGCGCCACGTGGGGCTCCGGGCGGGACTACCGATAGAAGTACCGGCCGTGACGCTGAATCGCCTGTGTGGCTCGGGCTTCCAGGCGGTCATCGATGGTGCGCGGAGCATCGTCCTGGGAGAGAGCCGCCTCTGTCTGAGTGGGGGAGCCGAGTCCATGAGCCAGGCTCCTCACGTGGTTAGAGGCGTGCGTTGGGGCAAGCTGCGTCTGGGTCCCTCCGCACCCTTCGAAGATACGCTGTGGGAGGCCCTGACCGATCCCTACTGCGGCTACTCGATGGCGGAAACCGCCGAGAACCTGGCAGCCGAGTACGATGTCAGCCGGGCCGAGGTCGACGAGTACGCGGTTCGCAGTCAGCAGCTGGCCGGGGCGGCCTGGGATGGCGGTCGGTTCGAGGACGAGGTCGTTCCTGTGACGGTGAAGGCGCGCGGGCAGGAAGTGGAGTTCAGCAGCGATGAGCACATGCGGCCCGATACGACGACAGAAGCCCTCTCTAAGCTGCGGCCCTATTTCAAAAAGGACGGTCTTGTTACCGCCGGGAATGCCAGCGGGATCGGCGATGGTGCTGCCGCGCTCGTCATCGCCGACGCCGAGTATGCCTCTGCAGAGGGTCTCGAGCTTCTCGGGCGCCTCGTATCCTGGGCCGTCGTCGGCGTGGACCCGCGAATCATGGGGATCGGCCCGGCACCGGCCTCTCGGGCCGCGCTCGCTCAAGCGGATCTGACGCTCGACGACATGGAGATCGTGGAGGTAAACGAGGCGTTTGCTCCGCAATACGTGGCCGTCGAGAAGGAGCTGGGGCTGCAGCGTGACAAGGTGAACGTGAACGGTGGGGCCATTGCGCTCACGCACCCGCTGGCGGCAAGCGGTGCACGAATCACGGCGCACCTGCTACACGAGCTTCGGCGACGCGGCGGTGGGTACGGGCTCGGCTCCGCCTGCATCGGAGGAGGACAGGGGATCGCCGTCGTCGTAGAGGTTTGACGCGACGGTTGATAGCGGCTCTAATACTACGCTTTACCAGGACGCTTTACTATGGAGACCATACTTGCACTCGTAGCTATCGGGGGAGCGACCGCTCTCGCTACCAGCCTTAGGATTCTCAAGGAGTACGAGCGAGCCGTCGTCTTCCGGCTCGGCCGCGTCCGGCCCATCCGAGGACCTGGCCTGATCTTTCTGGTGCCGTTCGGTGTGGAGCGGATGCAGCGGGTCAGTTTGCGCATCATCGCGATGGACATCCCGCCGCAGGACGTCATCACTCGTGACAACGTGTCGGTGAAGGTAAACGCGGTTCTTTATTTCCGAGTGGCCAACGCCAGCCGCGCGGTGCTGGAAATCGAGGACTTTCTGTTTGCCACATCACAGCTTGCCCAGACGACACTTCGGTCCGTGATCGGACAGGCGGAGCTGGATGAACTGCTCGCCGAGCGGGAGAAGTTCAACGAGATCCTCCGCCAGATCATAGACGAGGGAACGGACGTTTGGGGGATCGATGTCACCGCCGTGGAGGTCAAGGATGTGGATCTTCCGCAGGAGATGAAGCGCATGATCGCCCGCCAGGCAGAAGCCGAGCGAGAGAGGCGAGCCAAGGTGATCAACGCGGAAGGCGAGCTGCAGGCGGCCGACAAGCTGCGTCAGGCGGCCGGCCTGTTGAGCGAGCAGCCGGCTTCGCTGCAACTGCGTTTCCTTCAGACCGCCACCGAGATCGCGGCCGAGAACAACTCGACAACCCTCTTTCCGCTGCCGCTCAACTTTGCGCCCTTCCGAGACCTTCTCGGAGACCTTATGGCGTCTACCGGGGCCCAGGACGCGGACGACGAGAGCGAAGAGCGTGCTGCTGTTGTGGAGGGAGGCGCCAAACGGGAGATCGAAGGCGATGGCGGCGGACCGGCGAGGCTAGGTGCCGGCGCCGGAGCAGGCGAGACGAAGGAAGAGAGCGGCGAACGCGCCGCAGTGAAGTCCGAGCGAACGGCGGATGCCTGAACCGAGCTCGCGTCAGGACGCGCAACCGGGCGCGGATAGTGCCGCGCTGCCAGCGACGCGCGTCTCGTCATCCGATCTAGAACGCGTCATTCGACGGGCTGCAGAGCTCCAGTTCGATGAGGGCGATGACGTCACGGATCTCGAGGTCCCGGAGGTCGTTCGGATCGGGGAGGAGGTCGGCCTCGAGCCCCGTCACGTTCGACGTGCTCTCGCGGAGGTCCAGGCAGATTCGCTCTTGCCGCCTCTTCCCACCGAGCACGGAATCCCGAGTCGGCTGTGGGGCCCCGGGGTCGTCAGGCACAGCCGGGCGGTGCGCGGAGACGCGGTGACGGTTCTTGCCCTGCTCGAGCACCATTTCGAGGAGAAAGAGAGCCTCCGCTGCGTGCGCCGCAAGCCAGGACGCTCGCTGTGGGAGCCTGCAGCGGGCCTTGTGAAACAGATGCAGCGAGCGATCGACGTGGGAGGCCATGGCTACGAGCTGGCCAAGGCGCGCAACGTTCAGCTGGCTGTGGAAGAGCTCGAGGAAGGCTGGTCCCTGGTCACGATCTCGGTGGACCTACGAAATCTACGGACCGAACAGGCAACGGGCTGGCTTCTGGGCTTGGGCCTCAGCGGGACGGGAGGAGCCGTGGCCTCGGCAGTACTCGCCGGAAGCACGGTCGGCTTCGTTATCGCGCCCTTCCTCGCTCTGGGGTTCTGGGGCGCTGCGAGCTGGGCTGCCGGGCGAACCATCCAGAAGTCCAGATCGAGAATCGAGTTGATCGCCCTCGGCCTACTTGACCGTCTCGAGCAGGGCGAGATCGGTGCGCCGAAGGAGAAGGAGGGGCCGGCCTGGAAGGAGTGGCTGCTCACCGGGAAGGGTCTTGGCGACGATTGACGGGTAGGGGCCTGAGACGTTGCGCCAATTGGTGTATCTAACGACTATTCAACGGATTGTTGAGGCATTAGTGCATAAGCGATAGCATATCGTCACATGATATTGCTGGAAACGAGCGAGATAGATGACTACGGAGGCGAGACGTGGCTGAGATCAAAAAGGTTGGGGTCGTCGGAGCGGGCCTCATGGGCAGCGGGATTGCGCAGGTCTGTGCGGCTGCCGGTTACGAGACGACTGTCCGAGAGGTGGACCAGGCGGCGCTGGACGCTGGCCTAGCGGCTATACGGAAGGGCCTGGACCGGGCCGTCAAGAAGGAAAAGCTGACGGCCGAAGCGCGCGATGAGACGTTGTCTCGGTTGCAGGGGACCCTCGATCTGGACGAGCTTGCCGACAGTGGCCTCGTAATCGAGGCCATCATCGAGGATCTGGACGCGAAAAACGGGCTTTTCGCCATCCTCGACGACGCATGCCCTGCGGAGACGATCCTGGCTTCCAATACCTCTAGCCTGACGATTACCGAGATGGCGGCCGGTACCGCACGCCCTGACCGCTTCGTTGGACTCCACTTCTTCAACCCGGTTCCCGTGATGCCGCTCGTCGAGGTCGTACGAACCGGCGCGACCTCCACGGAAACGCTCGATAGGGCAATGGACTTTGCGCGATCGGTCGGGAAGACGCCGATCGCCTGCCGGGACAACTCCGGCTTCATCGTCAATCGTCTGCTCGTACCGTACATGCTGGACGCCATACGGGCATACGAGGAGGGGCTTGGCTCGATCGAGGACATCGACACCGGGATGCGGTTGGGCTGCGGCTACCCGATGGGCCCGTTCACTCTATCCGACTTCGTCGGGAACGACACGCTATATCTGATCACCGAGATCATGTTCAACGAATACCGGGAAAAACGCTTTGCGCCACCACCGCTGCTTCGACGGATGTATCTCGCTGGCTACAACGGTCGAAAGAGCGGCAAGGGCTTCTACGACTACAGCGGCGAGGAGCCTGTCGTGAGCGACTTCGTGAAACACTAGTTTTCGTTGCTGCGCAAGGACTTTCGGCTTACTTTAAGAGATCGGAAAACGCTGTCCCGCAACCGACCATCCGAAGAGCCGAACAGGGGCCGATTCGCCGACTGACACAACTATCATCAAGGCACTCCGCCTCCGCCACTTTCGGAACTTCCCGGAGCTCGATTGTGAGTTCCCGGCGCCCGGTGTCGCTATCGTCGGCCCCAACGGTTCAGGCAAGACGAACCTCCTGGAGGCGATCTACTATCTCGGCGTTTTTCGCTCCTTTCGGGGCGCTCCGGACGCCGAGCTCGTGAGGCTCGCGGACGAAGCCTTTCGGATCGAGGGTACGCTGGAGGGTCCGGACGGCGAGGAGAAGATCGCCGCAGCTTACGAGAGGAGCACCAGGCGGAAAAAGGTAGAGGTCAACGGCGTCGAGGTAGAGCGGCTCTCGTCCGCGATCGGGAAGTTCGCCGTTGTGGCGTTCAGCCTGGCCGACGTCCATCTGATCAGCGGGCCGCCCGCGGCACGCCGACGGTTCCTGGACATCTTGCTCTCGCTCGCACGGCCCGGCTACCTCGCCGCCCTGCAGCGGTGCCGGACGCTGTTGGCTCAGCGAAACCAGGCCTTGCGCAACGGCGCGGCAGCCGCTGAGCTCGAGCCTTGGACGGTAGGGTTGGCCAGTGCGGGCGCACCGGTCATGAAGGCTCGGGCGGACTGGGCGGCTCATCAGTCTGACGCATTTGCCCGCTACCACGGGGTGATCTCCGGGGCGCCCGGAGCCGCACTGGAATATCTGCCGTCGTTCGATCCGACAGAGGGTGATTCCGACGTCTCCGGCTGGGAGGCACGATTCCGTGAAGCTCTCGCGGCGGCGGAAGAGCGCGAGCGACAGCAGGGGAGGACGCTGGTGGGTCCGCATAGGGATGACGTCGCCTTGAAGGCTCCAGTGGCCGACGAAGAGGAGCGCGCCATCCGCCGTTTCGGCTCCGGAGGCCAGCAACGCACGGCCGCCCTAGCCCTCCGGCTGGTGGAGGCCGACACACTGCAAGACCAGGCTGGCACCGAACCGGTGTACCTGTTGGACGATGTCTTCGCGGAGCTTGATGCCCAGCGGTCGGAGCGCCTCGTAGAGCTGCTCGAAGACGGACGTGCCGGCCAGGTTGTCCTCACGGCACCCAAGCCGTCTGACAGCCCATTGAGCGAGGGTATGGAGCAGTGGCAGGTCAGCAACGGAAGGTTGGTGGCGTGAGCCGGCGTTCGCCCGGTACCGTTGGTGAAGGCCAGCCCACCGAGAAGGCCGCGCCCGAACGGGTAGGCTCGCTGATCGAAGGCCTATTCGACCGCCTCGGCGTCACCGAACGGGTGGAACGAGCCGGCGTGGCGGCTGACTGGGAGCGGCTCGTGGGCCCTCACATCGCGCGGGTGACGAGGGATACTCGGGCTAGCGGTTCAACGCTGTTCGTCGAGGTGGTGAGCGCCGCGTGGCTTACCGAGCTCAACATGATGCGTCACGAGCTGCTCCGCCGGATCAACGCCGGGCGAACGCGAGGCAGGATCGAGAGGATCGTGTTTTTGCAGGCAGGAAAGGAATAGATGGCCAAGACAGCAATAGCGGCGAAGAAGGCGGCCGCCAAGAAGTCGGGCAACGATGCCGGGAACGACTATACCTCGAGGCAGATCCAAGTTCTCAAGGGTCTCGAGGCGGTCCGCAAACGGCCGGGGATGTACATCGGATCCACGTCGGCTCGGGGTCTCCATCACCTGGTCTACGAGGTGGTGGACAATTCGATCGACGAGGCCATGGCCGGCTTCTGCAGCGAGATCGAAGTGACCATCGCCAATGACAACTCGGTGACCGTCCGCGACAATGGCCGCGGGATCCCGGTGGACGAACACCCGACGGAGAAGCTCCCAGGGGTCGAGGTGGCGCTCACGACGCTCCACGCGGGCGGAAAGTTCGACAAGAGCAGCTATAAGGTGAGTGGCGGGCTGCATGGTGTTGGTGTCTCCGTCGTCAACGCGCTCACCGAGTCGCTCGCGGTCAGGGTGGCGCGGGATGGCTTCGTGTGGCGGCAGAGGTTCGAGCGCGGGCTGAAGGCCAGCGAGCTCGAGAAAGAGGAGAAGACGGACGAGACCGGGACCGAGATAAGCTTCAAGCCAGATCCCGAGATCTTCACCGAGATCCACTACCACTTCGACCAGCTCGCTGGTCGCCTGCGCGAGCTGGCGTACTTGAACCGCGGCGTAAAGATCGTGCTGCGTGACGAGCGCGAGGAGAACGGAGAGGGCCCGCGCGAGGAGAGCTTCCACTTCGAGGGCGGCATCTCGGAGTTCGTCGTCTATCTGCGCGGGAACAAGACCGCGCTGCACCCGGACGTGATTTACGTCGGCGGCTCTCAGGACGACGTCGAGGTCGAGCTCGCGATGCAGTACAACGACGGCTACAACGAGGACACGTTCACCTTCGTGAACAACATCAACACGCACGAGGGCGGAACCCACCTAACGGGCTTCAAAGCGGCCCTCACTCGCACGATCAACAGCTATGGTGACAAGAACGGCCTGTTGAAAAAGGGCGATCTGGGCCTCTCGGGTGACGATGTGCGCGAGGGGCTGACCGCGGTGCTCTCCGTCAAGGTGCTCGAGCCCCAGTTCGAGGGGCAGACGAAGACGAAGCTGGGCAACAGCGAAGTCCGCGGCATCGTCGAGAGCCTGGTGAACGACAAGCTCAACACCTGGCTCGAGGAGCATCCGTCCGCCGGCCGCACGGTCATCGAGAAGGCGGTGCAGGCGGCGCGGGCGCGCGATGCCGCGAGGAAGGCACGCGACCTCACGCGCAAGCGCTCCGCTCTCGAGACGGGCATTCTTCCCGGGAAGCTGGCGGATTGCTCCGTCACGGATTCGTCGATCTCGGAGCTCTACCTCGTCGAGGGGGATTCGGCGGGCGGGACTGCGAAGCAGGGCAGGGACAGGACATTCCAAGCGATCCTTCCGCTGCGCGGCAAGATCCTCAACGTGGAGAAGGCACGGATCGACAAGGTGTTGTCGAACGAAGAGATCCGGGCGATGATTACGGCGATCGGCACCGGGATCGGTGACGATTTCGATCTCGAGAACGCCCGCTATCACAAGACAATCCTGATGACGGACGCCGATGTGGATGGCGCTCACATTCGTACGCTGCTCCTCACTTTCTTCTTCCGGCAGATGAAAGAGCTGATCGAAGCCGGCTACATTTATATCGCCCAGCCACCGCTCTACCGCATTCAGAAGGGAAAGAAGGAGTTTTACTGCTATTCGGACGCCGAGCGGGATGAGATCGTCGCCAAGCTCGACGGGTCGAAGGGCGGGTTGAACCTGCAGCGCTACAAGGGGCTCGGCGAGATGAACGCCGACCAGCTTTGGGATACGACGATGAACCCGGAGAAGCGCACGCTTCTCCGGGTGACGATCGACGAGGCTACGGAAGCCTCGCTCCTGTTCGAGCGGCTGATGGGCGAGGAGGTGGAGCCGCGCCGCGAGTTTATCGAGAAGAACGCGCGCTACGTGCGCAATCTCGACGTCTGAGACCGGGTCCGAACGCCGAGCCCGCTCGGCCACGGGGAATCCTCCCGAGCTAAGCAAATGGAAACCAAGCGACCGACGGTACCAGCCGCCGAGGAGATACTAGGCCTCTACCACCCGGTGCTCGATCACGGCTTCGTTGCGCTGATCGACTACATGGGCTCGGACGAGAGCATCGAGCGGGCGGCCAGAGTCAGCTACGGGTACGGCACGCGGAAGCGCAGCCAGACACGGGGCCTCGTCCGTTACCTCCGCCGCCATTTGCATACCACTCCGAGCGAGATGGTCGAGTTCAAGTTCCACTGCGCGATGCCGATCTTCGTGGCGCGACAGTGGATCCGACATCGGATGGCCTCCGTGAACGAGTACAGCGGTCGATACAGCCTGATGCCGCTGCTCTTCTATCGCCCCGACCATGCCCAGGTTGCCACTCAGAGCGCGGCTAACCGGCAAGGGAGGGAGGAGGAATCCGTGGGTGAAGAGGTCTATCGGCTGGCCGTTGAGCGTTGGGAGGAGGCGCGCCTCACGGCGGCCGACGCCTACGAGTGGTTGCTGGCCGAGGACGTGGCGCGCGAACTGGCACGCATCGATCTGCCGCTGTCGACCTACACTCAGTGGTACTGGAAGATAGACCTACACAACCTGATTCACTTTCTTACGCTCCGGGTCGATCCGCACGCCCAGTGGGAAATCCAGCAGTATGGCCGGGTCATGGCCGGAATGCTGAAGCGTGTTGCGCCTCTGAGCTACGAGGCCTGGATCGATTACCAGGTGTGCGGCAGCCGTGTCAGCCACGCAGAGTTGGAGGCGATCAGGAGGCTGCTGCAGCCCAGTGGTGGCGGGATCGCGGTCCGCGGAGAGCCCGCGGCCTTGGGAGCCGAGGATCTGGCCGACTTCGGGCTGTCGAAGCGGGAGGCGAGGGAGCTACTCGAGAAGCTCGAACCGGTCGAGCAGCCGGACTTCGAGCTCGATCTGAGCGCGTTCGGGAAGCCCGAGGATTTCGAAGAGAGGTTGGCTCGAGCCGTGCCGGGAGATTTCGATTGATTCAGCGCAGACAGGCGGGGGCCAGCTGCTGTGGGGTGAGCGAGCAGGTGTAGAGGTTCACCAGAAAAGCGAGCTGGGCCACCGTCGGCTGAGCGGCCGCCAACGGGACGTAGTACCGGAGGAACTTCGCGATCTCGCTGCGGGTCCTCTGCTCCCGGCGGGCTGCAGTTCCCACATCAAAGCCGATATTGAAGCTGATTTCCGTGTAGAAGCGCGTCGATTCAAGCACACTTCGCGTGTCAGGTGAGACCACCACGCGCGAATTCACCTGCTGTGGCATCCCTCCAGGCTGAACGTGATCCGGCAGGAAGTAGGTGACCCACCGTCCGTCGCTCTCCCGAAAGATGTGTGGGTAGAAGGTGATTTGCGGCGGCTCGAACGCGTTCAGCGCCGTGACCAGCGCCATCGCTGCGCCGGATACCGACTCGTCAGCCGGCACATCTTCCGGATAGGTGGCGACGACGAACTCCTCGCTCCCGGGCGCGGTTTGGATGACCTCGTACGCAACCATGAACCGCCTGCGCTGGAAGTCCAGCGATCCGAAATAGACCCGCCAGACCAGGTCGTCGCCCCTTTGGGTGACATAGAGAGTGATACGGCTCGGCTCGGGGTTGGCTTCGTCGAGCGCCTGGAGGGCTCTTCTGAGGGCGAAGTTCTGCTCGGCAATCCGTCGACCCTCTACGGCCGGCCGCTGCACGGTTTGCGGCGCTGCCACCGGCTGTATTTCCTGCGCCACGCCTTGCGTCACCAGCAGAAGGATGCCCGAGGCGATCGCGGCGCCGCCGCTGCCTCGGCAGGCACCCGAATACCGGCTCGACGTGCCGTGCCGGAACCACTGTATCATGAAGCTCGCTCCGGCCCCATGTTCTCGTTTCCTCCCGCCGTTACTGCCGTTTCGGCACCCGCTGACAACTGCCGAAGAATAGGTGACCGGCCGCGGCGGGACAACTTCAGAACTGCGGATACACCACTGTGCCCCGAACGGGCTACTCCCTGATTCAGGGGGAAGGAGGCACGAATACATCCTCGGGCAAGTCGAGGCTCGCGGTCACGTCCATGAAGTAAATCCGGGTGTCGCCCACGTCCCAGCGGCGGTCGCGGCCAGGGTGGCCGCCAGCGCCGTGATTCCCAGCGCGCTCGATGGTTTCAGCATGGCACGCTCCGCTCGTTTGCGGCGCTCGTCATGGGAGCCTCGCGCCGTTCATCGATCGGCCGCCAGCTCTAACTGCGCCTGAATCCGGCTATCGCCGGCTTCCGTCGCGGTCTCTGAGCCGGGCTCGCCATCCTCGGCCTGCTCGGTAGTCGTCTCGGCGGCTCGAGCGGCAGCGCGGAGGTGAACAGCGCGGACTGCCGGCTCCTCCTCCATGTCTGCGAGAGCCAAAACGGTCGCCGCTCGCCTTCCGCGAGGCTTCAAGCGATCGGTGCTAGTGAGCACGAGATCGCCGGATTCGAGCTCCCAGGCGATCTCGTCCTCGCCATTTAGCTCGACGAGCTCGACGAGATCTCCGGCCTTGTCGCGGTTCGGCAGGACCGTAACGCCCTTCCCGGCACGTGACTGTACTCGAAGCTCGGTAAGCGGCAGGCGCTTCACGTGACCGAGACGAGTGGCCAGACAGAAGCTCGTGTCTCTTCGCGGTGCCCTCGCCGCCACGACCTCGTCGCCGGGAGCCAGGTCGATCGCTCTCACGCCCCGTGCGCTCCGGCCCATCGGTCGAGCCTCTTGCTCGGGGAATCGGATCGCCTGGCCATGGCGCGTGGCCAGCACGAGCTCGCTCGATCCATCGGTGACCAGCGCCGCGATCAGTTTGTCGCCCCCCAAGAGCCCTGCGCCGATGATCCCACCGGCTCGCGCGTTCGCGTACTCCGTGAGCTCGGTTCGCTTCACCTGTCCCGTTCGAGTCACTGTCACGAGGTAGCGGTCTGCCCACTCATCGACGTGCGTAGTCGAGACGATTCGATCGCTCTCCTTGAGATCGAGATAATCGGAAAGCGGTCGCCCCCGTGAGCTCCGGGTCTCGAGGGGAAGCGATGATAGCGGGACGGTATGGGCCGCGCCGCTCGAGGTCACGACGAGCATATGATCTTGTCCCCGACACAAGAACGCCCGCTTTGCAAAGTCACCCACTCTTCCCGTGAGCGCTTCGGCGCCAGACAGCCCGGCTCCGGCTCGGGCTGGCAGAGCTTTTATGTAACCCAGACGGCTCAGCAGCACGAGCACCGCGCCTGAAGCGCCTGCCGTCGGCAACGGAAACTCGTCCGTCTCGAGGATTTCGGTGCGCCGTCCGTCGCCGAACGTGGCGGTGAGCTCGGCCAGCTCCTCGCGAAGATGGCGCTTTCGCACCGATTCCATGTCGACGAGCTTGCGCAGCTGTTCGATTCGCGTTCCCAGATCCTCGAGTTCCGCGCGCAGCTTCCGGTGCTCCAGAGCCGTGAGCCGAGAGAGTCGCATAGCGAGAATCGCTTCGGCCTGTGGCTCCGTCAGCCTGAGCTCTTTTTGCAGCTTGTTGGAGGCGGAGCTCGGATTCCGTGAGCCGCGGACGATCTCGATCACGCGGTCGATCGCGTCCAGCGCTGCGAGAAGACCTTGGACGACATGTGCGCGGTCTTCCGAGCGCTTCAGCAGAAAGTCGGCCCGGCGGCGGATCACGTCGAGCCGGAAATCGACAAAGGCCTGAAGAGCCTCCTTCAGGTTCATCTCGCGCGGTCGTCCCTCCCGGAGCGCGAGCATGATCACACCGAACGTCGTACGGAGCTGGGTCTTCTTGAACAGCGTCTTGGTCACCGCACGGGGATCCGCCTCGCGCTTCAGCTCGATCACCAGTCGAATACCATCCCGGTCCGACTCGTCTCTCAGGTCGCTGATCGCATCCGACCGCCCCTGCCGCACCATCTTCGTGATCTGCTCGATCACACGCGTCTTGTTCACTTGGTAGGGCAGCTCGGTGATGACGAGAAGGCTCTTGCCGTAGCCCCCCTGCTCGACGTGCATGCGCGCCCGCATGTCGACCAGTCCGCGGCCCTTTCGATAGGCCTGGCCGATCCCCTGTCGACCCCAGATGTATGCGCCGGTGGGGAAATCAGGCCCCTGAACGAATTCGATCAGATCCTCGACGTCACAATCCGGGTGCGCGACCAAGTGGTCCGCTGCCGCGAGAAGCTCCCGCAGATTGTGGGGCGGGATCTTCGTGGCCATCCCCACCGCGATTCCATCCGACCCGTTCAGAAGCAAGTTGGGCAAGCGGGCCGGCAGCGTCTCTGGCTCTTCGAGTCGGCCGTCGAAGTTGGGTCGCCACTCGGCCGTGTCGAGCTCGATCTCGGAGAGCAGCTCGAGCGCGATCGGAGCGAGGCGAACTTCCGTGTATCGGTAGGCCGCCGCACTGTCGCCATCGATCGACCCGAAGTTGCCCTGTCCGTCCAGCAAGGGATATCGCAGGGAGAAATCCTGCACCATGCGAACGATCGTGTCGTAGACCGCGCTGTCCCCGTGCGGGTGGTACTTGCCGAGGACATCTCCCACCACGGTGGCGCTCTTCTTGTACGGCCGGTCCGGACGAAGCCCGAGCTCGTGCATCGCGTAGAGGATGCGGCGGTGCACCGGCTTCAGCCCGTCTCGGGCGTCAGGCAGGGCACGCTGAACGATGACGCTCATGGAGTAATCCATGAACGAGTCCCGCATCTCCTGCTCGATGAAGCGGGGGAGGATTCTCTCCTGCTGCAGGGAGGGTTTCACCACGGTCTCTCAACTCGGCGCAAAGGTGTCGGCTAGGTTTCGGTTCACTTTCGGTATAGCCCAAGATCCGATCCCACGCAAATCTTGCTGCCGGGCTCCCCTTGCCGAGAAGCCGATCGACACGTAATGAGCGACGCGGAAAAGCCGTTCCAACACGCCGACAGGAGTACGCCGTGACCGACGATTACGATCTTCCGCTCGTCAGATCCGTCCTGCATCCCACCGACTTCTCCAAGGGGAGCGAGCACGCCTTCGCGCACGCCTTGGCGATCGCGCTGATTCGCAAGACCAGCCTCACGCTCCTGCACGCCGGCGGCGATCGGTCGAAGAGCTGGGCGAGCTTCCCGTCCGTACGGAGAACGCTCGAGCGCTGGGGCATGTTGGAGCGTGGTAGCCCTCGCTCCGCGGTGTTCGATCAGCTGTCGGTCCGAGTGAAGAAGGTCGTCACCAAAAAGAAGAATTCGGTCGAAGCCTGCCTCGAGTACATGGACGAGCACCCGACCGACATGATCGTGCTGGCGACGCGGGGGCGGGCAGGCGCGCTGAAATGGATCAAGGGGTCGACCGGGGAGCACGTCGCGCGCCGGTCGGAAACCGTGTCTCTGTTTGTTCCTAAGAAGGGTCGCGGCTTCGTCTCCCCAGCCAACGGCAGCCTCAGCCTCCAGCGAATCCTGATCCCGATGGCGCACAACCCGAGCCCACAGCCTGCCGTCCAGTTCGCGGCTCGCGTCGCCAGGGTCGTAGGGGGCCAGGTCCAGGTTACACTCCTTCATGTCGGCGACGCCGATGGTGTACCGAGGGTCACGCTGCCGGACGTGCCGGGCGTGGAATGGCGGACCGAGGTTCGCCAGGGAGATGCTCCGGGGCAGATCGTGGCGGAGGCGGAGCGAATCGCGGCCAACGAGATCATCATGACGACGGATGGCCGCGATGTTCTCATTGATGCCTTGCGCGGCAGTCACACGGAGCGAGTGATTCGCCGGGCCTCCTGTCCGGTGCTTGCGCTCCCGGTCACCTGGACCGATGAGGCTGTCTCGGGTCGGCCCCTCGGGGATGTCGTCTACGAGGAGGAGCAGCGGGCGTCCCAGGCCTTGAAGAACACGTTTCGGGCCGCAGCCCGTGATCTGCACCCGGATCATGCGGGCGGTGGCGATGACGAGCGATCGGCGCGTACGGACCTGATGACCCGCGCGAATCAGGCGTACGAAAAAGGTGATATCGCCGAACTGAAGCGGCTCCGGAAGCGGTCTCCGAGCAAGGAGTAGGCGGCCACCGGCCGACGACCCTATTCGGCGAGGATCCAGGCCGGCGGCAGGCGCCGCCGGGTTCCATGATCTGGCCAGCGATCGGTGCGCTGGTGTGGTCGCTACTGCTTTCTCCACAGACGGTAACGATGAAGGGAGCGGGCGCCGAAGCGGCGGCTCAGGAGGCGCCCGAGGGCTTTCGGCAGGGCGTACGCTACACCATCGAGGCGACGCTCGACGAGGCGGAAGAGCTGCTGCGTGGCGCGGCGATCCTCGACTACCAGAATCGATCGCCCGATACGCTGAGCGCCATATACCTCCATCTGCACCTGAACGCGTTCAGGCCAAACAGCCTGTGGGCCCGCTTGGAGACGCGCGCGGAGTATGACTTTCGAGCTCTCATGGCGCCAAACAGCGCCTTCGAGCGCCTCCTGTCCGCTCGAGCCGACGGCATCTCTCTCGCTGCCGAGTATCCACACGCTCCGGATTCCACGGTCGTGCGCCTCGCCCTTCCTTCACCGCTGCCGCCTGATGGCTCCGTCCGTCTCGCCTTCCGCTGGGAGGCGCGTCCGTCGACGCTGTGCCGCCGCCAGTGTCGGGCGGGCCGGCATTATGATTTCGCGCAATGGTATCCACGCATTGCCGTCTACGACGTAGATGGCTGGCAGCAGCACCCGCTTTACCCGCAGGGGGAGTTCTACGGCGAGTTCGGCACATACGACGTGACTCTCGATCTGGCCGAAGACCAGGTGGTCGGGGCGACGGGCGTTCCGTTGTCGGGCGATCCGGGTTGGCGTTCCGGCCGAGCCGGTACGGACTCGGCGCCGCCCTACCAGCGCAGCTTCTACGGCGCAGTCCCCCCGCCGCTGGCCGTCGGCCTGCTCCAACACGTCGTTGAACCCGGTCGCAAGCGTGTGCGCTTCTTCGCCGAGGACGTGCACCACTTCGCCTGGAGCGTCGATCCGCGGTTTCGCTACGAGGGCGTCTCGTTGCCCCATGTTCCGGCGGCGGCGGAGCAGCGGTCCGGTGCCGAGGTGGCCATTCATGCGATCTTCCGACCGGAGGCCGAGGACACCTGGGGCGACGGCGTAGCCATCGCGCGGACGATCGCCGCGCTGCGCTGGCTGGAGGAAGCCTTCGGGCCCTATCCCTACCCCCAGCTTACGGTCCTGCATCGATTGGAGGGTGGCGGTACCGAATTCCCCATGCTCGTCATGAACGGCTCGGCTAGCGAAGGTCTGATCTTCCATGAGGTTGCACACCAGTACGTCCACGCGATCTTCGCGAACAACGAATGGCGCGACACTTGGCTGGATGAGGGCTTCGCCGTTTTTCTCGGAAACTGGTATCGGGAGCAGCGTTCGGGTCCGGAGGTGTGGGAGGGTCCGCTGGCGGCGGCGGTGCGGCTGGAGCGGTTCGGGCTTACGGAACCCGTGAGCACGGAAGCGAAGGACTTCTCCAGCTTCCAGATGTACGGGGCCATGAGTTATTCGAAGGCCGCCCTGATCTTCCGCATGCTACGGGATGTGCTTGGAGAGGAGAGCTTTCGGCGGATGCTGCGGGAGTACTACGAGAGATACCGGTTCCGTCACGTGGACGAGGACGACCTCCGAGGCGTGGCCGAGCAGGTGAGCGGGCGACCGCTGGAGTGGTTTTTTGACGCATGGCTACACGGCACGGGTCGCCTGGACTATGCCATCCGGGACGTCCGGATCGGGCGGCAGGCGGATGGAAAGTGGCTCACGGAAGTCGAGATCGAGCGCCTAGGCGAGATCTGGATGCCGATCGCCGTGGCCGTCGATGATGTCGTCGTCCGGGCGGGGTCCTCCGATTCGCTTCAGGTCGTGAAGGTGCTCACGGATCGCCGTCCAGCAGTAGTGGAGTTGGATCCGGCTTCGGTGCTGTTGGATGCCGATCGCTCGAACAACCGTTCGAAGGTGGGCAACTAGCGGCGCTCGGACGACCGTCCTATCCGCAGAGAACCCTCTGGGCAGCCGTCTGCGCGTCGCTCGGCTGCTCCGGTACGGCGACCGGGAGACCGCGTTCCCCTTTGCTTTCCGGCAGGTGAAGCAGAAGAACGCCGATTGGGAAGGACTCGGTCGCCTTCTCGGCCCGACCGGAAGCATCGATCGCGACCAGCTGACCCGGTGACAGCGAGCTGGCCAGCCAAGCTCCGTAGCAGATCCACGTCTGGAGCGGATCGGCCGTCTGGTCGGCTTCGACAACGTCAGCTTCGTATCTGGCGACGGCTGTCTCGTAAAGCTGGCTGTCCTGTGCCTTCAGCCGCCGGAGGAACTGGCGATAGATCGGCTGCACGTCGGCCATGCCATGTTGCGACAGGGCGGCCCGGTACTCCTCGGTCGACGCTCCTGCTTCGTCCGACACTCTCCTACTCGCCCCCTGCCATCGAATCCAGGAACTCCTGGTTCTTGCTCGTTCGATTCAGCCGTTCGATCAAGAACTGCACGGCCTCGGCCGGCGGCATGTCGGATAGGAAGTTGCGGAGCAGATACATCCGGTTGAGCTCCGTGTCGGAGAGCAGGAGCTCCTCTTTCCTCGTGCTCGAGCGGTTCAGGTCAAGAGCCGGGTAGATGCGCTTGTCGGCTATCTGGCGGTCGAGGATCACCTCGCTATTTCCGGTACCCTTAAACTCCTCGAAGATCACCTCGTCCATCCGGCTCCCCGTGTCCACGAGCGCGGTGGCGCAGATCGTAAGGCTGCCCCCTTCCTCTATGTTGCGGGCAGCGCCGAAGAACCGCTTCGGCTTGTGGAGAGCGTTGGCATCCACACCACCAGAGAGGATCTTGCCCGAATGGGGCACGGTCGTGTTGTAGGCCCGTGCAAGACGCGTGATCGAGTCGAGCAGGATCACTACGTCCTGCTGGTACTCGACCAGACGCTTCGCCTTTTCGAGCACCATCTCGGCGACCTGGGTATGTCTGTCCGCCGGCTCATCGAACGTGCTGGCGATGATCTCGGCAGCAACGTTCTCCTCCATGTCGGTGACTTCTTCGGGTCGCTCGTCGATGAGCAGGACAATCAGCTTGCACTCGGGATGATTGTGCAGAATGGAGTTGGCGATCTTCTGAAGGAGGATGGTCTTCCCGGCCTTCGGCGGAGAGACGATCAGGCTGCGCTGTCCCTTACCGATCGGTGCGATCAGGTCCAAGATGCGCATCGAGATATCGCCGTTCTCCTGTTCCAGCCCCAGCCGTTCCTCGGGGTAACGGGGCCGCAGGTTGTCGAAGCCGATCCGGTGCTTGGCCTTCTCGGGGTCTTCTCCGTTGACCGCCTCTACCTTCAGAAGTGCCAGATACTTCTCACCTTCCTTCGGAGGCCTGACCTGTCCGAGCACCGTGTCACCCGTGCGCATGTCAAAGCGTTTGATTTGCGACGGGGAGACGTAGATATCGTCAGGGCCGTACAAGTAGTTCCAATCTTGACTGCGAAGGAAACCGTAGCCTTCGGGGAGGATCTCCAGGACGCCTTCCCCGCGAAGGACGACGTCCGAGTCGAGCAGATTCTGCTCGATGCGGAATATCAGGTCCTGCTTTCGAAGACCCGAGTAGTTGTGAATACTCAACTCCTCGGCCATGTCGTGAAGGTCGGCTATGGACTTGGATTTCAGCTCTGCGATGTCCACGGAAAATACTCCGCCTTGGAGTGAGGGCCCGTTACGGGTTTTTGTTTAGCGTAAGGATATTCAGGGTGTTCAAGAGGTCGCGGAAGCGGGTTGGAACCGAAAGAATGAATAACCACGGTCGATAATCGGGTCAAGCAGGGAGGAGCTGATGGCGCGCCACAATCGTGAAGCTCGCGGGGTCGACCAGCGCGGCGAGCTATGGATTATCGGCTATCAACCCGACTGGCTCAGCCGGGTGAAGATTTCACGACGCCTTCCCCGTGGCCGGCGGCGCTCCCGATTGACGATCTTCAGAAACCCGGCGCGACAGGCTGATGCCAAGCCGGGGAAAGTCATACGAACGCGGGTCGCCGCCGCCGACGGCTCCGCCGAATTCACGGTGTCACTCGAGGATCGAATGGATGTGGTGGACTCCATCATCGTCGTGACGCGTCGAGGGAAGAGGAAGAAGGAAAAAGTCGAGTTCGTGCTCCAGGGTCGCCTGCCGCCGGCGGACAGGTAAGGTCCTGCTCAGAAGAGCCGGACCCTGAGCCAGGAGAAGGGGTCCTGGGCGAGCTCCGCTCTCACCGTATCCAGGCGGGCGCGAAACAGGCGCACCTGGTTTTGGATTTCGCGGTCATGAAAGGCCCTACCGGCCGATCCACGCGCGGCCTCCAGTCGGGCGTGCAGAGCTTGAAGGCTCTCGGCGAGAGACTGGATCGAGCCTCCGAGACCGCCCCCAGGCGGATCTGCCGAGACACGCTCGGCCAACCGCTCCAGGCGGTCTCCCGAGCGACGAAGACTGGCTGACAGCGTGGTGTCCGAAACGAGCCGCTCGATCGATCCCGGCGTTTCCAGCCTGCCACGAAAGTCGGCGATATTGGCTCGCAGGGTTGCAAGTTCGCCCCCTCGGTCGGAGAAAGCCTGCAGCGTACCGCTGCCGTGACGCATCTCCTCACGGAGACGTTTGGCCACGGGCTTCAGCTCCGCCAGCACTTGACTGAGGCTGTCGCCGAACGCGGCAATCGCGCCGATCGCAACTGACACTTCGGCCTGCAGCGTGTCGCTGAAGTCGTAGGGCGCCTCTCCGGCGGACCCGGGGCTGAGGCTCACGACGAAAGGAGCCAGGAGCCCGGATGGCTCAATCTTCGCGCTAGCGTCACGACGAAGAGCCTCCGCGGCTTCACGGGTCAGAATCGTGCGGATCTCGAGGTTCGGTGCGTCCGCCTCCCGTCTCTCCACAAAGCGGATGGCCGTCACTTTCCCGGCTTGTCTGCCCGCCACCCATACGGAGCCTCCCAATCGCAGCTCGCCAGCTTCCCGGGCGGTCAGCATCAACGTGGCCCCACTCTCCACGGCCAGTCTGGCCTCGTCCATGAAAAAGATGGAGACGGCCACGACCACGACGGCGCTCAGCTGCGCAGCGCCGCGTCGCACGTCCGACCATTCCAGTGGCCTGCGGTCGATTCGCATGCCGAGATCATGGAGCGTCAAGCTCGCATGTGCCAGTTGTGGGACTGGCACGCTCCGGCTTCACGAAGCCGTTCGACCGGCACATGCTTTGGACACACGTGGGATTCGCACGGCGTCCGCCGGACGCGCATTCAACACCCGAACTCGAGGAGCGATCAATGGCTCGATCCGTGAACCGAATCATCCTGGTCGGCAATGCAGGATCGGATCCCGACCTCCGGGAGACGAGCGGCGGGACGTCTGTCGCCCATCTCTCGCTTGCGACGGACCGCCGCACGCGGCGCAATGGCGACGAAGAGCAGAAGACGGACTGGCACCGGTTGACGTTCTGGGGAAAATCTTCCGAGTTGGCCGCGCGCCTGGTTCACCGAGGCAGCCGGCTGTACGTGGAGGGGCGGCTGGAGTACGGATCCTATGAGCGTGAAGGCGTCGAGATTCCGACGGCCGATGTGATCGTCCACGACTTTCTCGTCCTGGATCCGGTGCCGACCGCCCCGAACCCGGCGGTCGAGGAGGAGCACGCTCTTCTCTGATCCACCGAGCTTCGGGTGGCCTACGGACTCTCTTCGGATGGCCATCTCGGTTGCGCCGCTTTTGGGCGTCTCTGATTTTCCCTCTTCGTGACCTACAGTCCGCTGGCGGGCCACCGGTTTGGAGTCGGCCCGCTGTTCGCCCGAGGCCCGAGCTCGACCGAGGAAATCCGGACGGAAGTGGCCGTGGAGCCGCTCCTTGCGGGCCTGGGTCGACCACGTCGTGTTCTTGTGGCAGGTGGGACCGGATTCGTGGGCCGCCACCTCGTGCGGCGGCTTCAGGGGCGCGGCCACACACTGCGCACGCTGGCGCGCGGATCTCGGGAGAACTTGGTCGGCGAGGCCGAAGCGTGGACCGCGAACATCAGGGATGAGGCCGCGGTCCGTGGTGCCGCCGAAGGGTGCGAGGTTCTCGTTCATCTCGTGGGAATCGCATGGCCAGATGGCGAGCAGGGCTATGATGACGTGCACGTCCGCGGAACCCGCGTTTTGTTGCGGGAGGCCCGCCGTGCCGGCGTTCGGCGGTTCGTGTTCGTCAGTACGGTCGGCGTATCTCCAGCCGGAAGCGAGTACTTTCGAACAAAACTCGAAGCCGAACGCGAGGTGCGCGCCTCGGGCATCGACTTCACGATTTTCCGGCCCTCGATCATCTACGGGCCAGGAGACCAGTTTACGACGGCACTCGTGCAGCTTCTTCGGCGGTTACCGTTCTTTCCGGTGTTGGGCTTGACGGTGTCGAGGTTGCAGCCCGTGGCTATAGAGGATGTGGCTGAGGCTCTCGTACAGGCCGTAGAGCGCTCGGACTTGACCGACCGCACGTTCGAGATCGGCGGCCCCGAGAGACTCGAGTTCGCCGAGATGGTGCGAATCGTGGCGAACACGATCGGCGTGCGTCGTCCGGTCGTGAAGCTGCCCGGAATCCTCAGCTCTCCCGCGCTTCGGCTGGCGGCACTGCTCGGCTTGCCGCAGCCGATCACGGCAGACCAGCTGGCGATGTTCAAAGGCGCGAGCGTGCTACGGAAGAGTGTAAACCCGCTTCGGTCGGTCTTTCGGCTCGAGCCTCTTCCGTTCCGGGCCGCTATCGGGGACTACCTGTGAGCGGCCGGGAGCCCGCACGGGCGCCTGGCGAAGGGCGGGTCGGCCTGGCGGAGCCTCGGGAGGCTAGCGAGTCGTCCGGCAACGACAGGCACGACCCGGGATTTCTCACGGTATCGAATCTCCTCTCTCTGAGTCGAATTCCGCTCGGCATGGGTTTCCTTGTTACGAACGATCCCAAAATCCTGGCGCTCATCGTGTTGGTCGGCGCGCTCACCGATCTCCTCGACGGGTTCATAGCCCGCGTCAGCGGAACGACCTCGGAGGTGGGGATTCTCCTCGACCCGTTCTGCGACAAGATTTTCGTGCTTCTCGGCGTCGTGTCCTTTCTTCCGGGAGGAAGGCTCGACTGGGCCGGGTTCATGATTCTCATTCTGCGCGACATCTACACGAGTGGCACCTACCTGGTGAGCCGTTTGGTGGGGCGAGATATGCATCCCCGCTCGAGAATGGGAGGCAAGGTCACCACGTTCTTCCAGCTGGTTACTCTTCTGGTCCTGATTTTCTGGCCGACCTACGTCGCTCCGTTCATCCTGGTCGTCGGGATCACAGCGGTGTACGCGATCATAGACTACGGCGTCTTTCTCATACGGCAGGAGCAATACACTCGTCTCGAAAAGGAGCGGCTGGCACGGGCACCGATCTGACGCGCGAGCGCGGGTATCGGGCGTGATCCGTCTTCTACACCTGGCGGACGTTCACCTGGGTGCGGTGTACTCCGGTTTCGAGCCGATCGCGGAGCGCCGGGGCGAGGAGGTTCTGGCCGCCTTTCGGACCATTCCCGATGTGGCGGCGACCGAGAAGGTGCATGCCGTTCTCGTGTGCGGGGATCTGTTCGACGGTCCGAGGCCCTCCGAACGGTGCATCGCCGTGGCGCGCGACGTATCGCGACGCCTCCAGGAAGCCGGCCTCCCGGTCTTCGCGATTCCCGGCAACCATGATTCCGCCGTCCTCAACCCCTCGCTCTACGGGGAGGCTCTCCCGGGGGCGCAGGTGTTCAGCGAGCCTGCCTTCGGTCCGCCATTCACCGTCGAAACTCATGGCGGTCCACTCCACGTGTACGGTATCGCCGCAGACCCTGCGCACAACTCGGATCCGCTCGGCTCGTTCCGACGCTCGGCCGAGCCCGGCGTTCACGTCGTTCTGTTGCATGGCGCCCTACAGGATGCGCCTCACTGGGCAGCGCCGTCCTCGCTGAGCCTCACTCACGACCGCCTCTCCGAGATCGAGGCGGACTATCTGGCGCTCGGTGACTACCACCGGTTCCGTCCGCCGACTGAATTCGACCGGGCCCCGGCCTGTTATTCGGGTTCGTTTGCCGCGGTCGACATCGCCGAGAACGGTGCCAGGGGGTTTGCGATCGCTGAGGTGGCGTCCGGACAACCGCCGGTCGTGAGACACATTTCGTCCGGAGTTCGTGAAGTCGAGCACCTCGGAGAGGTGGATGTCAGCACCTGCTCGGACGAGCTTGACGTCGCCGAGATGCTGGGAGAGCGAGCTCCCGAGGGCTGCATCCCCGTCGTGCGTCTTGTTGGAGAACCGACTTTTCCACTCGATTCGCAGAAGGTGCGGACGAACCTCGAGGAGCGGTTCGGATGCGTTCGCCTCGAAGATGCGACCCGCTTCTTCGCGTCGACGAGGCTGGCGGAGATCGCGCAGGAAAGGACCATTGCCGGACATGTCGCTCGGCTGGGACTACGCCGGCTCGAGGAGAGCCAGCCTCCCGAGCAGCGGCTGGAAGGAGAGCGAGCGCTCCGCATCGCCCTCCGGAGCCTAGGCGTCAGTTGAGCGAGCCGCTCCGCTTTGAGGTCATCGATCTCGATTACGGTTGTCATCACGGACGCTTTCGGGTCGCGGGCAAGGCGGGTCCGACGGTCATCGTCGGCTCCAACGGCTCGGGCAAATCGACTCTTGTCGAGGCCATTGTCCGCACGCTTTTCGGCTTCAACCGACAGAAGCCTGATGCCCGCCGCCAGCAGGAGCAAAGGCGCCCCTGGAAGGGTGGAAGGTTCAGGGCCGGCCTCATGATTCGGGACCGAGAGGGCTCGATCTCCTTCGAACGTGACTTCGATAGCAACGAAGTCATCGTCGTACGGCCGGCTTCCGGGGAGGAGCTGTATCGTGGCGAAGCCAACCCGGCGGCGCACGCGAGCGGAGATCAGCGCCGCTTCCGGGAGCTGCTCGCAGGGCTAATCGGGCTGGTCGACCTGGCTGGTTACGAACGCACCGCGTGCATAGGGCAGGGCCACATGCTCGAGACGCGCCTCGCCGAGGATCTGCTGAAGATAGCGGCTGGAGGGCACTCGGATATCGAGGCGGCAAGGGGCGCGGTTTCGGATCGATACCGTGAGCTGACTCTCGCGCCTATCGGGCGCAGCGAGAGAAGACGGCGGAAGCCCGGCAGGTTGGAAGAGCTGGAGGCCGACGTCGAGCGGCTGGAAGCGGAGCTTCGGGTAGTCCGTCAGGCTGAAACGGAACGTGCGCCGCTCGTGCAGGAGCTCCGGGAGCTCGAATCCGATCTGGCCGAATCCCGTTCCGACGTTCAGCGTCTCGAGGAGGAGCGAGATGCGCTATCGAGGCTCCGCATGCTGGAGGAGCGAGCCGACGCTTCCGGCGAGCGAATTCGGCGCCTTGAGGGCGCGCAGCAGGACCTGCGTGAGGCGATCTGGAAGGCGCAGCAGGCCGGTACGCGAATCGAAGGACTGCCTGGCCGGGATGTGTATCCGGAAGACTATCTGGAAAGACTCGCGGCGCTAGAAGAGGGTCTTTGGCCGCAGCTGCAGGCGCTAGAGCGACGGCGTGAGGCCGGCGCGACCGAGGACCGAGACGGGGGTGAGACGGCGATCGGTGCCGGCGGACTCCTCGAGATCGCTTTGGGCGCAGCCCTGCTTGGCGTCGGTGGGCTCGCGAGCGGTCTGGGGTGGGGTGGCTCGCCGGCCCCCGGGCTGATTGGCGCAATCGCCGGACTCGTCCTGATCTGGCTCGGAACCCGCCGCCGCCGCGAGCGGCGCTCGGGCGTGCGGGATGCGGCGGTCGAGCTTGGTCGCGTCGAATCGGATCTGGAGTCCCTGCGTGCTCGCGTCTCGGCGAAGCTGGACGGGCTTCCGGATCGGGAGGCCGTCTCACCCGCGACGCTCACGGAACGGCGCAGCCTGTTCGCCGAGTGGCGATCCGCATGGGATGCCGTGGAGCAGAGCGAGCGCAGACTGGGTGACGCCCGGAAACGGGCGGAACGGGCGCTCGATGGAGGCCCTCGCGATGCCGCTGCCGAGGGATCCGGAGCGTCGCCTGTGGAGCGCGCCGGCGAAGTGCTGACAGCGCTGGAGGATGCCGTGTCTTCGGAGCGTAGCGATGTGTTAGCCCCGACGCGGCTGGCGGTCGATCGCGAGCGAGCCGCCGCCGACGGCCTTCCGGAGGATGTGGGCGCTTCGTTCCTGAAGGTCGACGAGAGGCTGAAGAGTGGCAGGGCTGCGCTCGCTGCCCAGCAGGATAGGGAGCGTGAGCTACAGCACCGGCTGAGCGCGCTGCCGAAGCCGGCGGAGAGCTCGTTGGCCCTGGATGAGCGCCGCGAAGCTCTGTCGAAGCGGGTCGACGAAGCGCGCGCCGAGGCGGGTGCCTACAGGGAGGCGCACCGGCTTCTCGTGGACGCCTATGAGGAATTCCGGGAGACCGATCAGGAGCGTCTGGTGGAGCACGTGGACCGTCATCTGTCGGCGCTCGGAGACGGGAAGATTGGACCTCTATCGGTGCCGGACAACCTGGAGTCGGCCCGCCTTATGTACAGGGGTCGCCCGCTGCAGCTCGCCTCGCCCCCGTTGAGCTATGGAGAGCTGCACACTGCCCTGTTCGGCGTCCGCCTCGGCGCAGCCGACTTCCTCGCCGGCATCGGGGTGCGACTTCCCCTCCTCGTCGACGATCCGTTCGTTCACCTGGACGCCGACCACGCGGCCGAGACCTGGGAAGCCCTGAGGGCGGTGGCGCGAGATCGACAGGTGCTGGTGACGACGCAGGATCGCCTCATGCTCCAGTACCTCGGCGTACGCGCCGATCTGGACCTGGACGGATCTGATCTACCTGCCTCGGCTCAGATGGAGCTGCCGGTCACCGGGCTGTGAGAAAGGGCTCGATGCGGGGCCAGTCCGTCTCCGCGTCCCGCTCGCCCAACTCGATGAGCCTAGAGATGTAGGCGCTCTCGAACATCAGATAGCTCACGAAATCGGGGCTCTCGGTCCAACTGGCACCGAGGCCATCCAGCAGGAAGCGGACAAACCTCGGGAGCTGATCACGGTACTCAGCGGCCAGGCGTCCCAGGTCTTTCGAAGGTCGAATCACGCAGAGATCGACCCGGTGCAGGCCAGCTGGCTTGCTCGAGTCGTCCGGAATCTTGTCCAACAGTGCGTTGATTCTCTCGAGCCTCGCCGCGTCGTCGTCCAGCGTGTCAAGGAAGATCGAGTTCAGAAGAAGGCCCGCGACGCGGGCCGGAGGAGGATAACGGTCGGTCGTTATGACGGATGCCTCGGCTGCCGTTCGGGGGTAGCGGGTCGAGATGGCGAGGAGCCGCGTGGCGCCGAGGTGTACCGCGGGCGCAAGCGGGGTCCTCTGGCGGATGCTTCCGTCTCCGAAGTAATCGCCTGTCAAGCGTATCGCCGGGAAGAGAATCGGAAGTGCGGACGAAGCCATCACGTGGTCCACCGAGAGCTGCGCCTCCACGGCCAGTCGGTTCGGCCGCTCCCAGGGCAGCGTCTCCGGCGTTCCCTGCACGAAGGTAACCGTGCGGCCAGAGGCGTAGGAGGTCGCCGAGACGGCCGTAGCCAGCAGACGGCCGCTTCCGATGTTCCGCTCGATGCCCGAGAAATCCAGAGAGGCTTCGAGGAAGCGCCGGAGCGGCGTCGTGTCCAGCAGACCGCGAGCCTCGGGCCCTCGCCTCGATCCTCCGGAAACCAGCCGATAGGCCCAGCGGGCTCCGATCGAGCCGAGCGAGGCCGGATCCGCGCGAAACACCTGCTCCGTCGTGAGCGAGCACCATCTCCGTTTGAGGGCATGTGCGGCCTCGTCGAGGGGCCCTTCGGCCGCGGCGAGGAACGCGGCGTTGATCGCGCCGGCCGACACGCCGGTGACCACCGGAATGGAGAGGGTGGGGAGCCGCTCGCAGATGTAGGAGAGGACGCCGGTCTGGTAGGCGGCCCGAGCTCCGCCTCCCGAGAACACGAACCCCAGCGGCGAGACCGCCGCATCGCCGCTGGCGTCGTTCGTCAGCTGATACCCGGCGGAAGAAGTCGAGCGTGCCAGCTGTCTTGTGCGGGCAACTCCCAGCGCCCGGCGCGCAGCTCTCCGAGGCGCTGCACGGTCAGATCGAATACCGGTGTCCCGCCGTTCACCTCGCCGCCTTCCGCCAAGGTCCGGAACTCCGCACGCCCGACGCTCCGAATCCCCCTGCCATCACGGAACCAGATCGGGGATGCGTCCACCAGGGTCAGATCGAGCTCCCGTTCCAGCTCTCGCACATGGCCGACGAGAGCATCGATCGAACAGCCAGATGCGGCTGCCTCACGTTCGTCGACCGCGATGAGGAGGAAGCGATCATGCCGCAGCTCGAACGCCGCGGCCAAAGCTTCACCGTGCGCCGCCCACTTCTCGATGAAGCGGCCGGTCGCCTCGATCAGACGGTCGTGCTCCTCAGCGGCCAGCGGGCGGTCCGCTCCGAACGTCCATAGGCGCGCGCGGTCCGGAAGGCCCGTAAGTGTCGGTCGATCCGCCGGCGTCCGGTCTACCAAAGGCCTACTCGTACCTCAGGGCGACGATCGGATCCAGCTTCGCTGCACGACGGGCCGGCCATATGCCGAAGAAGAGGCCGACGGACGCCGAGAACAGAACGGCGAGCAGAACGGCGTTCGGCGAGACCGCGGTGTTCCAGTTGGCAAGGCTGGCCAGCAGACTGGAGCCGGTCACTCCGACCACGATGCCGAGGAGTCCGCCGACGAGGCAGAGCACCAGCGCCTCGAGGAGGAACTGCATCAGGACGTTGCGGCGTGTCGCCCCCATCGCCTTGCGGACGCCGATCTCGCGCGTCCGCTCGGTTACGGAGACGAGCATGATGTTCATGATCCCGATGCCTCCCACCAGCAAGCTCACGGCGGCGATACCCGCTAGCAGAAAGGAGAAGGTCCGGGTCGTCTCCTCCCGCGTACTCATGAGCTCGGCGCGGTCCTGGATCCAGAAATCGTTCTCGTCCCCCACGCGCAGCCGGTGTTGCCGGCGCACAACCCCTTCGATCTGGCCCATCGCGACGGCCATGGACGTGCCGTCCGCGACCTCGACGTTGAAAGAGGAGAGTCGGTCGGTGCCCATCAGGCGGAAACGAGCCGTTTCGAGCGGCACGTAGACCTGCTCATCGTAGTTGAAGAAGCTGAAGCTACCCTTCTCCTCCAGCACGCCGACGACCTCGAACGTGATGTTGCGGATCCGGATCCGCTGACCTACAAGCTGTTGCGGAGTGGTGCCCAACGTCGCGGGGATCGCTCCACCCAGCACCGCTAGCCGGCGACGTCCTTCGTTCTCCTGGTCGTCGAAGAACCGGCCCAGCGCGACCGCGTATCCGTTGATCTCCGCGTACTGAGGGCTAGTACCGACGACGCGCAAGTTCGCGTTAGTGTTGCCGGATTCGACCTGAAGGTTGGCGCGCATCTCCGGCGCGACGCCGATCACGGATGCCGCACCCGTTAGCACCGCCTCGGCGTCTTCCGGCGTCAACTCCGTGGTGGCTCCGGAACGGACGCCATGAAACCAAAGTTGGCCCGGTCTCACGGTAAGGACGTTCGCTCCGAGGTTGGAGATCTGGTCTTGCACCGCTCGCTGGGCTCCCTCACCCAGCGCGACCATGGCAATGACGGCAGAGACGCCGATCACGATACCGAGCATCGTGAGCAAGGAGCGGAGCTTGTGGGCGCGTATCGCCTCCAGCGCCACCCGCATCGTCTCGAGAAGAAGCATTCGGCGGTCCTTCTGTGGTGGCTGTCGTTAGTTCCGCTGGACGCCCGGGACGCCGGAGCGTGAGCGAATTCTTTCCAGCAGCTCCTGCTGTTGGACCAGTGAGAGCGGAACCTCGAGAACTGCGTCTCCCTCCCGGAGGCCGGCCAGGACCTCGGTGTAGTCCCAGCTGCTCAGGCCGATCGTCAGCGGCTTGAGGGTCAGAACGCCGGCATCTTCCTCGACGAACGCGAAGGCCGGACGCGGCCGCGTCGGATCGGCCCGGTCGGCGTGCTCCTGCTGCTCCCGCGCGGCCCGCATCAACTGAAAGAGCCGTTGGCGCTCTCCAGGGTCCAGGTTTTGGAAGTAGCTCCGGCGTTCCTCCTGCGACATCGACCGCAGCTGCTCCAACACCGCATCGTCGCTTGCCGGCTCATCGCCGGGCTCATCGCCCTCTGTGGGCTCCTCGCTCGCTACCTCGACCCTCTGCTCGAGGAGAGTCGGGTCGAGGCCCAACGCCTGCACGAGCTGACGGGCTTCGTCGGGCGTTTTCACGGCGGCATTCCTCAGCGTGAGCGCCGCCTCGCGACGGCCGATGACGATCTCGACATCGGAGTTCATGCCCGGCCGAAGCAGGTCTTGCTCGTTCACGATCCGGGTCAGCACCGCGAACATCGTCACGCCCTGATCGACCACGGCCTGCGGCTCCACCTTCAACACCGTTCCCCGGAACGTTCGATCCGGGTACGCCTCGACCGTGATTTCCGCCGTCAGGCCCGTCTCGATGCTCCCGATGTCCGTCTCGTCGACCATCGTGCGCACCTGAACCTCGGACAGATCGGCCATGCGCATCAGCAGCGTGCCGCCGGTAACCTCACGCGTGGAGGTGACGATCTGGCCCTCCTCGATCTCTCGCTCCACGACCGTCCCCGAGATCGGGGCACGCACGACGACGTCATTCATCCGATCCGTCGCCAGCTCGAGGCTCGCCTCGGCTCGAACGAGGGCGGCTCGTGCGTTGGCGTGCTCCAGCATCTCGTTCTCGAGCTCCTCCGCCGTGACGATAGAGGAGTCGTGCAGGGCCTGCGTTCGCCCGAGCCGGCGCTCGGCTACCTGAAGCCGAGCTTTCGCCACGTCGAGGTCGGCCTCGGCCTGCTCGAAATCATTGCGGACATCGCGCGGGTTGATTCGCACCAGTGTGGTGCCGCGCTCGACGTAATCGCCGAGCTCGGCGCCGAGCTCGAGGATCTCGCCCGATGCCTGCGACTTCACATCGAGGATGCGAATGGGCTCGATCGTGCCCGTGGCGACGACGCTGGAGACGAGGCTACGCACCTCGGCAACGGAATTCTCGAACTCGGGGACGGACTCGCTTGCCGGAGTCTGCCCGCACCCGGTCGCCAGGAACGTCAGAGGGATCAAACGAGCGGTGTGCCGCACGATACCGCCCAAGCCTGCACGGCCGGCAGGCGGGAAGAAGCGCGGGATGTCCAAATGTCTTGTCATGTCGGGGATGTTACCGCCGGTTGCCGGCCAAGTTCAACAGAGGCTCGGGTGCCCGATGTCCGCACACCCTTCCATGGCCTTGGACATCCGAAGACGCCGGATCATTCCGGACCGCGGCCTCCTACTGAGTGGTGGCCTCCAGCTC
Organism: Gemmatimonadota bacterium; assembly: GCA_039589875.1. Lineage (GTDB taxonomy): Bacteria > Gemmatimonadota > Gemmatimonadetes > Palauibacterales > Palauibacteraceae. The sequence goes on from JBDHGL010000003.1 coordinate 68,945, forward strand.
GGGAAGCGTCCGGCCCAGCAGTGACTCCAACGATGCTACGCCGATGTGATACTCGAAGCGCCGGCTGATGAGGTCCACCTCGGCCTGAGATACCGCGATTTGCGCGGTCTGGAGGTCCAGAATGGTGGCCAGTCCGAGGCGGTAGCGCTCCGAGCTCACCCTCAGATCCTCGCGGCTCAGCTCCACGCTCTGCTCGGCCAACTCGATCGAGGCCGTGGCGACCTGGATCGTGTTGTAGGCGGCATCCAGATCCACGATCAGCTGAAGCTCGGCGGCCAACTGCTGTGATGTCGCGGCGTCGGCGATGGCCTGAGCCCGGTAGACGTTCGTCTCCCGGTTGAACCCGTTGAACAGCGGGTAGGAGCCAGTTAGCTGAAGGCTCCAGCTCCGGCTCTGCGGGGGAAACTCGGTGTTAGCCCAGGCCCAGCCACCGGCAAAGCTCAAGTTCGGCAGGTAGGCCGATTTCGCCGTCGACACCCGTGATGCCGCTGCTTCGGCCGCGGCCTCCGCGCTGACCACGGCCGGGGCGCCGCGCAGGCCGATCCTGTAGACCTCATCCCGGCTGGCCCGGAGCGGAAGAGGCTCGAGCGTGGCTTCGGCGGCCGGTTCCACCCGGCCCTCCAGGCCCAGCGCCCGGCCGAGCTGAAACGTCGTGGCGCGAGACTCGTTCTCGGCGTTGAGGAGTGCGATTCGGGCGTTGTTCAGATCGACCTGCGAGCGCAGCACGTCCGAGCGTGTGGATCGGCCGAGCTCCAGCTGTTGGCTGACGAATTCCAGCTGCAGCTCTTGGCGCTCGACGCGGTCTTGTTCCACCAGGACCAGGTCTCGGAATGCGAGGGCGTCGTAGAAGGCCTGCTTGACGGCCAGGAGCAGCTCGAACTCCGCCCGCCGGAAATCGGCT
>JBDHGL010000004.1:0-66817 GCA_039589875.1 Gemmatimonadota bacterium
CGAGGAGACATTCGGCCGGCTCGTTCTCGGGGCCCGGCTGATGTAGGCCCCGGCGTTGGCAAGAAGGTCCCAGCCGTGGCACTGCTTGCAGCGGTAGAAGTTGGAGAACGCGCTGAAGTGGTCGGCGTTGGCGCCGAAGTCCCAGCCGGTCTCGGAGGCCCAGAACCGGTCGAACATCTGTCCGCCGTTGATGCCGTCGGCTGCCGTGAAGCCCGGGGGATCGCCGGGGCCGGGACCGGGGCCAGGGCCGGGCCCAGGACCGGTCGGGTCGTCACTGGCGCATCCCGTAAGCGCGAGAAGGCCGAAGAAAACCACGAGGAGGGAAGCCAATAACTGGCGGCCAAACATAGGAAACGACATAGCAACACCTCCGAACTTGAGGTACTTGGTCTAGCCAGGCCGTCACCCGGGGCCGTTCGGTACGGATGTTTGTCAATCCCATGCGGGTCGGCGCGACTCTGCGAGAGACCACTCGCACCACTTTTCGAGATCGACTGATTGTACTATACTCTTCGGTATCCGACATACGCAAGAGTATCTAGGAGACCGATGCGTACTGCCACACTGCTCGAGGCTAAAGACTGGCTGGATGCCGGCTTGGAACTGCTGCGGACCCGAGGGATCGGCGGAGTACAGGTCGGCCCGCTATGCCGGCGCGTTGGTGTCACGAAGGGGAGCTTCTACCACCACTTCACCAACCAGGAAGAGTTCCTCCAGCAGCTGATCGAACACTGGCGAGAGATCACGACGCCATCGCCCGAACAGGTGGCGGAGATCACCAAGTTGAAGGGACTGGAAGACAGTGTCCGGACCGTACTCGACTTCATCCGGGAGCATGATCTCGGACGCTATGACCTAGCAATGCGGACGTGGGCGCAGGAGGATGTGCAGGCTCGGCAAGCGACGGAGTTCATCGACAAAGTGCGGGTGACGGCCACGGCAAGGCTGTTCGAGGCCGAAGGCTGGGCGCGGGAGGCCGCCCTTAGGCGAGCCAAGACCATGTACTACTTCATTGCGGGTCGATACGAGATCGAGGGAAGACCGCCAACCCCCGAGGAAGGGGCGGAATTCGCCCGCATGCTGACCCGTGTAGAGGCTGGATCATGTTGACTGCATTGCCGGCTCGACCGGCGCGCGCGACCTAGCCGGCCGTAGCTTCCTCCGTGCCTCCGTACTCGATCGCGGCGCCGCCGAGCGCGACGCCAACACCGATGGTAATGACGCCGAAGACGAGGTCGTTCCAGAAGGCGAACTGCTGGGTCAGGTAGCCGTGGATGAACGGCGAGAGCATGCTGTACGCGCCGGTCGCGATCAGCAACCAGCCGCCCAGGCGATTCCAGCTCATCAGGTAGGAAGCGCAGACGACGAGCACAATGGAGCCGATCACGATGGAATGCCACCAGAGAAAGCCCACCGGGTACCCCCAGACGAACGGAGCCAGAACAAACCAGACTCCGACCAGCAGGCCCATGTAACGTGATATCATCTTAGCATGCACCCCGGCGTTTGGTGGCTTTCGCGAGCTCCAGCGCCCGCGGAGGCGGCCGCAACTTATCATTCGGAGTGCTTTTGAGCGACGGGCGATCGGAGAGGTGGACGCCGAAAGACCAAGGGGGCTGATATGCGCTGTTCTTCCTGCGGGGCCGAGGCCTCCGGGAACTTCTGCGCGGCGTGTGGGGCCGCGCTTTCGAGCGAGGTATTCAAGTGCTCGAGTTGTGGGAAGGAGCTGCAAGGCGGATCGCTGTACTGCGATGGTTGCGGGCAGCCAACCGGCGCGGATCGGCGCAAGCCGAGGTCGGCTCATCTTCCCTGGGTGGTTTCGTTTGTCGTCTTGGCGGTCTTCGCGCTAGGTATCGCGTATCTGGTGCAGCGTCAATCGATAGCCAGGATCGGCGATGCCCCGATCACCGGCGGTCTCCCGGAGGCCGAGGGTGGTGGTGCGGCCCCGAGCGGCGGGATGCCCGATCTCGCCTCGATGTCGGCCCGGGAAGCGGCGGACCGGCTGTTCGACCGGTCCATGCGGGAGATCGAGGCGGGGAACGAGGAGCAGGCAGCCCAGTTCGCCAACATGGGCCTCCAGGCCTACGGTGAGGTGTCGCCCGATGAGATGGACATGGACGCGATCTTCCATATCGGCATGCTTCATCTGGCGATCGGGGATGCCACGACGGCGAGCGGGATCGCCGACAGGGTCTTGGCCGAAGACGCGAGCCACGCGCTGGCCCTCGTCCTGGCCCGGCGGGCCGCGGCCGCTTCGGATGATCCGGCGGCCGCAGAGGAGTTTGCCGAACGGCTGCGGGCGGCCGTGGCCGCAGGCGAGCTGGACATGAAGCCGGAGTATGCGCCTCACCGGTCGCTCATCGAGCGCGAGGCCGGTGTCGCGAGTGAGGAGAGCCCCCAGCCGTGAGGCCGTTGATCTAGCGGCCGACTACCGGTCGAGGCGCACGGAGCGAAGGCGATTCGCGTTGGTCACCACCGTGATCGAGCTGAAGGCCATGGCGGCCTCCGCGATCACGGGGTGCAGCAGTCCGAGGAATGCAACGGGAATCGCCACCGTATTGTAGAAGTAGGCCCAGAACAGGTTTTGCCGGATCTTCTTGAAGGTCGCGCGTGAGAGCCGCACCGCACGCACGGCCGCCGCGAGGTGGTCCTGCAGCAGCGCCATGTCCGCCGCCTCGATCGCGATATCCGTCCCGCTGCCGATCGCCAGCCCCACGTCGGCTTGTTTCAGGGCCGGAGCGTCGTTGATCCCGTCTCCGACCATGACCACGATCCGGCCGGCCTCCTGAAGCTCTCTGATCACGTCCAGCTTCTGGTCCGGCAGAAGGCCGGCTCGCCAGGAGTCGATCCGAAGGCGGTCCGCCACTGCGGCGGCGGTTCGCTCGTTGTCTCCGGTCAGCATGATCGTTTGCAGGCCGAGTGATCGCAGTTCGGCCAACGCCTCGGCGGCGCCCGCCTGCAGCGGATCGGCCAGTGCGGCGAGGCCTGCCGGCTTTCCGTCCGCCGCCACGAAGACGATAGTCCGCGCGCGTCCTTCCAGCTCCTGGGCGGCCGCCTCCAGCTCCGAGAGATCGATCCCCGCCTCCCTCATGAGGCGCTCGCTGCCCGCGACCACGGATCGACCGTTCACGGATCCGCGGACGCCGCGACCCGGCTCGATCCGGAAGTCGGTGACCGCCGCCTGCGCCACCGATCCGACATCTCCGCCCATCGCCGCGCGGGCCGGCTCGGCCGCCGCGATGGCCCGACCGAGGGGATGCTCGGAGAGCGCCTCGAGGGGCGCCAAAACTCGCCAGAGATCGCTTTCCGTCCACCCCGCGGCGGTGACGACATCGGTGACGGAGGGAGCGCCTACGGTCAGCGTGCCGGTCTTGTCGAAGACCATCACGTCGGCTTCCTGAAGCCGCTGAATGGCCGCTCCGTCCCGCACGAGCACGCCCTTTTCCGCCCCGAGCCCCGTTCCAACCATGAGGGCCGTCGGGGTGGCGAGACCGAGTGCGCAGGGGCACGCGATCACGAGCACCGCGAGCGCGGCGAACAGGGCGAGCGAGACACGTCCCATACCGGGTTCTACCCAGGGGATGAATCGCGAGGCCGCGCTGACGATCGAGTGAAAGGTGTCCGGGAAGGCCAGCCACGAGACCAGGGCTGCCGCAGCGATGGCCAGGACGATCGGCACGAATACCGCCGTGATCCGGTCGGCGAACTCCTGGATCGGGACCTTGCTCCCCTGGGCCTGCTCCACGGAGCGGATCACCGAAGCGAGAAAGGTGCTTTCGCCCACCCGGGTGGCTCGAACCCTCAAAGCGCCTTCTCGGTTGACGGTGGCGCCTACCACCTCATCGCCCGGGCCTTTCTCGGCGGGCATCGATTCGCCCGTGACGAGTGATTCGTCGACCGCGCTGTGACCGTCGACCACGACGCCGTCCGTGGGGATCTTCTCGCCCGGCCGCACGAGCATCACCTCATCCACACCGACCTCGGCGATCGGCACCTCTACCTCGACCCCGTCGCGCAGAACTCTGGCCGTGCGGGCTTCAAGCGAGAGCAGTCGCTGGATGGCGGCCGAGCTGCGTCCGCGCGCCTTGGCCTCGATGAACCGACCCGTGAGATGGATAGCCATGATCATCGCGCCCACCCCGGCGTAGTTCATTAGTGCTGGTGCGGCACCGAGGTCATGCAGAGTCGCGATCACGCCCGTCGCGAGGGCGCCGCCGCTACCGAGGGCGATGAGCACATCCATGTTGGGAGCCCAGTGGCGGATCGACATGGCGGCACTGCGCATCGTGGCCGCCCCCGGTACGGCAAGAACAGCAGCGGCGATGAGCGTCATCCCGAGATCGAATGCGAGCGGGCTCGGCCACTTCACGCCCAGCACCATCTCCGGGATCATCCAGACCATGGCGGGCAGGGTGAGTAGCCACGCGAGCGTCATGCGTCGGCGAGCCTGGGCGAGCTTACGCTCGGCGCGCTCCAGTCGCTCGCGCTCCATCGCGCCGGGCTCGGGGCCGGCCTCGGCCGGAGCGAGGAGCGTATAGCCCGCGTTCTCGACGGCCTGCTGGAGGTCTTCGCGGCTTATCCGATCGGGCGGGTAGAGCACTGTGGCGGATTCCGCGGGAAGGCTTACCGAGGCTTCCACACCCTCCAGCCGGTTCAATGCCTTCTCGACCGCCGCACTACATCCGGCGCAGTGCATGCCCTCGACCGCGAAAACCTCGCGCCGGCCATCCTCGCTGATGGTTTCGGTCGTCCCGTTCATAGTGTCTGTATTATACACCGGGAGATCCGCCGAGACTTCCTTCCGTGGTGAAGGTCAGCCGCGTTCATTAGACTTCAAGCCATGTTCAGGAGACTTCGCAAGGTTCTGGACGACGCGCTCAGCAGCCTGGAGGAACGGAAGGGCGGCACTTCCGAGGAGGATGTCGAGCGATTGGTCGCCGCGATGCGCGAGGAGCTCGTCGAGGCGAAGACCCGTCTACCGGAGCTGGAGCGCCAGGTAAGGGGCATCGAAGCGCGCCGACTTGCCGAGCTGAAGCGGGCGGAGGACGCGGTGCGCCGGGCGGATCAAGCGCAGGCGATCGGTGACTCGGAAACCGTCGAGGTCGCCGTGAGATTCGCGGAGCAGCACAAGTCGCGGGCCGAGATGCTCCTGCAGCAGCGGGAGGCGGCCGCGGCAGAGCTCGATCTCAAGCGGGTCGAGATCGAGGAGATGACTGTTCAGCTGAAGAGCGCCCGCTCACAGAAGAGCGCGCTGGTGGCGAGGGCTCGGCGCTCCAAGACGAAGCAGCGCCTGCACGAGGCATCCGGAGGAGCCACCGATCAGTTCGACCGGTTCGAGGACAAGTTAACCCGTGACGCAGACTTGGAAGCGGCACGGGATGAAGTGGAGAGAGATATCGGCGGCGACGATCCGGAGTTGGACGAGCTCGGGCGCATGCCCCGCTACGAGTTCGAGGCCGAGGAGCTGCTCGAGAAGCTGAAGCGCAAGATGGACGACGGGGGCGAGTAGCCCCTTCCGTCAGACCTCGCCCGGCCCGATCCCCGCGGTAGGATCCTCCGGTTCGGGGGCCGCTTCCAGGCTGTGCCGGCGCTCCTCCTCGATTGCTGCCTCCAGGCTCTCCCCGGCAGGTACGAAGAACGGCTCCCACTTCTCCGGCGCCGACGGCTCCGTCAACAGGCTGACCCCCACCATCAGACCGGTCGATACCAGGACTCCGGGAATCACGATGTAGTCGCTGCTGGCGAAGTCGAAGACGGTGCCGCCCAGGGCGACGGTGAAGTCCACTCCCATTCGGCTGAGCACGGCGATTCCGAGCAGCGTGATCAGGCCGCCAGCCAGGCATGCCACGCCTCCCTCGACCGTGACGCGTCGCCAGAGGAACGCGGCGAGCAGGGCCGGGGTCAGGCTGGCTCCCACGAGCGAGTAGGCGTAGAGCGCCATCGCCAGGATCGTGTCGAACTGGGTGATGAGAAGGAGGGCGAGGACCCCGAAGGCCGCGATCGTCAGCCGCTGGACGAGCAGCATTTGCCGTTCGGAGGCGTCCGGATTGAAGAACCTTTGGTAGAGGTCACGGCTCACGTTCGTCGAGGGCACGAGCAGGAAGGTGTTTCCCGTGGACATGACGATCGCCACCGCGGCGGCGAGGAGGATCGCCCCGCCCGCCACGGGCAGCCCGTGCCGCGCGATATACAGGATCACGGTTTCCGAGGCTGCCCGGCCGACGACCGACGTCGATTCCACGAGGTCCGGAAACGCTGCTCGCCCGGCGATCGCCAGCAGCGCGAGGGCCACCTCGATGATGACAATGCCCGCCACCATTCCGACGACGGCCTTTCGAGCTGCGCTCTCGTCTTTCGCCGAGAAGAACTTCTGGTACATGCCGCTCTCCCCGAGGATCAGCAGAAACGTCGGAGCGGCAACTCCGAATACCCACAGCACGTTGTGGCCGCCGAGCGGCTGCATGTGCTCAGCCGGCAGGGCACTCGTCACCGCGCCCACGCCGCCCAGCTCGAACACCATGTAGGGGAGGGCGAAGAGAACGCCGAGCGTGATGATGATCCCGTTGAAGATGTCGACCGTGACGATCGAGACCATGCCGGCCAGTGCGGTGAAAAGCACGATGACGACAGCGGTGATGTACATGCCCGTATCGGGGCTGATCGCCCCGTCCGAGACGATGCTGAGGATCCAGCCTCCACCTCGGAACTGATAGGCGGCGATCGTCACGTAGGCGAGGATGATCGCGACCGTGCCGAGCACGCGGGCAGCTGCGTTGTAGCGTTTTTCCAGAAGGTCCGGGACGGTATACTCGGCAATCCTCCGGACACGAGCGGCCAGGAAGAACGCCACGATCAGGCCCAGCCATCCGCCCGAGCTGAACCAGAGCTCCGCGATGCCTGTCCGATAAGCGAGGCCGGCGCCCCCGAACAACGATCCGGATCCGATCCAGGTGCAGACCAACGTGCCTACCAGGAGGGCCACCGGCACGCCCCGGCCCGCCACCATGAAGTCGTCGTGGCTCTTCACGGAGCGCGATCGCCACAGGCTCACGCCGATCAGGATCAGCGGATAGAGTATGACCACGGCCAGCAGCAGGTTCATCCGGCGCCTCCGCCCGGTTCACGTGAAGTTGACCGAAACAACTGCCTCTCCGCCGGCTCCGCAACGGAACAGATCGCCAGGCTCATGTCTATGCGCCCCCGAAGGCCCGCCGCGCGATAAGGCCGGTGCGCCAGCGGAAGCGGCGGGTGTCCGTCGCCGGGTTGTCGCGGAGAGGCGAGGGGATAGTGGCGGCGAGCATGGCCGCCTGGCGCGACGAGACACCGGATACTGCGACGCCGAAGTACTCCCGAGCGGCCGCCTCGACTCCGAAGATGCCGGGTCCGAGCTCGATCACGCTCATGTAGAGCTCGAGAATCCGGTTCTTTGAGAGGGATCGTTCGAGCCTTCGGGTGATCAGCGCTTCTCTGAGCTTCCTCGTCAGGCTTCGGCGCGGGGAGAGATACAGGTTGCGGGCCAGCTGCTGAGTGATCGTGCTCGCTCCGCGCGGCGGAACTCGCTCCCGCCATGACTTCTCGAGCGCCTCCCGCAGCTCGAACCAATCGAATCCGCTGTGATCGAAGAAGGCGGCGTCTTCCGACACGAGCACGGCTCGTCGAACGGTCGTCGGCACCTGGGCGAGAGGCACCGGCCGGTAACGCAGCCGAAGGGGCTCATCTTGCCTCTCTGCCTGCGCGAGGCGGATCATCATGTAGGCGGTCGTGTCGGGCCAGGCCTCGGCATAGCGGGATACCGAGGGTAGCGTGATCAGGTTGAGAGCGAACCAGGAGAGTACGATCCCGCAGACCGCCGAGGGGACGACGAACGCCGTCCGGCGGAAGAACGGCTCCCGGCGCTCCAAGTCGCGGTCGCCCTCAGGCCCCGACGACTTCCTGGAGCGAGTCGATCTGCTCGCGGCCCCCGAGGACAATGAGGAAGTCGTTGGCCCGAATCTGCTCATCCGGCCCCGGGTTGTAGATGAACGCCCCTTCGTCCGAGGCGTGCTGGAGAGCGATCACGATCAAGCCGGTCTTTTGCGGGATCTGCGCCTCTGCGAGTGAATGGCCGGCCAGCGGAGAGCCGACCGGGACGGGGAGCTCCTCGAGCCGGAGATTCAGCCCCTCGCCGGTCGTGACGACGTCCAGAAAGCTCACCACCTGGGGTCTCAAGAGAAGGGCGGCCATGCGGCTTCCGCCCGTGAGCGTCGGACTGATGACGTGGTCAGCACCCGCTTTGAGGAGCTTGTTGATCGACTCCTCTTCCGAGGCGCGAGCGACCACCTCGAGGTCCGGACGCAGGCTCTTCGCGCTCAGGCAGACATACAGGTTCGACGTGTCATCCCGGAGTGCGGCGACCAGGCCGCGCGCCGTCCCGACCCGCGCCTCATCGAGTGTCTCGTCCCGCGTGGCATCGGCTTCGAGCACCAGGACGTCCTCCCTCATCGCCCCGACTTGCTCCGCGCGGTCGGGCGCGATGTCGATGACCACGTACGGGACGTCCGCGTGAATGAGCTCCCTGATCACCTGCAATCCCGTCCGGCCCGCTCCGCACACGATGATATGGTCTTTCAGCTGCCTCATGGCCTTCCTGGTCTTTCGGAGTCGTAGGACGTTGCCGAGGTCCATCTCGACGATCGCCGACGTGATGAGAGCGAACCAGAGGCCCATCGACGTGACCCCGCCGGCCAACAACAATGCGGCGACCGCTCGGCCCTGGTCGTCCAGTGGACGCACCTCCTCGTACCCGACGGCGGACAGGGTGATGATCGTCATATAGAGGGCGTCCGAGAAGGTCCATCCCGGAAACTGGAGGAAGGCAACCGTACCGATGACCGTGAGGACGGCGACCACCAGAACGACGAAGAGGGTTCGCCGGAAGAGGAATCGGAACCCCGTCATGGCGGAAGCCTGTCCCTCCCAGGCGCGAAACCTGGCCCGTTCGGCGGCTCTTTCGATCTTGACCCCGCTGGATGTCAAATCTAACCTTGCCTTCGTTTTGCTGAGCCCGGCCTTGCCGCAACTTCACCAACAGGAGCCGCCGTGAACAAGACGGATCTCATCGATTCGCTTTCCCATCGAGCCCGGATGTCGAAGGCGGATGCCCAGCGCTGCGTCGATGCCCTGTTCGATACGCCTGGCGGGATCATCTCTCGCGCCCTGCAGCGACATGACAAGGTGCAGATCACCGGCTTCGGCACGTTCGAGACACGAAGGCGAAAGGCACGTTCGGGCCGAAATCCCCGAACGGGCGCGCCGATAAGGATCGCGGCGAGCACGACAGCGACCTTCCGCGCCGGCAAGGGACTGAAAGACTCCCTTTAGCCTCTAGATCCCCTCCTTCGCCCGTCTGGCGGATACGGTCCGGCCCTTGATCTGAGTGCCGCTCAGGCCTTGGATCACCCGATCGGCGATCTCGGCATCCACGTCGACCAGGGTGAAACTGGCTCGGAGCTCGATGAGCCCGATCTGGCCGCCCGCAGCTCCCGTCTCCCCGGTGATCGCGCCCACGATATCCCCCGGTCCGGCTCCATCGCGCTTGCCGACATTGACGAAGATCTTCGTCCACGCCGGGAGCACGGCCTGAACTTCGCCGGGCGTTGCCGGTCCCCTGGCGGCCGGCTTCCCAGGCCCGGTCTCTGCTCGCGCCTCTATGGCGCCTCGCTCACGCAGGAGAGCCGCCAGCGCGGTCGCGACGTCGGTCGTGGAGTTTTCCTCGAGAAGCGGCCGGAGGAGTAGCAGCTCCGCCGACAGGTCTCCGGCTTGGAGGCGGCTCTGTACGGTCTCGCGGAAGCGCTGTACCGCGTCCTGTTCAGCCGGCGGTCCGCCACCGAGAAGCCTCACTCTCCACCTCGCACGGCGAGCCAACAGTCTCAGCTGCTGCAGGTGAAGCGAATCGACGATCGCGATGCGCCGTCCAGCGGCCGGCAGCGCCTGGTAGGCTTCGATGTCATCGGGCGGCCCCCAGCGAGCGACTATTGCCAGCTCGCCCTCCATATGGGCCGGCTCCGTCGTCACGACCACTCCCGCGGACGGCGCGCCTTCCTCAGCCGAGCCCTCGACAACGGATACGCCACGCGCGTGCAGGCCCGCTCGGATGCGCTCCGCCTCAGACTGCGTGGTGCACAGGACAAGAGAAGCTGCTCCGTCCACGCCGGAAGCATCGCCGAGCGCGGCCGCCAGCAGGTCGATCCGCTCTTCCTCCCGAGCCGCGGCGCCGCACCAGAGGTCTCCGGCGGTCCCGCCCGCCGACCCGTCGTCCACGAAGAGCTCCTCCGGCCAGCGCTTCGGCCTGGCGACATGTCGCTCCACCAGGTCTGCCAGATCGTTCTCGAACGAACCGCTGGCCACCACTTTTTGCGCCTCGCCGCCGAGAACGTCGAGGAGGGCTTCCGCGGCCGGCCATTCGCCGAGTCGCAGAGCGTGATCGGCGCCGTCGATGCAGATCAGCTTCACACCAGCCGTCTGCATTCGACCTCCCCGGATCTCCTTGAGCAGCGCTATCGGTCTCCCGATCAGGACCTCCGCCTGGCCTCCATCGGCTCCACCCGCGACCGGCGGCCAAACGAGAACGGCAAGGTCGGAGTCCGAGAGCACGGCGGCCGCTCCCGCCCCGACCCGAAGCGCTGCGTCACGGGTTGGCACCAGGACGAGGGCCTGCAGGCCGGCGCCCGCCTCGCAAGCCGACTCGATGGCGGTCCCGAACACGCGTTCGTGTCCCGACCCCGCCGCCGCGAGCATCGCGACGTTCCGACCGCGCCGTACGGCGGCCTCGAGGGCGCGGAGCACTTCTGGGTCGCCGTGTGGGCCTGTCGCCGGCATGTCTTGGAGAGTCCCGCGAGATTGTTGACGGTTCTGGGCTGCGGCCGGCAATGTGCTACGCTGGCTGGCCTTTGCCAACCGATACCGGGACGATTCTATGCTCTCTGAAGTACAGTCCTTCGTCTGGGGGCCTCCCCTGATCATCCTTCTCGTCGGAACGGGCCTCTACCTCACTCTGCTTCTCCGAGGCCTCCAGTTTCGCCTCCTCAAGCACTCGCTGTGGCTCGCGCTGATCAAGCGCCGAGAGGAGGGGGCCGACGGCGATATCTCTCACTTCCAGGCCCTGATGACCGCGCTCGCCGCCACCGTGGGGACCGGGAACATCGTCGGTGTCGCCACCGCCATCGCGGCCGGCGGCCCGGGAGCCCTCTTCTGGATGTGGATGACGGGGCTGGTCGGGATGGCGACGAAGTACTCGGAAGCCGTTCTGGGCGTCCGCTTTCGGGAGACGGACGAGCGGGGCGAGAAATCGGGCGGGCCGATGTACTACCTGGAGAACGGCATCCGGTGGGGCCCCCTCGGCCGAATCCTCGCGACCCTTTTCGCGCTCTTCGCGGCCATCGCCGCGTTCGGGATCGGAAACGGTGTCCAATCACAGGCCGTAGCGGATGCGCTCAATCGCTCCTTCGCTCTCCCGCACTGGCTGACAGGGATCATCGTGGCGAGCCTCGTCGCCGCCGTGATCCTTGGCGGGATCAAGTCGATCGGTCGCTTCACCGGGGTCTTTGTCCCGATCATGATCGTGCTCTACATGGTTGGTGCCGGGCTCGTCATCCTCCTCAACATCGGCAGCGTGCCGAACGCCTTCCGCCTCGTCTTCGAGGGTGCGTTCACTCCGATGGCGGCGGGCGGAGGGGCGATCGGCTACACGATGGCTCAAGCGGTTCGGTTCGGTGTTGCCCGTGGGGTATTCTCGAACGAGTCCGGGCTCGGCACCGGTGGTATCGCGGCTGCTGCGGCCCAGACGGATGAGCCGGTCCGGCAGGCGATGGTCTCGATGACCCAGACCTTCATCGACACGATCGTCGTCTGCACATTCACGGGGATCGCGATCATTTGCACGGGCGCCTGGTTGAGCGGAGTGGACGGAGCCAACCTGACACAGCTGGCTTTCGGCACCGGCCTGCCGGGTCAGCTGGGCGGCATGATCGTCGCCGTCTGTCTCTCCTTCTTCGCGTTCAGCACGATGCTCGGCTGGTCGTACTACGGGGAGCGAAACCTGGAGTACCTGGTCGGCGTCAAAGCGATCTTTCCCTATCGCATCCTTTTCGTCCTGGTCATTGCCATCGCGGCGGTAGCACGGCTGGACGTCGTGTGGCTGCTGTCGGACATCATGAACGCCCTGATGGCGTTCCCGAACCTGGTCGGATTGCTCCTCCTCTCAGGGGTCGTCTGGAGGGAAACGCGATCGTACTTCGCGCGACATCCACGCTGATGGGCAGAGCGCTGCGGAGCTCGATCATTGGAGCGCTGATCGGTGGCGCTTCCTTTTTCGGTCTCGGAGTCTACATGAACCGTGCGATCGGGGCCGGTCCGCTCGACCACATCGGCCCTCTCGGGTTCACGGTGGTGATCGGCGCCACGATCGGCGGCCTCGTCGCCCCCCTGTTCCGGCGTCGATAGCGAATGCCTGACGTCGTGAGCGGAAATGTGAGGATTCGGCCGCTGGAGCCGGCGGACTGGGAGGCGGTGCGGGACATCTACGCGGAAGGCATCGCCACCGGGAACGCGACTTTCGAGACCGAGGTCCCCGACTGGGAGACCTGGGACCGGACGCACCTCGAACGCTGCCGATTCGTAGGGGAAAGCGATACCGGACTGGACGGTTGGTCGGCCCTGTCGGGTGTCTCGGACCGGTGCGTGTACGGCGGGGTTGCCGAGGTCAGCGTCTACGTTGCGACTGAGAGCCGCGGGCGGGGAGTCGGCTCCGCGCTTCTGCGACACCTCGTGACCGCGTCGGAAGGTGCGGGCTTTTGGACCCTGCAGGCCGGACTCTTCCGGGAGAACGAAGGCAGCTTGCGGCTGCATGAGCGGGAAGGCTTTCGGGTGGTGGGCTGCCGCGAGAGGCTCGGGAAGCTGGACGGCCGCTGGCGTGATGTCCTCCTCTTGGAGCGGCGCAGCGAGCGGATCGGCGTCGATTGAGGACCCCCGGAACGGGACGTTGGGCGTAGGCAGCGTGGCAAGGAGACGGCTGTGGCTGCGGCGAGCGACATGGCTCGCCGCACTAACCGTCTTCTACAACGTCGTGGAAGCCGGCGTCGCGCTATACGCGGGGGTGCGCGCCGGCAGCATCGCCCTGGTCGGCTTCGGACTCGACAGCGTTATCGAACTGGCCGCGGCGATGGTGGTTGTCTGGCGGCTCTCCCTGGAGATGCGTGGCGCGTCGCTCGAGCGTGTTCGTGCCGTCGAGTGGCGCGTCACTCGTTTCGTGGGGGTTACACTGCTCGCCCTGGCCGCGTATGTGACAGCGCAGTCCGGGTGGATCCTCTGGACTCGCGACGCACCAGGGGAGAGCTGGCTCGGGGTGGCTCTCGCCGGCCTTTCCCTGATCACAATGCCGCTGATCGCCATAGGGAAGCTGAGGGCGGCTCGCGAGATCGGCAGCGCTGCTCTCAGGGCCGAGGCGAAAGAGACGCTAGCTTGCGCGTACCTTTCGTTTGCACTGCTGCTCGGGTTGGGGGCGAACGCGCTGTTCGGCTGGTGGTGGGCCGACCCGGTGACGGCGCTACTGATGGTTCCTTGGCTCGTGCGCGAGGGCCTCGAGGCGATCGACGGTGACGAGGAGTGAACGGGGGATCGACGAGCGAGATCAGGCAGAACGAGATTCGGACGCAGAGGCTGCTGTTACGCCCGTTCCGCCCGTCCGACGCGGCGCGGGTCCAGCTCCTCGCCGGGGAGAAGGAAGTAGCCTCGACGACGATTAACATCCCGCACCCCTATGAGGATGGGATGGCCGAGGCCTGGATCGCCGGGCAAGCTGAGAGCCTAGCGAGCGGTGAAGGCATCGTGTTCGCGGTCGATTTGCCGAGCCGGACGGCCGAAGGGTTGATCGGAGCGATCGGCCTGGTTGTCGATCTGGGTAGCCTCCGAGCGGAGATGGGTTACTGGATCGGAATGCCGTATTGGGGGCGTGGCCTCGCTACCGAGGCGGCGCACGCCGTTCTTCGATATGGTTTTGAAGAGCTCGGTCTGGAGCGCATTCACGCGCATCATTTCGCACGCAACCCCGCGTCTGGTCGAGTGCTCGAGAAGATCGGAATGAAGTACGAAGGCTGCCTTCGGAGACACGTCCGAAAGTGGGGACGCTACGAGGACTTGGCCATGTTCGGGATTCTGCGGGAGGAGTTCGAGCCTGGTTGAGGAGTCCTCGAGGACGCTCGCCTAACCGTCGAACCGAGGGTAGTGCCCGAGATCGTACGCCCGTATCGAGACGATCTCGCGTGCCTGGACACCCAACTCCGCCAGCGTCACCGATTCGTCGACGACCCGCTTCTCCGCGTACTCTACATAGAAGTCGTCCGGATCGTCCGTGTCGCGAAGCAGCATGGCACGTAAGCCGATCTGCTTCGCCTCTTCCAGGCTCGTGGTGGCCGGGAGCTCAACGACGTGCTCCAGCCAACGATCGGGCATGATGAGCCGAACCGTGAGAACCGGGACCACGGAAGCAACGTGTGCGCCCTCGGGTTCGGAGGAGGTCTTTGCCATGCTACGCTCGGCCGAGTGTGTAAAGAAAGCGTTTCGTGATATCCGTTACGTCCAGGCCGACGACGCGATCGGTCGAGGCATGCACGTTGGTGTGGCCGTGCTCCCGGTCGACCCGGATCTTCGCGCTGCCCATGTCGCCGGTGAAGGTGACCGAGTCGTGCGACTCTTCCGACACCTCGAGTTTAGTGTTCGTGCCGAAGAACTCCCTCGCTCGCTGAAGGACTTCTTCGGGCGAAACGTGTGTGATGGCTACGTAGCGCATGCCTAGTACCTTTGCCAGGCCGCGCCGATCCGTCAACCGGGTCGACTGGCTTGTCGCCGCGATCGCCGCGCTCGCAGTCCTCGGGTTCGCGACGACGGCGGCGGCCCAGCAGCGTCCGCCCTTCTACGGCTGGTACTATCACTGGGCCTGGTACTCCTTGCTGATCGCGCTCGGCTCATTCTACTTCCTGTCCACCGGCCGGGCAGCGGGATCTGCACGGCTCTGGCTGAGCCTCTTATTCTGGTCAGCTCCACTGTGGTTCGCTTTCGAGCTGATCAATCTCCGCATCGCCAACTGGTATTACGTGTTTGCGGCAAACAGCTTCGCCGTGCGGATCCTAGGCGCGTTCACGGCGTTTGCCACCGTACTCCCAGCGATCTATCTCGTTCATCGCTGGGTCGAGAGAATCGGCTTCGCCGAGGGGCTGCGAGGGCCTCGTTTTCAGCTGTCCAGCCATGCCCGTGGGATCATGGCTGCCGGCTTTGGGTTTCTTGCGCTGGCTCTGTGGCGTCCCGGCCTGTTCTTCCCCCTCGTGTGGGGCTTCCCGGCCCTCGTCCTCGAGCCCTGGAACTACCGTCGAGCCCGCCAGACGTCGCTGCTCGCCGATCTGGAGCTCGGGCGCTACGAGCGGTTGGTGCAGTTGCTGGCGGCTGGGGCGATGGTCGGTCTCATCTGGGAGGCCTTCAACGCTCTGTCAGCGACCCGCTGGATCTACACGGTGCCCGGCCTCGAGGGAAACAAGCTGTTCGAGATGCCTCTGCCGGGCTTTCTCGGTTTTCCGGTGTTCGCGCTCGACTGCTTCGTGGCCTACCAGGCGTTGGTCAACGCGCGCCTCGCTACTGCAGGTTGGGGCCCGCCCGGTGTGGAGCCGAAGCTCCGTCCTCAACTGGAGCGACGGGAGCGGCCACGCTCCTTCCGCTTCGTCGCTGTCGCGACCTCCCTGATGTTCGGCATCGCCATGACGGCCTTGATGGACCGGTGGACGGTCGATTCCGTCTATCCGCAGGTCGAGGCGATGCCCAGCCTGACGACACAGGAAATGGAGGCTCTCGGCTCCGCCGGGATCGATCGGATCGAGCAAATCGTCCGGGCGAGACCCGACCGGCTGACCGCGTCCGGTCTACCAGAAGAACGGGTACGGGCTCTCGCTGCCGAAGCCGAGCTGATCATGCTGCGCGGCATCGGAACGAGGAACGCGAGGGGACTCGGTGAACTGGGCGTTCGGAACGTCTGCGACCTAGCTCGGACCGATCCGGTGACGATCGCCGGCGCGATTCGCGCCCAGCGGTCGGATCCGCACGCTGGCCGGCTTGGTCGGGTGCGCGTATGGCTGCGTGCGGCCGAGCGCGCGTGTGGCGGGGATGCCGGTTGAGCCGGCCTCCCCCCAAACAACCAAGGGAGAGGGGACGACGACGCGATGCCACCTGAAGATATGGCTCCGCTGCTGGCCTACTCGGAGGAGCTGTTCGCTCCGGAGACAGAGGCCCATCGCTGGATAAGGTCCGAGATCGAGATTCGCGGCTTTCCTCCGATCCACGTCTCTCCTTTGGAAGGCCGAATCCTGGCCGTTCTAGCCCATCTTTGTGGAGCCGGGCGGCTTCTGGAGCTCGGTACCCTCGGCGGCTACTCCGCTCTTTGGCTCCTGTCTCTGTTGCCGGAGGATGCTCTGCTGATCACGGTCGAGGTGGACGCCGGTCACGCGGATCTTGCCCGTGAAGCGTTCGAACGCGCCGGCGAGAGTCGGCGGATTCGGCTCCTCGAAGGCGAGGCGAGAGCCGCGTTGGAGGGTGAGCTGATTGACGATCCCGGTCGATCTTCCTTCGACCTGATCTTCATCGATGCGGACAAGGAGAATTATCCGTACTATCTGGATGCTGCCTGTGATTTCCTGAAACCGGGTGGTCTCCTCATCGGGGACAACGCGTTCTGGGAGGGTAGGGTCGTGGACGTGGCCGCTCGTGATGCGGAGACGGAAGCGATCCGCGTCTTCAACCGCCGACTGGCGGAAGATCCGCGCTTCGACGGGGTACTCGTACCCGTGCGGGACGGCCTGGCCGTGGCGAAGTTCGTGGGCGGATGATGTGGCACTCGACACTGCTACCCTCAGCCAGAGCGGGGATGTGGTATAGATGAGCAGATTTGAATACGGGCACTTCTTCCTTCCGGGCCCGACAGAGGTCGAGCCGGGCACGCTGGAAGCGATGACGCAACCGGTTATCGGACACCGGAGCGAGGAGATCCAGCTACTGGTCGGGGCGTTGCAGGGTGGGCTGCGTAACCTCTTCGGAACGCAGCGCCCGGTGTACATCTCCACTTCCTCGGCGACGGGGATGATGGAGGCGGCGATCGCCAACCTGAGCCGGAAGCGGGTGCTCTGTCTCGTTTGCGGGGCCTTCAGCGGAAGGTTCTACAAGATCGCGCAGGCGTACGGCCGGCCAGCCGATCGATTGGCGGTCGAGTGGGGTGAAGCCAACCTCGCCGAGGACCTGCGCGAGATGTTGGAGGCGGACCCTCAGCGCTACGATCTCGTTACCGTAGTACACTCGGAGACGTCCACCGGCGCGCTGAACCCCGTTCGGGACCTCGCCAGCGTCGTGAGCGAGTTCGACGATATCCTCCTCGCCGTGGATACCGTCAGTTCGATGGGTGGCGCGCCGCTACGCATGGACGAGTGGGGCCTCGATTTCGTGCTGACCGGTTCACAGAAAGCGCTCGCGCTGCCGCCGGGCCTCGCCTTAGCCGCAGCGTCGGAGCGAGCCATCGCGAGGGCACGGCAAATCGAGCATCGCGGGTTTTACTTTGATCTCCTGAAGTTCGAAAAACAGGTCGAGCGGCGAATGACGCCCAACACTCCGGCGGTCTCCCTCATGTACGCGCTGATTCACCAGCTCGAACGGATTGGAGACGAGGGCCTGGAAGCCCGCTGGCAACGTCATCAGGAAATGGCCGACCGCACGCACTCCTGGGTCGCACAGCTGGCCGCAGAGACGGGGCGGCCCTTCGGGATCCTGGCTTTGCCCGGATACCGCTCGCCGACGGTCACGGCGCTCAGGCTTCCCGATCCTGAACGGTCGAGCGGTCCAGATGTCGCTGGAAGGCTTAGAGAGCGGGGTTACGTGGTAGCCACGGGCTACGGGGAGCTGAAAGAAGAGACCATACGTATCGGACATATGGGTGATCATTCGATGGAACAGCTGGAAGGCCTGCTCGCGGAGCTGGGCGAGGTGTTGACGGCGTGACCGACGGCGTTGCCCTCCGGGACCCCGGGCGGACCACGATTGCGACGCCCACCGAAGGGGGTCGACAGGCAAAGACGGTGGTGATTGCCGATCCGCTCTCCGCCGAAGGCATCGACGTTCTCAGCTCGGAGGATGGGCTCCAGGTCGTCGATCTCTCCGGCAAGCCAAGCGAAGAGCTGGCCGAGGCGGTTCGCGATGCGGCGGCCATTATCGTTCGCAGCAGTACCCGGGTCGATGCCGCGTTACTGGAACGTGCAGAGCGGCTCGAGGTGATCGGAAGAGCCGGCGTAGGCGTCGATAACATCGACATCGAGACTGCGACAAGGCGCGGCATCGCCGTGCTGAACGCGCCGGGAGGGAACACGAGCTCCACCGCGGAGCTCTCGCTAGCGCTTTTGCTGACGGCCGCGCGCCGGATAGCGGAGGCCGACCGTTCCGTTCGAGCGGGCAGATGGGAGCGAAAGGCGCTGCGGGGCCGGCAGCTCAAGGGAAACACGCTCGGGGTGGTCGGTGCCGGCCGCATCGGAAGCGAGGTCGCGCGTCGCGCACGCGCGTTCGGAATGCGGATCCTCGCGTATGATCCTTACCTGACGGGCGAGCGGGCCGCCAACCTCCGCATGGAGCGCGTGGAGCTGAACGAGCTCCTGGAGAGAGCCGATTTCGTGACGTTGCACGTCCCGTTGACGGACCAGACCCGCGGACTGATCGGGATTGCCGAGCTCGCCCGAATGAAGCCGACGGCTGTGCTCGTCAACGCTGCCCGTGGCGGCATCGTGGACGAGGGAGCGCTCGCCGTCGCCTTGTCGGAGCGCAAAATAGCCGGCGCGGCGCTGGACGTATTCGGGACGGAGCCACTGCCCGAGGATCATCCACTGCGGGATGTTCCGAACCTAGTAATGACCCCGCATCTGGGTGCAGCCACGCTCGAGGCGCAGCGCGAGGTGGCGATCCAGATCGCGGTCAGCGTACGGGATGCGCTTCTGACCGGAGACCTTACCGCCGCCCTCAACGTCCCTCAGATGGACCCGGAGGAGCGTCTTCAGCTGGAGCCCACCCTCGAGCTGGGGCGCCGGTTGGGCGTTCTTCTGGCGGCGCTGACGGACGGAGGATGTCAGCGTCTGGAAGTGGGGTACGCCGGTTCGAAACGGCGCGTCTTACGGCTGCTGGCTGCGGCTTCGCTGGAGGGCTATCTGCAGGCGACCGTCGCATCGCCGCTCAACTTGGTGAACGCGATGGCCGTCGCCGCCGAGAGGGGCATCGACGTGGCCCGCGTGCGCCGACGCAGAATCGCCGACTATAGAAACTATGTCGAGCTGACGGCTACCGGTGGGCCGCGCGACCTGGTCGTGGGCGGAGCCCTGTTGGAGGAGGGGCACCGGCGGCTCACTCGGATCGGCCGGTTTCACGTAGACGCGGTGCCACGCGGGAATCTCGTCCTCGTGCGCAACCGCGACGTGCCGGGCGTGATCGGCGAAGTGGGATCCTGCCTAGGTCGAGCGGAAGTGAACATCGCCGAATATCATCTCGCGCGCGCAGAGGTCGGCGGCGAAGCCCTCGGCGTAATACGCACCGACGCCCCGCTCCGCTCCGAGCTGCTCGAAGACCTGGCCTCGCTTCCCAGCGTGATCGACGTCCGCCAGGTGGTGTTCGACCGCTAGACTTCGCCGCTGGCCCTCAGGCGGTCGGCTTCCAGGTGGCCGCGGCACCGGCTAGCGGAAGGCCCCAGAGCTCTGGGTGAAGAAGCCCCGCGAGCACCTCGACGCCGTCCACCACACGCGGGCCCGACCTGTTGAAGTAGGATGACCCGTTCACAACGAAGGCCCGTCCTTCCTCGATCGCCCGCGGCGCGATGGAGCGGAGCAGATTGGCGTGCTCCGTGGCATCCCGGCGGGAGGCTGAAAGACCGTACCCGCACGGCATGATCAGCAGTACGTCCGCATCCAGGCCGACGAGCTGTTCGGCCGAGACCTCCTCCGAGCGTTCCTTCGCCGCTCCGGCCAGACACTCTCCACCCGCCATGTCGATCATCTCGGGCACCCAGTGTCCGGGCGTGAAAAGCGGGTCGAGCCATTCGAGAGCGAGAACTCGCGGACGGGACGCTCCGGTCACGGCGCGAGAGACGTCGTGCATTCGCCGCCTCAGCTCGGCGACCTGAACCTCGGCGCGGCCCTCCGTCTCGGTGGCCTGCCCGACGAGCCTCATCGATTCCAGGATGTCACGCAGGGAGTGAGCATCGAGTGACAGCGTCTCCGCGTCGAGACCCGCGCTCTCTACGGCCTTGCGGGCCTCGTCCGTAGGGACGGCGCACACATCACAGACGGCCTGAGTCAAGATGAGGTGGGGGCCGAGCTCCAGCAGCAGCTCGACGTCGATCTCGTAAACGCTGCCTTCGGTCTCGACTGTTTCGCGGACGGCCCGGTCGATCGCGTCACTCGGCATGCCCTCGGGATCGAATCGCGGGCGACTCACGCGGGGACGGTCCAGCACCTCGGGAGGGTGATCGCACTCGTGAGAGATTCCGACCAGAGTCTCTTCGAGTCCGAGCGCACAGACGATCTCGGTCGCGCTCGCCAACAGGGATACGATCTTCATGCCCTGCTCAGTAGCTTGGCATGCTCTCGTCGATCTCCTCCGCCCACGCGAGGATTCCGCCTTTCAGGTTGATCGCCTCCAGTCCGGTTGCCCGGAGATGCTCGACGGCCTGCGCGCTTCGCCCTCCGGAACGGCAGTAGACGACGATCGGCCCGGCGGGGTCCAGCTCGCCGACGCGCCTGGGCAGGGCACCGAGGGGGACCAGGCGTGCTCCCTGGGGCTCCAGGTTGCAGATCTGCCACTCGTACGGCTCTCGTACATCGAGGAGCTGGAAGCCTCGACCATCCTCGACCCAGCTCTTGAGCTCGAGTACGTCCATCTCGGGCACGCCGTCCGATTCGTCACGCTGTTCCACATACACCCCGCAGAACTCCTCGTAGTCGATCAGTTCCGTGATCGTCGGCTCGTCCCCACACACCGGGCACGACGGATCCCGCCGGATGCTTAGCTCTCGGAACCGCATCTGCAAGGCATCGATCAGCAGCATGCGTCCGATCAGTGGCTCCCCTCGGTCCAGGATGAGCTTGATCGTCTCGGTCGCCTGAATCGTGCCGACGATGCCGGGGAGGACGCCGAACACGCCCGCGTCCGCACAGCTCGGTGCCAGTTCTGCAGGGGGCGGCTCCCGGAAGAGGCATCGATAGCAAGGTCCGCCCTCGGCGCCAAAAACCGAGGCCTGTCCCTCGAACCGGAAGATCGCACCGTAGACCGTGGGGATTCCGAGGAGGACAGCGGCATCGTTGACGAGATAGCGCGTTGGAAAGTTGTCGCTGCCGTCGGCTATGACGTCCCAGCCTTCGAGAATCTCCAGTGCGTTGCTCGACTCGAGTCTCGTTTCGAAGCTCTCCAGCTCGACGTCCGGATTGATTGCCTGAAGGCGCGCCCGGGCAGACTCGAGCTTCGGCGTGCCCACCGAGGGCGTATCATGGAGGATCTGCCGCTGCAGGTTGGTGAAGTCCACAACGTCGTGGTCCACGATCCCGATCCTTCCGACGCCGGCAGCGGTCAGGTAAAGGGCTAGAGGCGACCCCAGTCCCCCCGCTCCAATCAGGAGCACCCGGGCTGCCTTTAGCCTCTGCTGGCCCTCCAAGCCGACCTCCGGGATGAGAAGGTGTCGGCTGTAGCGCAGCAGCTCTTCGGACGATAGCTCGCCGGCCGAACCCCCGACCTTGTTTGTCGGCTGCAAGGTCGATTCTCGGCCGCCTGCGATCGAGGGCACGATGCTCATCTCGGCGCCGTCCTCGAGCTCGGGGTCCTCTGCGAGATCCCGCAGATTGCTGCTCCCCACGTAGATGTTGACGAAGTTTCGCAGCTCTCCATCGTCGCCGATCAGCTGGGCACGGAGTTGGTCGTTCGCATCGGTCAGGCGGGCCAGCGCCTCTCGCGCGGTCCCTGCCTCTACCTCCACGCTGTCGCGGCCGTTCACGAACGGCCGGAGCGGCGTCGGGATCCGAATGGAGACGGTGGCCATGCTCTTCACTCCTCGCTCAGGTATATGAGACCGGACGCTCGGCGAAACGGCCCGATTCCACATCCAGCTCCCAGGCCCTCGCGTCCTCCGCCTCGCCCGCCACTACGCGAACGATCAGGTAGTAGTACCAGGGCCAGGCCATCTTGCGGTCCGTTTCCGACGGGACCGGAAGCGAGTCGGGATGCGAATGGTAGAACCCAATGACGCGTGAGCCCCCGTCCTCCTCCGCTTCCAAGGCATGTCGCAGGCTGGACGGATCGATCTCGTACCGATCATCGCGACCCGCCCATCGATTGGCCGTGGATCGGAAGCCCTCGACCACCCGGCTCCGGCCCTCGACTCGGCCCAACAGGATGCCGCATGCCTCCCTGGGATAGTCTCGTGCCGCGGCGGCCAGGAGCTCGTTTCGCACGCCGGTTCCGATCTCGATCCGGTCGTCTTCGTTCAGGCCGTCCACTGCTCGCTCAGATACCTTTCTCCGCCGTCGGGCAGGATCGTGACGATCGTCCCCCGCTCGAGTCGAGAGGCGACCTGCAAGCAGGCCGCGTAGGCAGCGCCCGAAGACGTCCCGAGAAACAGGCCGGCGTCGAGCGCCAGCTCGCGCGCCCGTCGCTGGGCCTCCTCCGTCGAGATCCGTAGCCGCTCGTGTACGGTCGAAGGATCGTAGATCGGCGGCCGCAACGCCGAGTCCAGGTTCTTCAGACCTTCGATTCCGTGCAGCGCCTCCAGCGGCTCGACGCCGATGATGCGTATGCCCTCCGTCAACTCGACCAATCGCCGGCCGGCGCCGACCAACGTTCCGGTCGTACCCAGCCCCGCAACGAAATGGGTGATGCGGCCCCCGCTCTGTCGCCAGATCTCCAGGCCCGTGGTCTCGAAGTGGGCGCGCCAGTTGGCGGCGTTCGAGTATTGATCCGCATACCAGTAGCGCTCGGGAGCCTCTTCCACCAAGCGGCGCGCCTCGAGGATCGACCCGTCGGTACCCTCGAGTGCGGCCGTCAGGTGGAGCGCGGCGCCGTACGCACGCAGAATGCGAAGCCGCTCGGGGCTCGCATTCTCCGGCACGCAGAGCGCGACCTCGAACCCGATTGCCGCTCCCAGCATCGCGTAGGCGATCGCGGTGTTGCCGGAGCTGGCGTCGAGCAACGTCCGGTCGGGAAGCCTGCCTGCCCAGAGCCCACTGCGCACGATCGACCAAGCGGTGCGGTCTTTCACGGATCCGCCAGGATTCAGCCACTCTGCTTTCCCGAGAATCTCGACGCCTGACGTGGCGGATGGCAGGGGTAGGAGCGGGGTCAGGCCGATGGACTCGACCAGTCCACGCGCTCCACCCGGCAGGGCCGGAAGCGCCGGCTTTCCTCCTCTGATCTCGATGGCCGTCTTCATGACCCCTCTTTCTTCGGGCGCTTCGCAAGTCGACAAGGTTCCGGGAAAAGAAAAAGCCGCGAGCGGAGGCTCGCGGCTCATTGCGTTCACCAGGTGGGTCGAGGACCCTAAGCGCGCACCGCGGCCTTCCGCTTCCGAAAGCGGCTGGGACAGGCACAGGCGGCAGCGAAGCCGCATCCAGGTGCGCTCATAGTGAGAGTGGAACCCCGGCAGGGCAGGTTAGGTTTCCTCCGCGGACCGGTGGAGCTCCTCAGACCGGAGTGGCAACGGACGTCTCGAGGGCCCGGAAGTTCTGCGCCACGCTACCCTTCCCCTGAAACACCGCCGATCCGGCGATGAGCACGTCGGCGCCGGCCCGTGCCGCGAGTGGAGCGGTTTCGACGTCTACGCCTCCGTCGACCTGCAGGCGAATGCCGTTCAGCCCACGTGCCTCGGCCATCTCGCGGATCCGGTCCAGCTTGGGGAGGGCGGACTCGATAAAGCCCTGACCGCCGAAGCCCGGATTGACCGTCATCACGAGGACGAGGTCGACCAGGTGGAGCACCTCGCCGACCGTCTCGGCCGGAGTCGCCGGGTTGATCGCCACGCCGCTCCGACAGCCGAGCCGGCGGATCTCGACCAGATCCCGGTGGAGGTGAAGGCAGGCCTCCTGGTGGATCGTAATGAGGTCGGCCCCGGCGTCAGCGAACGCGGCCAGGAAACGGCCGGGCTCGTGCACCATCAGATGCGCGTCGACGAAGCTCTCGGTGCAGGCCCGCAAAGCCTTCGCCACCGGAAGGCCTGCGGCCAGGTTGGGGACGAACCGGCCGTCCATGACGTCGAGCTGAAACCATTTTGCGCCGGCCTCTTCCGCCTCCCGCACGTGTTCTCCGAGCCGGGCATAGTCGGCGGCGAGCACCGATGGCGCGATCAAGACTCCTTCAGGCATGTCCATGTATGCACGTTACTACTCTCCTCCCCTGGAGACCGCCAGGGCTGCCAGCCTTGCCCGTCACTCCCGTGGTGGTTATCCGAGAGCGGTGACGCTTTCCATTCTGATCGTGCTGACGGTCCTGCTCGCGGCTGCGGTTCTGTTCGTGACGGGGTGGCTAAGATACGACCTCGTAGGTCTTCTCGTGCTGCTCGCGCTCACGCTCACAGGCGTGATCGCCGGTACCTCTGCCCTCCAAGGGTTCGCGAATCCTGCCATCATTACCATCGCCTCCGTGCTCGTGCTGAGCGGTGGCCTGTACCGCACGGGAGTCGCGAACCTGGTCGGAAGACAGGTGCTCAGGTTGGCTGGGGACAGCCCCGGCCGGCTCACCTTTCTGGTGATGCTGACCGCCGGCGTTCTCTCGGCCATCATGAACAACATCGCGACAACCGCTCTCCTTCTCCCCGTTGTGCTGGAGCTGGCGCGGCGCATCGACATGCCCCCCACGAAGCTGCTCATCCCCTTGGCGTTCGCGTCGCTGCTCGGCGGCATGATGACGCTCATCGGAACGGCCCCGAACATCCTGGTCGCGGGGATTGGCGGCGAGTCGGGCCTCGAGCCGTTCGGCATGTTCGCCTTTGCGCCGGTCGGCCTAACCGCCTTGCTTGCGGGGATCCTCTACATGACGCTGTTTGGCCGCCGACTTCTGCCGTCCCACGACACGGGGGACCGAAGGGGTGGGGCGGACCTGTGGGAGTCCTACGGCCTCGAGAAGACGCTTTTCCGGGTTCGCGTGCCCGGTGGCTCTCCCCTCGACGGGCGGCCCCTGGCCGAGAGCCGGTTCGGCTGCGCCCTGGGGCTGAGCGCGATCGCTGTTCAGCGGGACGACCATCGGATTCTCGCCCCGGCCGCGGATTTCGTCTTGGAGTCCGGAGACTGGGTCGTCGTGGAGGGCAGATCGGAGCGTCTGAGAGCGCTCCAACGATGGCAGCACCTGGTTCGTGACACGGAAGAGGAGATGCCGGCCCTGTCGGACATCGTCTCCGATTCGGTGGCGTTTGCCGAAGCCCAGTTGAGTCCCGAGGCGGAGATCGTCGGGGCCACGCTCGGAGACGTCGGCTTCCGTTCACGCTGGAGCGTCAGCGCGCTGGCGGTCGGTCGCGAAGGTGCTCTTCACCGCACGCAGGTCGAGGACGTCGTCCTGGAGGCCGGAGACGTCCTTCTCCTCTGTGGCCCTCGGGGGCGCTTGAGTCAGCTGGGCTCCGAACCCGACTTCACGATCGTCAGTCTGGTCCATGCGGAGGAGGCGGCGACGGCCTACGAGTTGGAGTCGCGCCTGCATCGCGTCCGGCTCCAACCGGGCTCCGACCTGGTCGGGCAGACGCTGGCGGAGATGCGGCTCGGTGACGCGTTCGATCTCAGCGCCCTGGCTATCGTTCGCGCCGGGGGCCGGGTGCTGCTTCCACACGCCCACATCCAGCTCCAGGCCGACGACGCGCTGTTGATCGTGGGTCGTGGCGAAGACCTAGCGGTGGTCGACGCCCTGCAGGCGCTGGTGATCGATGAGACGACGAAGCTGAAGTTGGCGGACCTGGAATCCCGCACCGTCGGGTTCGCCGAAGTCACCCTGTCGCCGCGCACCGGGCTCGTCGGTAAGACTCTGAAGGACCTCTTGTTTCGCGAGCGATACGGCCTCACGGTGCTCGCGATCTGGCGCCGTGAGCGCTCCTTCCACTTCAACGTGCGTGTGCGCGGTATGGCGCTGGAGTTCGGGGATGCCTTCCTGGTCTACGGGCACCACTCGAGCCTGGCGCTCCTGGCGCAGGATCCAGACTTCCTGGTGCTCAGCGAGGAGGTAAGTGAGGCCTTCCGGGACTCTCGCGCACCGCTCGCGATGGCCATCATGGCCGCCGTTATCCTCACAGCCAGCCTCAACTTGGCCCCCATCTACCTGGCCGCCCCGGCAGGCGCGGCGTTGATGGTGCTCACGGGCTGCCTGAACCTGGACGAAGCCTACGGCTTCATCGAGTGGAAGGTGCTGATCCTGATCGTCGGAATGCTGGCTCTCGGCGTGGCGATGCAGGAGACGGGAGTAGCCGACCTGGTAGCCGACAACGTCCTCGGGAGAGCGAGCGCGCTCGGATCGATGGGAGTCATCACGGGGCTGTTCGCCATCAGCGTGATAGGCGCTCAGTTCATGCCGACCGGCGCGGTCGCCGTCGTGATGTCGCCGATCGCCCTGAGCGCGGCCGCCGATCTGAGCCTCTCGCCCTATGCGCTGCTCATGGTCGTGGCCGTGGCGAGCTCGTGTGCGTTCCTCAGCCCGTTCGGCCACGCCGTGAACCTTCTCGTCATGGGCGTCGGAGGCTACAAGGTGTCCGACTATACGCGCGTCGGTTTCCCGTTGGTCGGAGTACTGCTCGTCGTGGTCTTGTTTGTGCTTCCGCTGGTATGGCCTCTGACCTGAGCCGAGCCAAGCACCGGTTCAGATCAGTCCCAGCCTGCCGCCGACCTTTTCGAGCGCGGTCAGCGCCCGGTCCAGATGCTCTCGGGTGTGCGCGGCCGAGATCTGACAGCGGATCCTGGCTTCGCCCTTCGGCACCACCGGGAAGCCGAAGCCGATCACGAACACGCCTTCGTCGAGAAGTTGGTTGCTCAGCGCGATCGCGTCCGATGTGGCGCCGACGACCACCGGGACGATGGGCGTGTCGCCCTCGATCGGATGATAGCCGAGCTCCAGCAACCTCTCCCTGAAGTAATCCGTGTTGGCCTTCAGCCGGGTGACGAGCTCGGGATGGCTTTCCAGGTGGCGGATCGCGGCGATGGCGCCGCACGCTGAATGCGGTGGGATGGCGTTCGTGAACAGCTGCGTCCGCGAATTCTGGGTCAGGTACTCGCAGACGTCACGGGTGCTGGCGGTGAAGCCCCCTGCCATCCCTCCGAGCGCTTTGCCCAGAGTCGATGTGATGATGTCCACCTCGCCGTGCATTCCGTAATGCTCGGGCGTGCCCCGGCCCGTCTCTCCGAGCACGCCGGTGGCGTGAGAGTCGTCGATCACCATGATTGCGTCGTAGCGGTCGCACAGCTCGCGGATCTCGGGCAGCGGCGCGATCTCGCCCTCCATGCTGAACACGCCGTCGGTTATGACGAGGCGGTGTCGGGCGTCATGTGAGGCTGCCAGGATCTCTTCCAGCTCGCTCATGTCCATGTGGCTGTAGATCTTCCGCTGGGCCTTGCAGAGGCGGATGCCGTCGATTATCGAGGCATGGTTGAGCGCGTCGCTGATCAGCACGTCCTGGTCGCCGAGCAGCGGTGCGAAGAGGCCCTCGTTGGCGTTCCAGCACGATGTATAGGTGATCGATGCCTCGGTTCCCATGAAATCGGCGATCTGCTCTTCCAGCTCACGATGAACCGTAAACGTGCCGCAGATGAAGCGGACGGAAGACGTGCCCGCTCCATAGCGCTCTACGCCGTCGCGGACCGCCTCCATTACCGCGGGCTCATCGCATAGGCCCACGTAGTTGTTCGAGCAGAGGTTCACGACCTCGCCGAAGCCCTCCATTCGGATAGCCGCCGACTGAGGGCTATCGATGTGGCGTAGCACCTTCAGCACGCCCTGTTCGCGCATCTCTTCCAGCTCGCGAGCGAGTCTCTCGCTCAACCCCTGGTTCACGGCTCCTCCTCCGATTCGTTCCGAGTACAGCGTCATCTCGCTTCTCTATTCGTAGAAATCGCGCCCTCGACGCGTCGTGACCCATGCCGTGTCGACGCGGATGCTGGGTCTGGAGCCCCAACGGCCACAGAGCGTGAAGCCGGCGAACTCCCCTCGCACGAAAACGACGCGGTCGGTTCCGGCTTCCGCCGCCACCTCGTCGGGCGCTTCGCGGAGGGCGAAAGGTCTCTGGTTCGCTGCCCAGCCCGGGCCGAACAACCAACAGCCGCCCACGCTGCGAATCGTGCCCTCACCGATGGCTACCATGGGCGAGAACCGGCCGGAGTCGACGGCTACCATGCTTCCCAGCTCCAGCCCGCCCCTCGTACGAATACGGTACGCACCGGGTTGCTCCATGATGAAGGACCGCGCGTGATAGAAGCTGACGCGCTCTCGCGAACAGCTCGCGTCGAAGACGCTTCTCTCTGCCGAGAGCGTAATCTCTTCCTCCGAGACGGCGACGATGGCGGTGTCGAGCCGCCCGCAGGTCGTCGGCGAGACGGGGCCGGCTAACTCGAACGCGAAGCTCTCGCCGACCACGACCGTATCCGGGTACGCCGCCCAGGACACGATTGCCTCATCCGGCGTCGGCTCTCCGATTCGCCAGCAACCGGCAGCCGCGACCGCCGCCATCACCACGGCCTCGATGACCGGCCGAGCCCGGCTCCGGGAGCGCCTTCCATCCATGTCGTGGCTCATGCAACTGTAAGAACCACCTTGGCGGCGGTGCCGTCTTCCATCGCATCCAGGGCGTCCTCGAAGTCTTCCAGTGGAACGCGGTGCGTGATCACGGGCTCGATGTCGAGGAGGCCGGCGTCGAGGAAGTCGCGCATCTGATGCCAGGTCTCGAACAGACGCCGGCCGACTACCCCATATACCTGCAGTCCCTTGAAGATGACGTCGTGGGCCAGGTCGAGGCTGACCTCGTCTTTCGGCAGTCCCAGGAGCTGGACGTTCCCTCCGTTGCGTGCGACGCGCATTGCCGTGCGGATGCCGTCTGGGTGGCCGCTCATCTCGCACACGACCTCGGCGCCGTATCCCTCGGTGGCCTCGAGCACCTCCTCGATCACGCCGTCGCCGGGCTGCAGAAGCAGGTGCGCGCCCATCGCCTTGGCGAGCTCGAGTCGCTGAGGCAGCGGCTCGATGGCGATGACCTTGGCTGCGGCAGCGGCCCGGGCAATTCCCACCGCAAAGAGCCCGATCGGGCCACAGCCGATGATGACGACGTTCCGTGCCGTTACGTCGTTCCGCAGAACGGTGTGGAAGGCGTTTCCCAGCGGATCGAAGACGGCGGCGTGGTCATCGGCGATCGAGTCGGGGAGCGGGATCAGGTTCTTGGCGGGGACGCTGACAAGCTCGGCGAACGCTCCATTCCGGTCCACCCCGATGATCGACGTGTTTCTGCAGACATGGCCGTTGCCCGTCCGGCAGAGACCGCAGTGCCCGCACACGACGTGGCTCTCGGCCGACACGCGATCGCCGATCCCGACGTTGTCCACCAGGTCGCCGATCTCTTCGACCACTCCCATGAACTCGTGGCCGAGGACGAGCGGAGGCAGGATCCGTTTCTGCGACCAGCGATCCCAACGATGAATGTGGAGATCGGTGCCGCAGATTCCAGCCCTGAGAACGCGTATCAGGACGTCGGTCGGTCCGATCTCGGGCTCCGCCACATCGGCGAGTTGGAGCCCGGGCGCTCTGTCCGGCTTGATGATCGCCTTCATGCTGATCCTTGGAAGTTGGTGACCGCGGCGTGCCGAGCGGACGGGCCGCCGGGAGCGGTCAGCAAAGTGTCCGGCCGAACAGCGCCCGGCAAGCGGCCGTGCGGCAGTTGATGAGACAATCGGACCACGCCAACCCTCCAACGGAAACCTGACTTTCAGCCGGGGTACGTTCGGGTGTGAAACGGCGCTACCTATTGCCATCCGAGCGCTGGGACGACACGCAACGAAGTGTGCTCGGATGGTCGCTCCTGCTGTCCGTCTTGCTCCACGCGATTCTCGTCGTCGTCTGGAGGGCGGGCCCGGCATCCGCAGGCGGACCAGCGGAATCCTCCCGCGCAGCTCCTCTGGTTGCGTTGGGTGGGGGTGCGCTTCAGGCGTTGAGCATCGCACCGCCCCGCCCCCTCGAGATTCCGGCGCCGCCGGAGGCTACCGACCTCACCGAGGATCCTGTGATTGATCTCCCCGAGATAGGAGGAGCGTTCGCGGTGACCCTGGGGATGCCCGGCCCCACGGATGGCGTGGCCTCCGGTTCCGGGCCGTCACCCGGTCAAGGGCTCGGCGGCACGGGGTCCAAAACCACGAGCCCCGTGCCTCGATCGTTGGTTCCCGAATGGGATCCACCGGGGGAGGTGCGAGGGATGCGGGTAACCGCCCGAGTGCTGGTGAACGCGGAGGGAAAGCCGATCGGAGACGTCCAGCTCCATCCTCCCACCCCGAACGGCGACTTCAACCGTCGATTGGTCGATAAGGTCTTGAGGATGGAGTACATCCCGGCCCGTCGCGAGGGAGAGGCCGTGGAGGCCTGGGCCGAGATCACGTTCGTCTTCTGAGCCGCGCCCGAAATCTGTCTCGCTTGATTCCCTGTTGATCCGCCGACCCGAGGCTTGCCGCTAGCGAAACTGAGATTCGCGCAAGCCAAGGGAGGCTTCCGTCGTTCTCGATCTCAACTGTCCGGAGCGCCGATCATTGGCCATCGGCACCGTTCTCATCCTGGCCGGGACCGTGGTACGGCTGACTTTCTCGCCTGGCGCTGCCGAGGTCAGTTGGACCCCCGCTCCTGAAACGGCCGGTGAGCTTCCGACGCTCGAGCAGACGATTCGCGCCGTGGATGAGGAACTGGCGCGTCGGGCGGAAGCCCGGATGCCGCTCGAGCCGGGCGAGCGGCTCGATCCCAACTCCGCTCCCGCCCACCAACTTGAGAGGCTTCCGGGAATCGGGCCGGCCAAGGCCTTTGCCATCGTCGAGGAAAGGCGGAAGAACGGTCCGTACACCGAGCCTGCCGACCTTGGCCGCGTCTCGGGGATCGGTGCTGCGCTGCTCGAGCGGCTGGCTCCCTATCTGGCGCTTCGCTCCAACCCGGCATCACGGGCGGTGCTGGGTACGGTCCGCCGCTCACAACCCGTGAACATCAACCAAGTGGGCAGAGAGCAGCTCCAAGAGTTGCCGGGGATCGGTCCGGTTCGCGCTGAGAGCATCATCGCCTACCGCGAGCGCACCGGAGGTTTTCGCAGCGTGTCGGAGCTGATGGAGGTTGCCGGGATAGGCGCGGCAATTCTGCGTGGTTTGCAAGGCCGCATCGTGACTCATTAATCGCGACAGAGTCTGTAAGTCACAGCACATATTAGCGATACGGGTTTTAACGGTCTGCGTTCCGTATGGACCGACTCTTGCTCCCACCTGTGTCCCGATCGGGAGGTGCGAGCCTCCGTTCCCGGCCCTGGAGGGCGGCCGGGAGACCCGAAAACCGGTTTCGAAAGCATCGAATGACCGTTCACACGAGTCAAAATCCGGCAGAAGCACTGCTGACGGCCGAGAATCGTCTTGCCGAGCTACTGCTTCACGCCGAACGGATCTCGCCTGAGGACCTGGCGGTCGCCCAGCTCGAGGCACAGCAAACGGGCGCCCGCCTCGGCTACATCTTGGTGGCCAAGGAATTTCTCTCGGAAGCCGACATCACCGGCGCGCTCTCGGCCGAGTACCATCTCCCCTCCGTCGATCTCAGCGAAGTGGACATCGATGAGCGCGCGGTCGCCATGGTCCCGGCTGATTTCGCAAGCAAACACGCTCTCCTTCCGATCAAGCGGAGCGGGCGCACGCTGACCGTCGCCCTGGCCGACCCCTCTGATCCGACGCTCGTCGATGTGCTGAAGTTCATCACGCGGCTCGACATCGAGCTGCTGGTAGCAGGCGAGTTCTCCCTCCGCTCGCTGATCGAGAAGCACTACGACGTCACGACGGCCAAGCTGGGCGAGCTGCTGGACGAGCTGGAAGAGCTGGAGATCGAGCTCGTCCAGGAAGAGGAGGACGAGGTCAGCACGGCTCAGCTGAGGGCGCAGGTGGACGATGCTCCGGTCGTTCGTCTCATCAACGGTGTTCTGACCGACGCGGTCAAGCGAGGAGCTTCCGATATCCACATCGAGCCCTATGAGAAGCAGCTGAGGGTTAGATACCGCGTTGACGGCGCTCTTCAGGAGATCATGCTGCCGCCGCTTCGCATGCAGGCCGCCCTCATCTCAAGGGTCAAGATCCTGGCCGATCTCAACATTGCGGAACGGCGAATTCCGCAGGACGGCCGGATCAAGATGAAGCTCGGAAAGCGGGTCATCGACTTCCGCGTCTCGACTCTGCCCTGTCTGTTCGGCGAAAAGATCGTTCTCCGGATCCTCGACAGGGGCAATCTGTCTCTAGACCTGGAGTCGTTCGGCATGGAGAAGAAGGCCGAAGTCGACATGCTGGCGGCGATCCAGAACCCGTACGGCATGGTCCTCGTGACCGGTCCGACGGGATCCGGTAAGACGACCACGCTCTACAGCGCGCTTACCCGGATCAACACCGACGAAGTGAACATCATGACGGCCGAGGACCCGGTCGAGTACAACCTGAGCGGGATCAACCAGGTCGCGATCAGACCGGAGATCGGCCTGACATTCGCCACGTCGCTGCGTGCGTTCCTCCGCCAGGATCCGAACATCATCATGGTCGGTGAGATCCGCGACCTGGAGACCGCAGGGATCGCGGTAAAAGCCTCTCTCACCGGTCACCTCGTGCTTTCCACGCTGCACACGAACGATGCGGCCTCCACGATCACCCGCATGGTCGATATGGGCGTGGAGCCGTTCAACGTGGCCGCCGCGGTCAACCTGATTACGGCTCAGCGCTTGGTTCGGCGGATCTGCGAGGAGTGCAAGGCCGAGACGACGTACTTGCCCGAGGTGCTGCGGGCAGCCGGCGTTACCGAGGAGCAAGTCGACGGGGTCACGTTCTTCAAGGGCGAGGGCTGCGATTCCTGCGGAGGCTCGGGCTACGCGGGCCGGCAGGGCCTCTACGAGGTGATGCCGATGAGCCGGGTTCTCCGGCGCATGCTCCTCCAGGGCGCTTCAGCGGACGAGATGAAGCAGCAGGCGATCGAGGACGGGATGCTGACGTTGCGCGACGACGGGATGCTGAAGGTCAGGCGGGGCGTCACGACCCTGGACGAAGTCATCAAGGAAACCGCGGCTTAGTCCCGGACCGACTAAGAGCCGTTCAGCCACGTCGAGAACCAAGAAAGGACACCGCGTGACCATGGACAGACCCGCCGCAGATCGGCTGGCAGTGGAGGCGAACCCCGCAGTCGGGATGCGTTCGCTGCTCGAAGAGATGATCGAGAAAGGGGCCTCGGACCTGCACATCAGCGTCAACGAGCGCCCCAAGCTGCGCATCGACGGTCGGATGGTCGGGCTCGGCGGTGATCGGCTGCGTCCCAAGGACACGCAGGAACTGGCATACTCCGTTCTCACCGAGCAGCAGAAAAAGCGTTTCGAACAGGAGGCCGAGCTCGACTTCTCCTTTGCGGTCCCGAAGCTCTCGCGTTTCCGCGGGAACGTCTTCCGTCAGCGGGGCAGCGTCGCGATGGCAATCCGGATGATCCCGTTCGAAATCCTCGGGTTCGAGGAGTTGGGAATGCCCCCAACGGTAGCCAAGCTGGCGGATAAGCCACGCGGCCTGGTGCTCGTGACCGGGCCCACCGGATCGGGTAAGTCGACGACCCTCGCCGCGATGATCGACAAGATCAACTCGGAACGGGAAGGGCACATCATAACGATCGAGGATCCGATCGAGTTCGTGCACACCCACAAGAAGTGCCTCGTCAACCAGCGCGAGGTCGGTGCAGATACGGATAGCTTCCCCAGCGCCCTGAAGTATGTGCTTCGCCAGGATCCGGACGTGATCCTCGTCGGCGAGATGAGGGATCTGGAGACCATCGGTGCGGCGCTCACGATCGCGGAGACCGGTCACCTTGCCTTCGCGACCCTGCATACGAACTCGACGGCAGAATCGGTCAACAGGATCATCGACGCCTTCCCGGCTCACCAGCAGGGACAGATCCGGGCACAGCTCGCGTTCGTCCTCGAGGGTGTCATCACCCAGTCCCTGTTGCCGCGGGTGGGCGGAAAAGGCCGGGTCGCCGCGCTGGAGATCATGCTTGCCACGCCGGCGATCCGAGCGCTGATAAGAGACGACAAGATCCACCAGATTTACTCCGCCCTGCAGACCGGTAAGAAGCTCGGGATGCAAACGATGAACGATTCTCTCCACCAGCTCTACGTGCAGGGCGATGTGAACATCACCGAGTGCCTGCGGGTCAGCCCGGATCCGGCCGAGCTAAGGCGTATGCTGGGCGAGCCGGAGGGGGCGGACTCGGACGGTCAGGCACCTCGCGGGCGGGGAGAGGTGATCCGACCGAGCACCTCCTCTTCAGCCAAGCGCTAGGCGAGGTCAAGGATGCCAGTATTCAACTACAGCGCCAGGACCGTTGGCGGAGAGATTCAACGCGACGACATCGAGCTCCCGACGCGCGATGACGTAGTAAAGTACCTTCGGAAGCGCCGGCTCATACCGATCACGGTTCGGGAAAAGCCGAAGGACATCAAGCTCGGCTTGCCCAGGAAGATCAAGACGCGCGAGATCGTCATCATCACGCGTCAGTTCGCGACGATGATCAATGCCGGGCTGCCACTCGTCCAGGCGCTCCAGATCCTCGCGCGGCAGGCCAACAACCCCATGATCCGGGACTCCGTCGAGAAGGTCGTTCACGAGGTGGAGTCAGGACGCACCCTAGCCGATGCGCTGAAGGATCATCCGAAGCTCTTTTCGTCGCTCTACGTAAACATGGTCTCCGCCGGAGAGGCCGGAGGTATTCTGGACACGATCCTCCTCAGACTCGCCACTTTCCTGGAGAAAAGCGAAGCGCTGGCCCGGAAGGTAAAGGGCGCCATGATCTATCCCGGTGTCGTCCTGACGGTGGCGGTGGGCGCGATCATTATCCTGCTGCTGTTCGTAATTCCGACCTTCGAAACGATGTTCGCCAGCTTCAACCAGCAGCTGCCGCTTCCCACTCGGATCGTGATCGGAGCCTCCGCCTTCCTGCAGAGCTACTGGCTTTGGCTGTTTATCGGAGGCGGAGTGGCCGGCGTCCTGTTCCAGCGTTGGATCAAGACTCCGAGCGGTCGGCTGACCTTCGACCGCTCGATGCTCCGAACGCCGCTGATGGGTTCGCTCATCAGGAAGGCTGCGATCGCTCGCTTCACCAGGACCCTCAGTACGCTCCTCAGCTCCGGTGTGAGCATTCTCGAGGGGCTCGAAATCACCGCACGGACTTCGGGCAACCGGGTGATCCACGACGCGGTCATGGGAAGCCGAGCGTCGATCGCCGGCGGTGAATCCATCGCCGAGCCGCTGAGGGAGAGCGGAGCGTTTCCGCCGATGGTCACCTCGATGATCAACGTCGGTGAGGAGACGGGCGATTTGGACGGGATGCTCAGCAAGATCGCCGATTTCTACGACGAAGAGGTCGATGTTGCCGTCGAGAGCCTACTGAAGGCCCTCGAGCCGGCGATGATCGTGATCTTGGGAACGATCGTCGGGGGAATGATCGTAGCCATGTACCTCCCGATATTCGGGATGGTCAGCGCGATCCAGGGATAGGCTCCAGCGCCCTCGGCCAGGGTGCAAAACCTCTGGTGTTTTGCACCACGCCGATCGTTGTAGTGACGCCTCACACTCATGGAAGAACTCGCGGATCGCCTTTACCTCCGCCGCTTTCAGCCCCCTCGTCCCGACCGCCCGCCACCGGCAGAACCCTTGCATTTGAACTCCGCGCGCGGGCAGCCAGACCGGATTCAGCAGAGCCGGTTGGGGCCCGGTTGAGGGAAGGGCGCAGCTTGATTCCGCCGACGACAACCGGCCGTCGAGCGGAAGGAGACTCGGAACCCGAGCGGAAAGAGGATCCGATGAAGGGAGTCGTTTTCCAGCTGCTCGATGATGTCGCTCAACGCGAGCACGGGCACGAAGCTTGGGATGAGCTCCTCGCCCAGGCAGGCGGGCATGGCAAGACGTGGTCGCCGGCGGAACGGTCCACGCTTCCAGAGCTGGGACACACTCATCCGCCGGTCGATATCGATGCCGAGACGGCGCTCCGTAGAACCGGCAGGCGCGCCATCCCCTTGCTGGCCAACCTTCACCCACAGCTCTTTGAAAAGGCCGACTGTACGCGCACCCTCTTACTTGCTCTCTCGGGCGGCATCATCGTCGACGTGGCGAGAGGGCTGATCCGGTGGCCGGCGGTGGATTCCGATTTTCGGATCCTGCCGGCCCCCGACGGCGATTTCTTCCTCGGCTACCGGTCGTCGAGACACCCTTGTTCTCTGGTAGAAGGCCTCATTTATGGGGCGGCCGACTACTTCGGTGAAGCGGTCAGCGTGGTTCAGCTAAAGTGCACCGGCAGGGGGGACAATCGGTGCCTCTTCTGGATCAACTTCGGAGAATTCTAGAACGACAAGATCCTACGAACGGTGAGCGAGCCCGCTGGTCCGGCTCCACCAGCGAAACAGGCCCCGCTCACCGTTCCCCCCCTCTCTTTTTTCGCTGGCCTCGAACGCCTCTTCAAGCTGAAACACCTATGGTGTCGTAGCCTACCCGGTTTCATGGCCCACTCGTAGGGCGGCCGGTAGTTTCGTGGGTTATGGACCCGATCGAGGTGGTGACCACGGAACGTGAGCAACTGGTCGACATCACGCCGGATGTCGAAGCCCGGATCGCCGCTGCGGGCCTCTCCGAGGCGGCGTGCGTGCTCTGGTCGACGCACACGACCGCCGGCCTCACCGTCAATGAAGGCGCCGACCCCGCCGTGGCCCGCGATATCGAGGACTGGTTGTCGGCCGCAGCGCCGCACGGCCGAGGATATAGGCATCTGGAGGGAAACGCCGACTCACACATCAAGACCGCCCTGGTCGGACCCGGCGTTACCGTCCTCGTTTCCGGAGGCCGCCTGCAGCTGGGCCGCTGGCAGCGCGTCTTCCTCTGCGAGTTCGACGGACCCAGGACCCGCCGGATACTGGTCCAGCTTCTCCCGGCGGTGTGAGCGCGGCGAGCGCTGATTGGAGCATCCTCGGCCGAGCCGTCGGCGTGCCGGCGAGCGAGGTAGAGGTCGCGCTCGGAGATCCGGAAGCGCGTCGCACGACGGGTAGCGACCGTTGGCTCGTTTTTCGGGCGCCGGGAGTCAGGCTTCGCGTTCGTTGTGCAGGGTCGAGCGACGAAGCGGCCGTGGTGGCATCCTGGAGCCTCACGTTCGAGTCGGGCTTCCAGTCGCTGCGCGAGGCCACCGAGCCGTTCGGATTGTGGCCGGCCTGCGCCCCCGACGAGACCGCGAGCACTCCCGGAGGCGGGTTGATCAGGCGGGCGATCACCAGGGGATCCTCGGACGCGCGCCTGACGCTCACCGCGACCGTGCGGGGGAACGCAATCCAGAAGCTCGACCTGTTCGACGAGGAACCGGACTGGCTGTAACCGGCGGTGTTACAGTAGGTTAGACGCCTGGTCTTGCATTTCCCGCCTACGCCCCATTGCAATTTGCCACGCGCTGGCGTTTCTTTATGTCGTCCCGTCCAATCCGTCGTGAGAGGTCGTTTGCCGCCCGGTTTCGGGTTCGAGAGGCGAGCGGCCGCCATGTCGCGTAAGGACGGGAGGCTCGTTGGCCGGAGTATCGAGCCGACAAATCGCTCCGCTGAGCACCGCTCGTGTGCTCTATTGGATCTATGCGGGCCGCCTCGTCGTATGCCTGGCCGTCTACGGTACGGCCATCCTCATCGGTGACCTCTGGCAGGGAACCGAAGCGGTCACGATCCCCGGGTTTCGCACGATCGCGATCACGGGCCTGGCCGCCGCCGCCTTCGTCACGCCCCTGGCGTACTGGTACAGCCATATAGGCCGCCGCACCCCCGGGCGGCCGTTTCTGCTCGGACAATCACTCCTCGACCTGCTGTTGATCACCGGAGTGGTGCACATTACGGGAGGCAGCCAGAGCTTCTTCCCACCTCTGCTGTACATTGCATTCGTCTCGGGCTACGCGCTCATCCTTCCGTTTCCGTATACGCTACTCCTCGCGATCATGGTCGGGCTGGCCTACCTCCTGGATCTTCTGTCGGCCTACCCGGATCAGCTGTCGGGCGCGGTTCTCTTCCAGATCGCCGTCTTCGCGATCGTGGCGATGGTCGGGAGCATTATCGGCGGTCGGCTCAGGCAGATCGGGCAGGAGCTCCGGACCCTGGAAGGCGAGCTCCGCCGTTTGCGGTTGGGCACGGCCGACGTGCTGCGCACGTTGAGCTCAGGTGTGGTCACGCTGGATGAATCCGGTCAGATCGCCTACATGAACCCGGCGGCCGCGGAGCTTCTGGAGCTCGATGCCGACCGCTGGCTCGGACGCGATCTCCTGCCGGAGCTGAACATCCGGGCTCCGGAGGTCGCTCGCGCCGTGCGCGAGACGATCCGCAAGAAGCGGGTCATCCGAAACCGCGAGGCCCGGCTCGACGCCAACACTCCCCTCTCGCGTCGGGATCGGCTGAAGTCTTCCACCGACGGCTCCCCGATCTCCTCGAAGGGGATCCCTAATGAAGCGGTGCCTGAAGATGGTGCCGGGCTTCCCATCTCGCTCAGCACCGCTCTGCATGCGCCGCCGGATGCGCCGCCATCCGTCACGCTCGTGATGCAGGACATGCGGCCAGCGCGACAGCTCGAGACCCTGAGACTCCGTACCGGACGGCTGGAGGCTGTGGCCGAGCTCTCCGCCTCGCTCGCCCACGAGATCCGAAACCCGATGGCGTCGATCAGAAGCGCCGCCGAGCAACTTTCCCGCCGCACCGGCGGCAACGAGGAAGAACAACTTCTCACCGCGCTGATCGTGCGAGAGGCGGATCGGCTGAATCGTCTGCTCGGAGAGTTCAACAACTTCGCCCGGGTCGATGTCGTCGCGCGAAGCCTGATTGACCTCGAGCAGCTGATGTGCGAGGCGGTCGATGTTGTTCAACAGAGTCCGGAGGCCGCGGACCGGGCCGAGTTCACGGTCGAGCTGAACGATCAGATGGAAGACCTGTGGGGGGATCGGGACCTTCTCCACCGAATCATCGTCAACCTCGTTTTGAACGCCGTCCAGGTCGGTGATCCTGCGCACCCGATCCGTGTTCGAGTGGTGGCGGATACTCTGGGGCCCGTGTTCGTGCCCGGACAAGCCGAGCTCGGACATCCGGTGAGGATTCGCGTGATGGACGATGGTCCCGGAATCGAGCCGGAGGACATGGGGAGGATCTTCGATCCCTTCTTCACCAAGCGAACGGGCGGCACCGGAATGGGCCTGGCCGTTGCCTACAGGGCGGTCCAGGCGCACGGCGGCGTGTTGTTGGCGAGCTCCACGCCTGGAAAAGGCGCCACTTTTTCGATCATCATTCCGCGCCGCGACCTCGAGAACCGACTGCCCGAATCCGACATCCCCGAACCGAACGGGAGTGAGCCATGAGCGAGAGACCGGTACTGTTGCTGATCGACGACGAGCAGAGCGTCCACGACGCGTTGGGCGTGCTCCTCAAAGACGAGGGCTTCGAAGTCACATCAGCCCTGACGGGAGCCGAAGGTCTGGAGAAGTTCGAAGCGAACAAGCCGGACATCGTGCTCAGCGACATCCGGATGCCGAAGATGTCCGGCGTAGAGGTGCTCGAAGAGATTCGCGAGCGCGATTCGAACACCCCGGTGGTGCTCCTTACGGCACAAGCGTCACTTCAGTCCGCCATTCAGGCCGTCAACATGGGCGCGACCCACTACGTCCAAAAGCCCTGGGTGAACGAGGAGCTGTTGGCCGTGCTGCGGCGCTCGCTCTCTTTCGGAGTGGTCGCACGCGAGAACAAGCGTCTGAAGAAGGAGCTCAACAAGCGTGACGTCCAAGACGTTCTCCGCCCGATCGGCCAGAGCCCCAGCTTTCGCAAGGCGCTCGACCTGGCGGAGTCGGTGGCTACGTCCGACTCGACGATCCTGATTCGCGGAGAGAGCGGCAGCGGAAAAGAGGTTTTCGCTCGATATATCCATGAGCTCTCGGATCGTGTCGATCAGCGGTTCCTCTCCCTCAACTGTGCGGCGCTTCCCGAGGGGCTGCTGGAATCCGAGCTGTTCGGCCACGTGAAGGGCTCGTTCACCGGTGCGGTCAAGGACAAGGAAGGTCTGTTCGTGGCTGCTTCGCGCGGCAGCTTTTTCCTCGATGAGGTGGGTGAGATGATGCCCGCCACGCAGGTGAAGCTCCTGCGGGTGCTTCAGCAGCGCGAGGTGATCCCGGTCGGGTCCACCAAGGCCGAACAGGTTGACGTTCGCTTGATCGCAGCGACCAATCGTGATCTAGAGCGGGACATAGAGCAGGGGAGGTTCCGCCGCGACCTCTATTACCGGCTCAACGTGATCTCGGTGGAGATTCCGCCGCTGAGGGAGCGCGAGGAGGACGTACCGCTGCTGGCCGAGCATTTCCTGGAGAACCACGGGAAAGATGGGAAGTCGGCCCCGTCGAGGCTTTCCGCCGATGCGATGACGGTCCTGCAGGGGTATAACTGGCCCGGCAACGTCAGGGAGCTGGAGAACGTTATCGAGCGAGCCGTGGTTCTGACTTCGGGTTCGACGATCAACACGAACTCTCTGCCGGGTCGGCTTCGCGAGCCTCCCCAGGTTCCGCTGGTTCAGGAGGGCACGCCGGCGAATCCGACCTTGGAGGTCATCGAGCGCGCCTACATCGAGCACGTGCTCAAGGCCGAGGTCGGAAACAAGACGCGGGCAGCCGAGGTCCTCGGAATCGATCCGAGCACGCTGTACCGGAAGATCAAACGGTACGAGCTGGACGCGTGAGTGTAGGCAGGCTCGCGCGCCGCATACCCGCTCGCGCCCCGGATGCTGGCTCGGACCGGGTTCGAGGGGGGCGAAGCATCCTGAAGTGGCGGGCAGAAGCACCTTTGCACGAGCCCCAGAGCACCTTGCACTCTGCAACGAGAAGGCGTGGCTGCGGGCCGTCAGCGGCCCGAATTGGAATCTATAACAGATTGTCACCACTAGCTTTGCGAGATTCGCTCCCATAGGGCATGGCAGTTGCCCCTGAATGGTCGACGGTGAAACGCTTCCCCGCCGCTACACCGCGATCGGCAGGGGCAAACTGAGACAGGAGAAAAATGATGCTCCGCAACAAACTCCACGACTCGAAAGGCTTCACGCTCATCGAGCTGCTGATCGTGGTGGTGATCATCGGGATTCTGGCCGCGATCGCCATTCCGCAGTTCGCGAGCACGAAGGAGAAGGCGTACGACGCGTCCGCGAAGACCGACGTACGGAACATGATGGCCGCACAGGAAGGCCATTTCTCGAACCAGAACACCTACTGGGGCGGTAGCATCAGCGCCGCAACGGACGGTGGGACCGGCGACATGGGTGGGGATACGTTCCGGGCCAGCCCGAACGTGGCCATCACCGCGACGTCGGCGACCAACGGCTACCAACTCGAGGCGCAGCACACGTCCTCGGGTCAGAACTGGTGCGTGGACACGACCCCCGGCAACAACGCAAGCGTCCACACCTGCTAGAGCTAACGGGGAAGCGAAGCCTATAGCCGAAAGGCACGCGGA
This sequence comes from Gemmatimonadota bacterium, assembly GCA_039589875.1. Taxonomy (GTDB): domain Bacteria; phylum Gemmatimonadota; class Gemmatimonadetes; order Palauibacterales; family Palauibacteraceae. Next base: position 41,822 of record JBDHGL010000004.1, read on the forward strand.
AAAGACGGCCGGTCTTTGGCCGGCCTCGGGAGGCGTGGCGGTACGACCGCCACGCCTCTTTCTTTATCCTGAAAGTCTCTCTCTCTGAACGGCCTGCGAAGGGCCTTCTGGCGGTCGACACCGAACGGAGTGGGAAGAGTGATCCCCAGGCGGTCGGAAAGCCTCCAGAGTACGGTTGCGCTCGGCGCCGTCCTCGTCCTCGGCGCCATCTTCCTGTGGGAGGTGCTGTCGCTCACGGGAATTCCGATCGCCCGCGATATGCAGCTCTTCTTCGTGCCCCAGAGACGGCTCCTTTGGGCTGCTCTCCAGGCCGGCGTTTTGCCCCTGTGGACACCCTTCCTCGGTAACGGCACACCGCTTCTCGCCAACTTTCAGTCGGGCGCCTTTTATCCGCCGAACTGGGCGTACGCGATCGCGCCTTTTTACGGCGCGTTCAACGGCCTCTTGGTCTTTCATTTCCTTCTCGGTGGTGCGTTCATGTACCTGTTCGGTCGGGCGACCGATCTGAGCAGGAGCGCTGCCTCTGCGGCCTCTATCGCCTACATGCTCGGCGGCTACTTCGTTTCGCTGACCAACCTGCTCAACGTCCTTCAGGCTGCCGCCTGGGCACCGGCGGTAGGCTGGAGCATCGTCTCCCATGTGAAGATCCGGTCCGCGCTTTCCTTCGCGGTCCTGGTAGGTGTCCTCTGGCTGGCTTTCATTGCGGGCGAGCCTCTGACCTTCGCGCTCGCCGTGGCCCTGACCGGAGGCTACGCGGCCGTGTGGTGCTGGACGAAGGGATCGAAGCGAGATCTCGCCGTCCTCGTGGGATCTCTCGCGCTGGCCGGCATCCTCCTCGTCGGGCTTTCGGCGCTGCAGCTGCTGCCAACCGCCGAGTTCGTGGCGCAATCCGACCGGGGCGGCGGGCTCAACTACTCGGAGGCCGAGCGCTACCATCTCGAGCCGATACGCCTCCTGCACCTGTTCATCCCTCCGGAGTTCGGCGATCCGGTTTACCGTTTCGGGCGCAAGGCATTGCTCGTAACGGTCGAGCCATGGCTGTTTTCCGTATACCTCGGCGTCGTCTTGATCATCTTGATTGCGGGGGCCCGTCTCGATCGGGATCGCCGGCTCGAAGCGCTCTACTGGGTGGCCGCCGGTGCCGTCGGCCTCGTCGTGTCACTCGGGGATGCCACTCCGCTCTACGGGTTTCTGTACCGTCACCTGCCCGGCTTCTCGTCGTTTCGGTTTCCGGAGCGTTTCCTCTTCCTGACCGCCTACTCGGCGGCAATGCTCGGCGGGATGGGGCTTTCGGCGATTCGCTCGACCGCGAGGCCGGTCCGGCTGGACGGCGTGCTGGGATGCGGTTTACTGGCACTGCTGATAGGCACGCGCGTCGTCTGGTCGGCGTACGCGGAGCCGATCCGGGCGTGGGGAGCGAGACAGATGCCCGAGGCTCCGTTCTTCCAGAACTTCGATTTCGCCCACCCGCTGTGGGCGGGCAACCTGGTGAGAGTCACCGCATTCGCGGCGATCGGGCTGCTCCTCATCGCCCTGTATCGGCGTGGGATCTTTCGCCAGTCGCTTCTCGTCGCCGGCCTGCTGGGCGTGTTGACCCTCGATCTGTGGACGGCTCACCGGCAGCTCACGCCCGTGGCCGACCGGTCTTTCTACGAGGACCCTCCGGTCGCGGCGACTCTGGTGCCTTTCACCGAGCTCCGGACGAACTACCGGTACCGGTCCAGTCCGTTCGATGAGGACGTCACCCGCTTCCATACGCTCCCGGGCCTGTCCCTGGAATCGGAAAAGTGGATGTGGCAGCAGACCGTGCAGCCGAACCTCGGCGCCTTCCACTCGATTCTGACGCACGGCTCCGGCGACGCGATCCACCTGACGCGCGACGTCGATCGGTCGACCTTCCTGGCGATGCTGCCCAACGAAAGCCGCTGGCGGATCCTTCGGCTGGCCAGCGTTCGGTGGGTCTACAGCTTTCGCGGATTCGAGCCGGATCTATACGCGTCCAGGGTGCGCCTGGACTCACTCCCCGGGTTCATATATGAGATGAGAGACCCCGTTCCGAGGGCTTACCTGTCCTACGCGCCCGTCGTCGTGGAGGAGGAGATCGATGCGTTCAACGTCTCGATCACCCGGGAGTTCGATCCCCTGCGGCAAGTGGCTCTTCTCGCCTCCGAAGTCGGTGAGTCCACCGAGCCGGCGGCGCAGCCGATCGACGCGCCCTCGGTCCCGGGCATACTCGTAGACACGGGGTCGAAGATTCGGGTATCGGTGTCGCCGAGCACCGCCGGCTATCTCGTGCTGACCGACTCCCACTACCCCGGCTGGTCCGCTCATGTGGATGGCCAGGAACGACCGATTCTGCTCGCCAACTACTTCTACCGGGCCGTCGCGGTGAGGCCTGGCGACCGGGAGGTCGTCTTCTCGTACCGTTCCGAGCCGTTCGAGCTCGGACGTCGCATTTCCGCGCTCACCCTTCTGGTTTCGGTGGCCGGGTTCGGAGTCGCGGCGCTACTGCGCCGCCGCCGAGCAGCGCGCCAGGTAGGCGGCGGTTGATCGGAGCTTGACGATCTTCGGGATCCTGGGCCACGTCCAGGAACTCGATCCTCATTCGAGAGTTCGTCATATGCTCCGCGCCAGCCATGGATTCACCCTGCTTCAGCTCATGATCGCCGTTCTGCTGTCAGGGATCGCTCTGACCGGGTCCATCGCCGGAGCTCGTTCACTGGTCCAGGCTTCCGCGCTCGGAGCGGCGGCAACGGTCGTGCGCGGGCAACTGGTCTACGCGCGGGCCATCGCCGTAGCTCGCCGGGAGAAGGTCGGGCTCACACTGGAGGCGGGAGGTGATCTGGCGGTCACCGACTCGCGGGATTCGGTGGTCCGGCGAGTGCCACTGCTGCGTGGCAGGGACTCCCATCTGGACTCGGTGAGGCTCCGTCCCGCCGTGTTGCGCTTCAACTCACGCGGTCAGGCAGCTCCTGGCAGCGTTTACCTGTACGGCCGCCGCGGCGGTATCCGAATGGTCGTGAACTTCCTCGGTCGCGTCCGAGAGGAGCGGTTGCCCTGATGGCAGGCGTCTCACGCGGATTCGGGCTGTACGAGGCGCTCGTCGCCCTCACCCTGCTGGCTGTCGGGCTGCTTGCCATCGCCGGTCTCGTCCGGTCGGTGGCCCAACATATGGAATGGGCCCGAGCTACCGGCGAGTCTGCTCTGGTTGCCCAGCAGTTGCTGGAAGAGGCGCTGGCCGACACGGCCGCCAGCTCGGCGCCACTCGCGGACACCATCTGGGTCGGAACCCGCGGCTACGCCATTCTTCGCTTGATCGATCCCATCGATCCGAGGCTTCAGAGGGTCCGGGTCATCCTGACGGTCGACGGTGCGGCCGGTTTCGGTAGCCGACAGCCACGTTCGGTGTACTCGACATATCGGACGCCCGCCCTTCCCCTGCCTCTGCCCCCGTGATGGTGCCTCTGAGGACAGATGCCCTGAAGAGCCGTGTTCCCGGCGCGCCGTCAAAAGCCGGTTTCACGCTTGTCGAAGCGATGATCGTCATCTTGTTGTTGGCGGTGATCGGCACCGCCGCTATGGGGATCTTCATCGGCAACGCTCGCTTCTACGCATGGAGCAGGGACGTTGTTGCCGCGCGCCAGAACCTACGAGGCACGATCGACTTGCTCGCCACTGAGATTCGGCAGGCATCGGCCGGTGACTTCCTCGTGGCCGAGCACGATTCGCTTGCGCTCCGATTCGACGTATCGCGAGCGGTGGTTTGCGACTCGACGTCCGTCGACCGGATAGCTCTCGTGGTATTCGACAGCGTCCGGGCGCCAAATGTGCCGTCGAGCTTTCGAGGCACGGCGGTCTCCGAGCCTTACGATTCGATCTTCACCCTGCTGGATGGTTGGACCGCGGCCCTGAAGACGAAGGGTGCGGGTCCGAGGTCGATCTGCGAGGGAAACGGCACGGCACTGAACGTCTCCTCGAGTCGGTACCGGGAGATGGCCGGGTGGCGCGCACGGTACGGCCGAGCCCCCGGAAAGGGAGCGATCATTCGCACCTACGGAAAGCTCACCTTCGGGCTGTCCGCTTCTAGCTTCGCTCCCGGTCTGGCGGCTCGACGGAACGGACAGGAGGTAGCCGCGCCGTTCGATTCGGCTTCCGGCTTCTCCTACTTGCTGGCGGACGGAGCGGAGCTCACGTCGGTCAAACCGGCCCGGTTGAGGGACATCGCGGCTGTCCGCATCCGTCTGATCGCAGCGCCACCAAAGGGTCCGAGCCGGGTTGGGTCCTCTCGATCGGAATCCACAGACCACGTAATTTTCCTCCGAAACTAGCGCCAAGCGACCCCAAAAGCCCTCGCGTTGACACGCGTTTAGGTGGCCCATACGTTTGCGCAGACTCGCCTTCCGGGACCCTTCTGCCGACCCATTTGGTGAGGGTAGAGAGCCACAAAACTACATGCCGTCAATTGGCCTCGGCCGTAAAAAAAAGACCGTAGGCGTCGACCTCGGGAGCGGCTACATCAAGGTGGCCGTGATCGACCACGCAAAAGATCTCCCGCAGATCGAGCAACTCGCGATGCGGCCCATCGAGGGTGAGGCCATCCTCGACGGCGACATCGTGGAGCCCGGCCTCGTCGTCGAGCTCCTCTCCTCTCTATTCGAAGAAGAACAGATCACCGCCCGCGACGTGGTCGCTTCGGTAGGCGGACGCGACGTTATCATCAAGCTCATCCGGATGGACCGCATGGATGAGGGGGAGGCCCGCGAGGTGATCCCCTGGGAAGCCGAGCAACACGTCCCGTTCGAGATGGACAGCGTGCAGCTCGACTTCGAGATCACCGATCCCGATGGCGAGGGCCTTCAGATGACGGTCCTGCTGGTCGCGGCCAAAAAGGAAATCGTCGAGAGTCGCGTGGCGATCCTGCAGGAGGCGGGGTTGGCTCCCCGAGTTGTCGACGTGGATGCGTTTGCTCTCCACAACGCGCTCGAGGTCAACTACCCGGCGGCCATGGAGGGTCTGACCGCTCTGATAAACGTGGGGCACGACACCACCACGGTGAACGTGCTCGATCAGGGCATTCCGGTCCTCACGCGAGATCTCACGTTCGGGACACGACGCCTTGCCGCGGAGCTCGAGGCCGAGCACGGCTTGAGTCCCGACGAATCGCGGGGCGTGATGCGAGGTGATGGATCGGGCGCGTTGTTCTCCGAGTTCCTCGGGCAGAGAGCACAGGAGATCGCCCGGGGCGTGGAACGAGCGGCAGCGTTCCTGGACACCCACGAGATCGGTATCGGCATCGGACGTCTCTACCTGTCCGGTGGCGGCGTCAGCGTGCCCGGCCTGGCCGAATCTCTCGCCGAGCGCCTCGGCGTCGAGACGCAGATCACGAGTGCCTTCGAGCGAATACAGATCAAGCCCGAAGCGCTCAACGGGATCGACCTGGACGCCGTGGCGCCGATGATGATGCTTCCGGTCGGCCTCGCCCTCAGGCAGTTCTGATGATCGAGGTCAACCTTCACCCGGAAGGCGTCAAGGCGAAGGCGAAGCGCCGGCGCCAGCAGAAGGGCCGGCCCGTCCGCGGACGACCGAGCGCGCGGAGCCACTGGATGACGGCCATGATGGCGGTTCTGGTCGGGGTCCCTCTTCTGATGGCAGCGTTCTGGTTCCTGAACCGCTCACGGGATGCCGGGTTGCAGGAGCAGCTCGAGGTCGCCGTCGCCGACTCGGCGCGCATGTCGGATCTGCGGGCCCTCAGCGACAGCCTCACGGAACGCCAGCAGCTGATCCGCGACAGGGTAGGCATCATTCGGACCCTGGACGAGGGTCGCTTCGTGTGGCCGCATGTGTTGGATGAGGTTAGCGAGGCCCTCCCGAACTTCGTGTGGCTGACGTCGCTCCAGGAGATCTCACCGCTCCCCAGCCTGACGATCGAGATCCGGGGGATGGCCGCCACGGCGCTGGCGGTCACCGAATACGTGCGCCGGCTCGAGGCGTCGCCTTACCTGGGGTTCGTTCGCATCCTGGGAAGCCAACAACAGGAGGCGGAGAACGCGGAGATCGAAGTTCACGCCTTCACGCTTCTGGTCGACTATACGCCGCCTCCCGTCGAGCGCGGCACCGAGAGTGCGGCGGACTGATGCGGCTGCTTCCCGAGGATCCGAAGGATCAGTATCGAGTACTCGGCATCATCCTGCCGGTCGCCCTCGCCTTTCTTTTCTATTTCTACGTCTACGCGCCGAGGGTCGCGGAGCTCGATCTGCTGGAGGACCGCGTCGCGGACATGGAGATGCAGAACCGGATGGCCCGAGAGCGCACCAAGAATCTCGATCGCCTGCGCGAGGATCTCGCGCTGGCCGAGCTTCGCTTTGCTGCCCTGGAGAGGCTCGTGCCGACCGGCGCGGAGGTGCCCGAGATCTACGAGGCTATCGCCTCCGAGAGCGAGGCCCTGAATCTCGACCTCAGAAACGTGATACCGATCGAAGCCGAGGCCGATTCAGCAGCCTACTTCCTCAGACAGAACTGGGAGATGGAGGTCGAAGGGTCCTATCATGACCTGGGAGATTTCCTCACCCGGGTTGCTTCCTTCGATCGCATCGTGCGGCCACAGGTTAGAGAGATTCTCCCGGTCCAGGGCGCCGATCCGTCGAGCCAACCGGTCACCGCCTATTTCCAGCTCGAGACGTTCGTGCTCCCGGCGGCGACGAATCTGCCGGCGAGAGCAGGCGCCGGAGACTCGGGTGGTTAGAGCTCTGGCGGCAGTCTCGATCGTCCTGGTCACGGGGCTGATGGCGCCGGAGCAGGCGGCCGCGCAATCGTCGGATCCGTTGCTGCAGGGCGTGATGTCGGACTCCATCCTGGGCTATGAGCGAGAAGAGTTCGACTATCGCGGCCGTGGACGGCGAGATCCCTTCCGACCGCTGACCACCTTCAATGCCAGCGGTCCGCGCTTCGAGGACCTCGAGGTGACGGGCATCGTGTTCAGTCCCGAGGTCGGGTCCATCGCCGTGATCGCGGACCGGAACACGGAGAAGCGCTACCGCCTTCGCGAAGGGGAGGGCGTTGGGACGGCCCGGGTTGTCGAGATTCGCGTAGACGAGGTCGTGTTCGGCATCTCCACGTTCGGGGTCAGTAGGCAGGCAATCCTGCGAGTCAAGAAGGAACGGGGGCAGGGAGAATGATCGTTCAAAAGCTGCTCGCTATCATCCTGGCGGCCGCTACATGGGCCGCGGAGGGTCCTGTAGAGGCAGAGCCGATCACCGAGATCCAGATCGCGGCCGTCAGCGGGCAGACCGAGATCGTCATCATCGCGGAGGGCGCGATCCAGGTCAGCGACTTCCTCCTGGAGGGACCGACTCGCCTGATCCTGGATTTGCGAGGAGCCCACCACGCGCTCCCGCGCTACGCTTACGAAGAGATCGGTCGGGGCGGCGTAATTCGCCTCAGGACCAGCCAGTTTCTGGATGATGTCGTTCGGCTGGTGATCGACCTCACCTTCGCTCCGATCTACTCGGTAGATGTCGAGGGCGGGGTCGTGCGAGTGCGATTTCGGAATCCCGGCCCGCCGTTCGAACCGTGGAGCACGAGCCTCGACGGAGTCGAAGCCGAGATGGCCCTTTCGGCGCCCGGAGCGGGCGGCGCTGCTCCCGCGAATCCGGATGTCGTCACGATCAATTCGACCCAGCGGCTCGCTTCCGTCTCCCAGGCACAGCCGAGAATCACGGTCACGTACGACAGCGCCAGCGTCCTCGACGTGATCGCCGGCTTCGCCGAGTTCGCCGATATCTCCATCGTTCCGAACGCGGCTGTGGCTTCGCAGCTGGTCCGCGGCATCGAGATCCGCGACCGCCCGTGGGATGAGGCGCTCGACGCGATTCTGGCCGCGCAAGGGTTGGGCTGGAGGGTGACCCACGGCGGCATCATCGTTGTGGACCGGCTGGACAGCCTGATCGCACGCGAGTCGCTGCAGAGCGAGACCCGCGTGATCCGAATCAACTATGCCGACGCCGATTCAGTGGCGACGACGTTGCAGCAGCTGGTCACGCCGGATCTCGGGCAAGTGGTCGCCTACCAGGGAACCAACTCGGTAATCGTCACGGATATCCCGCCCGTGGTCGAACGCATGGACAGCCTGGTGAGCGTTCTCGATCGGAAAATCCCCCAGGTGGCGATCGAGGCGAAGATCGTCTTCGTGGACCGGACCGACGTCTTCGAACTGGGCATAGTGTACGACCTGAAACAGACCGACGGGGCGTTCGTGACGCAGGGCCTGAACCAGGCTATCTCGGTTATCGATCCAACGAAGCCGCCTCAGGTTCAAGACTTGAACGGCGACGGAATCATCCAGGACAACGAGCAGTTCTTCGAGCTCACGAACAACAACATCGTGAATATCGCCGGTGATGCCGTGGCGACCCTGGCCAACGCGAACAACCGGGTGGCGCAGCCCGCGCTCTCGCTGCTCACGACGCTCGCCTTTGGGGGCTACTCGCTGTTCGCCTGGATCGAGGCGCTGGAAGCCAACCAGCTGGCGGATGTGCAGGCAGCTCCGTCGGTACAGGTTCTGGACAATCACCGCGCGTACATCCAGGTCGGCGAGCGGACTCCGGTTCGGGTGCTCGAGGAGGGAGCCCAGGTCGAGAACGCCCGGATCAACGTCTTCTTCGAGGACACCGGGATCATCCTCGAGGTGACGCCTCACGTCACGAACAACAACCAGGTGCTGATGGAGCTCTCCGCCCAGCGATCCGGAGTGGAGCAGGCCACCAGCGATGTGGGCTTCGTCATCAAGCGTCAGATCGGAGAAACCCGACTCCTTGTCGATGACGGCGAGACGGCCGTCATCGGTGGGCTCACGCTATCGGAGGTGAGCCGGAGCGAAACCGGAATTCCCGGCCTGATGAACCTGCCGCTTCTCGGTGCGCTTTTCCGGACACGGAAGGAACGCGAGGTGAAGATCGACCTGATCATCCTCGTAACCCCGCACATCATGGAGCCGTCGTAGCGGCGAGGCTCTTCGCCGTTCCGACCGCCTCTCGGCAGCGGTCTCGAAGCCCCGGGCTCGCGGAGGGCAGGCCCGGGGCTCTCGCTTTGGCGCCCGCCTGGATGTATGAGTCGTCCATGATGAGGTCCATTCGCTTCACCACAGCCGGGGAATCTCACGGCCGAGGGATGACCGTGATCCTGGAAGGGATCCCTGCGGGTTTCCCTGTATCCGCCGGGCACATCGCTGCAGAGCTCGGCCGGCGGCAGCGGGGTCACGGACGTGGTGAGCGCCAGAAGATCGAGAGCGATGCGGGCGAGGTCCGGAGCGGGGTTCGCCTCGGAGAAACGCTCGGCTCTCCGATCACGGTCTGGATCCGGAACCGCGATTTCGAGAACTGGCAGCGGGCGATGTCGGTGGAGCCGGTCCCGGATGCGGATGACGAGGAACTCCGCCGGATCTTCCTACCGAGACCCGGGCACGCCGACCTGGTCGGTCTTCTCAAGTTCCAGCGGACGGATGCGCGCGACATCCTCGAGCGGTCGAGCGCCCGTGAGACGGCGGCGCGGGTGGCGGCCGGCGCGATCGCCAAGCAGCTGCTCGCCGAGTTCGGTGTGATGGTTTCGAGCCACGTGATCCGGATCGGCGAAGTAGCGGCGGGCAGGCAGGACCCTCTACCGTCCGCCCTCAACCCGATGGCCGACGCCTCGCCGGTACGTTGTCTGGATTCGAACGCCGCGAGCGCGATGGTCGAGGCGATCGATGCGGCGGGAGCGGAAGGGGATACGCTCGGTGGGGTGTTCGAGATCGTGGCCACCGGTCTTCCGGTCGGTCTCGGGAGCTACGTCTCTTGGGACCAGCGCCTCGACGGGCGACTGGCCGCCGCCGTCATGTCGATCCAGGCCATGAAGGGCGTGGAGATCGGCGCGGGCTTCAAGGCAGCGGCGTCTCGCGGTTCGGAAGTGCACGACGAGATCGAGAAAGACCCCACCCGGTCCGTCGCAGGCGGCTACCGTCGAAGACGGAACCAGGCCGGTGGTCTCGAGGGCGGCGTCACCACCGGCGAGCCGCTCGTGATCCGGGTGGCGATGAAACCGCTCAGCACCCTGATGAGACCGCTGGACAGCGTCGACCTGCGCACCGGCAAGCAGGCCGCGGCCGTGCGGGAGCGCAGCGATGTGTGTGCGGTCCCGGCCGCCTCCGTGGTTGGTGAAGCGATGGTCGCGCTGGTGCTGGCGGACGCTATGTGCGAGAAGTTCGGCGGAGACAGCCTCGGAGAGATGCGGGACAACTACGAGATGTACCTTGAGCGGATAACCGGTGGCGGACCGAAAGGCGAGTAGCGGCACAGGCGCCGCGGTGAGCGTATTGCCCGAAAAGATCGTCCTCGTAGGCATGATGGGAGCGGGGAAGTCCACCATCGGGAAACTGCTCGCCGAGCGAATCGGTTACACGTTCGTCGATCTCGACGCGGAAGTCGAACGCTACGAAGGCCGGTCGGTCGCACGGATCTTCGCGGAGGATGGGGAGCGCGCATTCAGGCAGATGGAAGCGGCGGTTGCCGAGCGCCACGACGCCGCGACCGGGACGGTTCTGGCCGTGGGCGGCGGCTGGATGGCGCGGCCGGAGCTCCGCGACCGCTGGCCGGATTCGGTACGCGTCTGGTTGCGAGTCAGCCTGGAGCAGGCTTGGGAGCGCATCGGCAGCGACGTCACCGCCCGACCGATGCTGGACCCAGATCGTCCGAGGGAGTCGCTCGCGCACCTCCTAGAGGACCGAGCGGCCGCGTACGAGAGGGCCGAAATCAGCGTGGAAAGCGGGGTCTCCGCGCCGGAGGAGGTCGCCGGGCTCGTTGTGGAGCTTCTCCGAATGCAAGCGCGAGGCCGCCCGACCTCGAGCACGGGCACGGGATCCTGACGATGGTTTCCGGGTTATGCGAGCCAAAAGGAATGGTAGCGGAGGAGCCGCCCCAGGGTTCTGCCGAGGAGTGACGTGACGGAGCGAAGTCCCCGAGACGGGAACGGAAAACATCTGGTAGTCGTCGAGTCGCCCGCCAAGGCGCGCACGCTCGGGCGGTACCTCGGCGATGGATACCTGGTCGAGGCCACGGTCGGCCACGTGCGAGACCTGCCTCGAAGCGGGCTTGGTGTCGACGTCGAAGCGGGCTTCGAGCCGGAGTACGTGACCATCCAGGGGAAGGGGCCGGTGATCAAGCGGCTCCGGACGGCGGCGAAGGGCGCGGACGACGTGCTTCTCGCTACGGACCCCGATCGAGAGGGCGAGGCGATCGCCTTCCACATCGCCGAGCAGCTCGGCTGGAAGAAGAACGGCGAACGCTTCCGCCGCGTGCGGTTCAACGAGATCACGCGCCGGGCCGTTCTGGAAGCCGTTGAGAACCCGGGAGCGCTGGACATGCGCCTCGTGGAGGCACAGCAGGCTAGGCGGATACTGGATCGGCTGGTCGGATTCAAGCTGTCTCCATTGCTTTGGAAGAAGATCTCACCTGGTCTATCGGCCGGACGGGTGCAGTCTGTGGCCGTACGGCTGCTCGTCGAGCGCGAGCGCGAGCGCAGGGCTTTCCGCTCTGCAGAGTACTGGGATCTCGCCGCGCGGCTGGCCCACGAAGCGCAGGAGTTCCGCGCGGTCCTTCGGTCGCTGGCCGGCGAGCGAGTGGCGACTGGCAAAGACTTCGATGAGACGACCGGCCGGCTTCTCGCCGACCGGGAGATCCGTCTTCTCGGCGGCGAGGAGGCGAACGAGCTTCGGGACCGGCTGGCGGATGCGGCCTTCCGCGTCGCCTCGGTGGACGAGCGAACCGCCAAGCGCAGCCCGTATGCGCCGTTCACCACGTCCACCCTTCAACAGGAAGCCAACCGGAAGCTTAATCTGGCCGCTCGCGACACGATGCGGGTCGCTCAGTCGCTCTACGAGGCCGGGCTGATCACCTACATGCGCACGGATTCGGTGCAGCTGTCCGGTGAGGCCGTGGAGGCGATTCGGCGGACCGTTCGCGACCGATACGGCGAACCGTTCTTGAGCGCCAAGCCGCGTCGATTCAGGACCAAGGCGAAGGCCGCGCAGGAGGCACACGAGGCAATCCGGCCTGCCGGAACTCGGATGCGAACCGCCGACGAGCTGAAGCTCTCCGGACGAGAGAAATCCCTCTACGAGCTCATATGGAAGCGCACGTTGGCCAGCCAGATGGCGGATGCCAGGCAGCGCCACCTTTCCGTCTCGATCGAGGCCGATGATGCGGAGTTCCGTGCCACCGGAAAGGTGCTCGAGTTCGCCGGCTTCTTCCGGGCGTACGTAGAAGGATCTGACGATCCTCGCGCCGCTCTCGAGGATCAGGAGGTGCTTCTTCCGCCGCTGACAGAGGGCGACGCTCTCGACCTCAAAGAGCTCGAGGCTTTGTCGCACGAGACGCGGCCTCCGTCCCGCTACACCGAGGCCAGTCTGGTCAAGGCTCTGGAAGGCAAGGGCATTGGCCGACCCAGCACCTACGCGGCGATCATCTCGACCATTCAGGAGCGCGGCTACGCTCGGCGCGAAGGTAAGCAGCTCATACCGAGCTTCACCGCGTTCGCCGTGACCCGGCTGCTCGAGGAGCACTTTCCCGATCTGGTGGATACCGGATTCACCGCGGGGATGGAAGAGTCGCTTGATGAGATTGCCGGAGGCGAGGTCGAGTGGAGGGGCTACCTAGAGGGCTTCTACTCCGGAGAGGAAGGGCTCGAGGCACGTCTGCTGGAGCACGAATCGCAGATCGATCCTCGTGAGGCCTCCACGCTAGAGCTCCCCGGTCTGGAGGCGAAGGTGCGTATCGGCCGGTATGGGCCCTTCCTGGAGGCGCAGCGCGACGGTGACCGCCTGACGGCTTCCATCCCCGATGAGATCGCTCCGGCCGACCTCTCGAACCAGGAAGCGGTGGCTCTGCTCGAGAAGCAGGCGGAGGGCCCGGCCGAGCTCGGCGAGGATCCTGAATCCGGGAAGACGGTCTATCTCATGATCGGCCGGTTCGGGCCATACGTACAGCTCGGCGAAGTCGAGGAGGTGCCGAAAGCGAAGGGCAAGGGGACGAAGAAGACCAAGCCGCCGCGCACGTCCCTTCCGTCCGGCATGGAGCCCGGCGACGTCTCGCTGGACACAGCACTTCGTCTGCTCGCCATGCCCTATGAAGTGGCGCAGCACCCGGAGTCCGGGAAGCCCGTGAAGGTGGGAATCGGTCGATATGGGCCCTACGTCGTTTGCGATGGCGACTACAGATCGCTCAAGAAAGACGATGATCTTCTCGACCTCCCGGCCGAGCGGGCGCTCGAGCTGTTGGCCCAACCCAAGAAGGGTCGCCGCCGCGGCGCCTCGAAACCGCTTCGCGAGCTGGGCGAGCATCCGGATGACGGCAATCCCGTGGCGATCTACGATGGGCCATACGGGCCCTACGTAAAGCACGGGAAAACGAACGCTTCGGTGCCGAAGGGCAGCGAGATCGACGCGCTCTCGCTGGATACGGCGGTCGAGTTGATCGCGAAGAAGAGAGCTCGCCCGAAACGGAGTCGATCACGCTGATCGACGGGATCGGATGACCGAGGCCGTCGAAGATTTTCTCCGATACGCGCAAAACGAGCGCGGACTCTCTCCCCACACCATCTCAGCCTACCGTCGAGATCTCGGGGAATTCGTCGATTTCTTGCGTGACTACCTGGCCTCAACCGATTGGAGCTGGGAGGCGATCGACCGGATGGCGCTTCGCTCCTTCCTCGGCTCGTTGGAGAAGCGCGGTCTACAGCGATCGACCATCGCACGAAAGCTGTCGGCGACTCGGGCGTTCTTTCGCTTCCTGCATCAGACGGACCGGATCCCGCACAACCCGGCCCGGCTGGTTCGAGCACCGAAGCGAACCCGGAAGCTGCCGGGCTACCTTAGCGAAGTGCAGGCGGATGACCTGTTCGTCCTTCTCCGGGCGCATGCCGAGAAGGAAGGGGGATTCCTGGCGCTCAGAAACCGGGCCCTGCTGGAGCTTCTCTATTCGAGTGGCTTGCGACTGAGTGAGGTGGAGCGTCTGGATCTGCAGAGCGTGGACCTGCGCACTCGCCAGGTGCGGGTTCTCGGTAAGGGTCGGAAAGAGCGCATCGTGCCGTTCGGCGGTCCCGCGGCGGCGTCGATACAGGCGTACCTTCCGGCGCGCCATGAGCTCGTTGCAGGGCGGAAGCGGGCTCGCAGAGCCCGGCTGCCCGTCCAGGAAAGGGTTGGAGAGGTCAAAGGAGCTCCGGAGGCTCCGCTCTTCGTCTCTCGCCACGGGAGCCGGCTATCGCGTCGTCAGATCCAGCGCACGGTCGGTCGCACCCTCGAGGTGGTGGCGTGCGGCGAAGGCCTGTCGGTGCACGCGCTTCGTCACTCGTTCGCCACGCATCTCCTGGACAACGGTGCCGACCTGGTGGCCGTAAAGGAGCTTCTCGGACACGCCAGTCTTTCAACGACGCGCATCTACACGCACACTACTACCGACAAACTGCGGCGCGTGTACAAGCAGGCACACCCGAGAGCCCACTGAACTCCCGGCGGAATCGAGAGCCGATATGAACGGTCACGAGAACAGGTACACCCGAGCCACAAAGTTTCGCGGCACAACCGTCGTCTGCATTAGACGTGACGGAAAGGTGGCGATTGGCAGCGATGGCCAGGTGACGATGAACGACACCATCGTGAAGGCGCACGCCGAAAAGGTGCGAACGATGATGGACGGTCGAATCCTGGCCGGCTTCGCGGGCGGCGTGGCCGACGCGTTGACCCTGTTCGAGAAGTTCGAGTCGAAAGTCGAGCGCCACCCCGGCAACCTGACACGTGCCGCGGTCGAGCTAGCGAAGGAGTGGAGAAGCGACCGCTATCTTCGCCGCCTGGAGGCCCTGCTCGCGGTGGCCGATCATGAGCACAGCCTTCTGGTAGCCGGAAGCGGCGAGGTCATCGAGCCGGATGATGGTATCCTGGCCCTCGGGTCTGGCGGAGCCTACGCGCTGGCCGCCGCCCGGGCACTTATGGACCACTCGGAGCTCACGGCGTCGGAGATGGTGCACCGGTCTCTCCAAATCGCCGGGCAGATCTGCGTGTACTCCAACGAGGAGATCACCGTTCTGGAGCTGGAGGAGAAGGACTGACGTGGAAGGAAGCGTAGAGATCGAGGATCTCCGGGAGCGCCTCGATGCGAGCGAAGCGGATGAGGGGCAGACGGAGAGTGATGTCGAGAATGCGTCGGTCGATAACGGCGCGGGCGCCGACGGAGCAGGTCTCGCGTCCCTCACGCCCCGCCAGATCGTCGAAGAGCTAGATCGCTATATCATAGGCCAGGGCGCGGCGAAGAAGGCCGTGGCCATCGCGCTTCGTAACCGTTGGCGCAGGCGACAGGTCGAAGACGAGCTTCGCGACGAGATCCTTCCGAACAACATCATCATGATCGGTCCGACGGGTGTGGGGAAGACGGAGATCGCCCGCCGGTTGGCCCGTCTTGCGGGGGCGCCGTTCATCAAGGTCGAGGCTTCCAAGTTCACAGAGGTCGGGTACGTAGGTCGCGACGTCGAGTCGATGGTCCGCGATCTCGTCGAGATATCCATCAACATGGTCCGGGGCGAGCGTGAGGACGAGAACCGTGAGACGGCCGCTCAGAGAGTGGACGAGCGGCTTCTGGACCTGCTGCTTCCTCCCGTAGCCGAGCCGTCCCCGCCTGCCGCGCCGGACGGAGACAGCGCCCGAAAGTTCCTCGTGGGAGCGACGGGAGTCGCCGAAGAAGAGGCCCTGGACGATGAGGTAAGGGCTCGGCGCAAGCGAACGCGCGAGAAGCTGCGCGGCCTGCTTGAGGATGGGAAGCTCGAAGAGCGCGAGGTTGACGTGGAGGTCACCGAGTCGTCGATGCCCGTGCTCGATCTGCAGGCACCGGGCATGGATGGGCTGGACTGGAACATCGGGGAGGTGCTCCAGGACATGATGCCGAAGAAGACGCGCCGCCGCCGGATGAGCGTCAGCGAGGCCAGGCGAGTGCTCTTCTCCGAGGAGCTGGACAAGCTCATCGACATGGAGGAGGTGATCGACGAGGCGCTCGACAGGGTCGAAAACATGGGGATCGTCTTTCTGGATGAGTTGGACAAGATCGCCGGCGGAGGCGGCGGCGTGGGGCCGGATGTGTCGCGGGAAGGCGTGCAGCGAGACCTGCTACCCTTGGTCGAAGGGTCCACCGTGCAGACCCGCTACGGAATGGTCGTTACCGATCACATTCTGTTCGTTGCCGCCGGAGCGTTCCACGTAGCCAAGCCGTCCGACCTGATCCCCGAGCTACAGGGCCGTTTTCCGATTCGCGTAGAACTGCGCCGGCTCACGGAGGAGGATTTCGTGCGGATCCTGCGCGAACCTAGGAACGCCTTGCTCATCCAATACCGGGCGCTCGTCGCAACCGAGGGCCTGGAGCTCGAGTTCTCCGAGGATGCCATTCTCGAGATCGCCCGGATCGCGTCGGAGGTAAACCAGCAGACCGAAAACATCGGAGCGCGCCGCCTGCAGACCGTCATGACCACGCTACTCGAGGACGTGATGTTCGACCTGCCCGACTCGGGAGGCGGAGCCTTATCGTTGGACGGAGAGTTCGTTCGGCAGCGCCTCGCCGAGATCGCCGAGGACGAAGACCTGCGCCGCTATATCCTCTAGGGGCCGACAACCGGTGGAAGGGACGTACGGGTGATCGGAAGAGCCGAGTCTCACTTCTTGTCGATTGCCGACTGGTCCAGGGAGTCGCTCGAGAGGCTCCTGGATCTCGCCGAGGCAGTCAAGGCCGGACGCGCCGGCTGGGACCGCCCCCTCGCCGGACGAACTCTCGGGATGGTATTCGCCAAGAGCTCGACTCGGACCCGCGTCTCCTTCGAGGTCGGGATGTACCAACTCGGCGGCCATGCGCTTTTCCTGTCCGCCAACGATATCCAGCTCGGCCGGGGGGAGACCATCTCCGATACGGCCCGCGTGCTGTCGCGCTACCTGGATGCCGTGATGATTCGCACGTTTGCCCAGAGTGATGTGGCCGAATTCGCGGCCGCCGGCTCGGTGCCCGTCATCAACGGACTCACGGACCGCTACCATCCATGCCAGGTGATGGCGGATCTCATGACCGTCCGTGAGGAACGTGGCAATCTGGACGGCTTGATCGTCGCCTGGGTCGGGGATGGGAACAACATGGCGAACTCCTGGCTCAACGCGGCGGCGAGGCTGGGCTTCGAGTTGAGGCTGGCGACGCCGGCGGAGTATGAGCCAAACCCCGAAGACCTCGCCCGGGCCGGAGAAGCGACCTCGGTGAGGCTGGTGCGTGATCTCGAGGAAGCGGTTCGTGGCGCGCACGTGGTCACGACCGATGTGTGGGCGTCGATGGGACAGGAGGAGGAGGCACGTGAGCGACGTGAGGCGTTCACGGGCTATCAGGTCGACACGAGCCTCATGGCGCTCTCCGACGACGCGATCTTTCTCCATTGCCTTCCCGCTCACCGCGGCGAAGAGGTCACGGACGGGGTGATTGACGGCCCGCGCTCGCGCGTCTGGGAGGAGGCCGAAAACCGGCTCCACTTACAGAAGGCCCTGCTCCTGACCCTAATGGCCGAGACAGCAGAATGAAGGGATGACGCGATGACGCTGGACACCTCTACGCTCAAGACCACGCCTCTCCACGAACAACACGTCCGGCTCAACGCCAAGCTGGTACCGTTCGGCGGTTTCGCCATGCCGGTCCAGTATCCTGCCGGCATCCGGGCCGAGCATTTTGCGGTGCGAGAGGCGGCAGGCTTGTTCGACGTGTCTCACATGGGCGAGTTCGCCGTCGCCGGCCCGGGTTCCGAGGACTTCGTCTCGTACGTAACGACGAACGACCCGGCGGCGCTGGCGATCGGCCAGGCGCAGTACAGCGCCATGTGCTTCGAGAGCGGCGGTGTCGTGGACGACCTCGTCGTTTATCGAATGGGGGAAGACTCCTTTCGGCTCGTGGTAAATGCCGCCAACATCGACAAAGACTGGGCTCACATCTCGGGCTACGCCGATCGGTTCGAGATCGACCTCGCCGATCAGAGCGAAGAGATCGCCTTGTTGGCGCTTCAGGGACCCCTGGCGCAGGCAGCTCTCGATCCACTCACCGACACGAACCTGGATGGAATCGGTTTCTATTGGTTTGCCGAGGGAGAGGTCGCTGGAGTGCCTGCCGTCATCAGCCGCACGGGCTACACCGGAGAGGACGGGTTCGAGCTGTATGTAGCTCCGGATCGGGCGGGCGTCCTGTGGGATACGCTTCTCGATGGCGAGGTCGAGGTGACCCCGGCGGGCTTGGGGGCGCGCGACACGCTTCGTTTGGAAATGGGCTACGCCCTCTACGGCAGCGACATCGATGACGACACGACCCCGCTCGAGGCGCGTTTGGGCTGGCTCGTGAAGTTGGACAAGGGAGAGTTCGTCGGCCGCGCCGCCCTGCAAAGTCAAAAGGCGGAAGGCGTTTCGCGACGGCTGTCCGGCATCAGGCTTACCGAGCGAGGCTTCCCACGTCCGGGCTACGAGGTCGTTTACCGGGGAGAGCCGGTTGCCACCGTTCGAAGCGGGACGGTGAGCCCGTCCCTGGGATACGGCATCGCGACGGCCTATCTGCCGACCGATGCTGCGCCGGAGGCCGCGGTGCAGATTCTGATCCGGGACAGCGAGGTTCGCGGCGAGGTCTCAAGCACACCGTTCTACACGAACGGGTCTCTCAAGCGGTGAGCCACCAGGCAGCCGGCCCCGAGCCCGAGGCAGCTAACCCGGAGCCGGAGGGCGCCGGAGTCCGACTCGCCATTCTCACGGTCTCCGACGGCGTGAGCGAGGGCTGGAGAGAGGACACATCCGGCGATCGGATCGAAGAATGGGCGGCCGAGCGAGGGTACCAGATCACCGAGCGTCAGGTCGTGCCGGATGAGGCGCCGGCCATTGAAGAGGTCCTCAGGCGGTGGCCGGACTCGCGAGCGGTCGACGTCGTGATTACGACCGGAGGTACCGGAATCGCCGTTCGAGATGTGACGCCCGACGCGACGGCTGCTGTGCTCGACCGCCAGGTACCTGGAATCGCTGAACGAATCCGCGCGACCGGCATCGAGAATACGCCCTTCGCGTCCCTCGGTCGGGGCTTGGCCGGGATCCGGCAGCGAACCCTGATCGTGAACCTGCCGGGGAGCCCGTCAGGGGTGACCGACGGGCTGGAGATCCTCGCCGACATCGTCGATCACGCGGCGGAGCTTCTGAGAGGCGAGACCTGTCACGGTCCGGGAGGAGGCTAGGTGGCCCTCGTCTTCATAGACACGAAGAACCTCGAAGCGGCTGTCCCGATCCGTGAGGCGGTGCTGGCGGATCGCCATGATGTCCTCATGATCGAGAAGGCTCTCGAGATGGACGGCCGGGCCGCGGAGACTTCAGTCGCGCTCATCCTGACCGGCGACCCCCAAAGCCAGGAGGCGGAGCGGATGCGTGCGCCGCTGAGCGCCCGGATCCCGCGGCCGCCGATCATCGCGCTGAACACTCCCGATCTCGACAGCTGCCCACCACTCCTCGACCGCTACGAGGTGGATGCATGTCTGCCCGCGTACCCGACGCCTGAAGAAGTACAGGTGGTGCTGGCCCAGGAGCTGGAGCGCTACGAGCTGCAGCTCGATACAGGAATTATCGGGCGGACGGACGGGATCCGTGCCGTCCTCGAGAAGGTGTATCTGATCGCCCCGGTCGCCTCGACCGTCCTACTCACCGGCGAGAGCGGTACCGGTAAGGAGCTCGTGGCCCGCGCGATACACAGCCTGTCGCCCCGCAGGGCCAAGCCGTTTATCGCGGTCAACTGCGCGGCGCTCCCGGAATCGCTTCTCGAGTCCGAGCTGTTCGGTCACGAGAAGGGCGCCTTCACTGGAGCTACTTCGCTTCGTCGGGGCATGTTCGAGCTCGCCGACGGAGGGACGCTCCTGCTGGACGAGATCGCGGAGATGCCGCCATCGACCCAGACCCGGCTCCTCCGGGTGTTGGAGTCGAAGCGCTTCATGCGGGTCGGCGGCAGCGTCGAAATCCAGGTCAACGTGCGGGTGGTCGCCGCCACGAACCGAGATCTACAGGAAGCGGTGCAAACGGGACAGTTTCGCCGTGATCTTTATTATCGTCTGGACGTGCTCGATATCGAAGTCCCGCCACTGCGCACGCGCCGTGAGGACATCCCGGTACTCACGCAGCGGTTTATCCGGGAGTTCAGCGAGCTGCACCACCGTGAGTTCAAAGGCCTGGCGCCAGAAGCCATGGCGATCCTCATGCGGTACGACTGGCCGGGCAACATCAGGGAGCTACGCAATCTGATCGAATCGATGGTCGTGCTGGCCCCCGGCTCGGTCATTCGGGCCGAGGACATCCCGGACGAGATCCGCTCCGGGAGCGGTGAGGCCCTGCTGCCGGTCCGCGGGCTCGGCTCGCTGCCTGTCCACGCTTCCGACACGAGCGGCGTGCCGCTTCCGCAGATGGAGTTCGTCTTCCGCACGTTGGTGGAGCTGAAGATGGACGTGGAAGACTTGAAGGGTGAGTTCGAGCGCTATCGGTCGGAGCACCCGGAGCTGCTCGAGCCCGGTGTCCAGCTCGGCGGAACCGGGATCGAGGTGCCCGCGCACGAGGAGATCGACGGCCTTGAGTCGGAGTTCGGCGCGATCTTTACTCCGTTTCCCGGCGCCGGCGAAGAGGCGCCCGCGGACGCAGAAGACCACATCGAGTTCGTCCCGGGCATGACGATGTCCGAGCTTGAGCGCGAGGCGATCGTAGCTACGCTGAGGAGCGTCGGCGGTAACCGCAGGAAGGCGGCGGAGAAACTCCAGATCGGTGAGCGCACGCTCTACCGGAAGCTCAAGGAGTACGAGATCGAGTTGTGACCGGCGGCGGGCGCATCGCTCCGCGATCTCACGACAGGCATCTCGTAGGCTCGCTTCGCGATGCACCCACCGCCGGCCTCTCTACGACTGTCATCGGGCGCCTTCGGCTATAGCGGAGCTCTCTCCGACTGGAGTTTCGCTGGTGATCTCTGCCGAGGATCGGTCGACTCGCGCGTGTTGGCATGCCACAAGCGGAGGACGTTTGAACTTGCCTGATCATCCCGGTGAGCTGGCCGAGTACTTCGGAGCTATCGACGTGTACCTGTTCGATCAGCTCCTCCGCGGTCGAATCGAGACGTCGATGCGCGTTCTGGACGTCGGCTGCGGGAGCGGCCGGAACCTCGTCTACCTGATGCGCGCCGGCTGTGACGCGTATGCGGTGGATCGGGACGAAGAGAGGGTGAACGAGGTCCGAGACCTGGCCGCCCGCCTCGCACCGCGGCTTCCGGATGAGAACTTCAGGATCGAGGGTGCGGAGTCCATGTCGTTCCCGGATGGCGTCTTTGACGTCGTCATCGCGAACGCACTGCTCCACTTCGCGGACGACGAGAGCCACTTCGACTCGATCTTGGAGGAGATGTGGAGGGTGTTGGCTCCCGGAGGGATGCTCTTCGCTCGCCTCGCGACGACGATCGGCATCGAGGATCGTCTGAAGCCGCTGGGGGGAAGCCGGTTCATCCTACCGGACGGCCAAGAGTGGCTGCTGGTGGACGAATCGTTTCTGCTCGAGACGTCCGAGCGCCTCGGCGGGACGCTGCTCGATCCGATCAAGACCACGAACGTCCAGAACCTGCGCTGCATGACGACCTGGTGCATCCGGAAGGCTGGCCAGAAGCGCCAGTCTTAGGAGCTTCTACTACCAGGACCGTCTTTCAGCACCCTGCGGAAGCCAACCTCACATCAGGTTGAGCATAGACGCCCGTTACGTCTTACTAACCTTGAGTCGCTCAACCGCCTCCAGAATGTCTTGCGCCATCCCCCGCTTTGCTTCCCGCCAAAGCATGATGGCCACTCCGCCAAATACGAGGAAGACAAGCACGCTGGGCCACATCGGAATGACCGTCGCGCCTATGACAAGCTCCCAGCCAGCCAGAGCCCGTAGCAGGTGACCGAGAGCCATGAGGGCGAAGAGGACAACCGAAATGGCCGTGATTGGTCTCATCTGATCTCACCTATTTCCAACGTGAACGAGCAGGGGCTGCCCCGAAGGAAGCGCCCTGTTCAGGACGCTAGTCTTGGCTCGTCAGATTCGCTTGCAGCACAGCGAATCCGCTTTGCCCTTGATGAACCGAGAGATCCTTATGACTTCTTGAATCTCCTCATCCGTCGCACCGGCGGTTCGTGCGTTAGCCTGGTGCCGCTCGAGGCTTGTTTCGCAGTTCACGGCAAAGGCGCAAGCGACGGCTGTAAGCTCGTCGATTCTCGTGCCCGGCGTGTCTGCTTCACTGCTCTCTTCTTTCTCCTCGGCCCGCGAGACAAGCCGTGCGAGCGTTCGTCCCAGCACGCGGAGCCCGTGCTCCTCCGTGATTCTCTGGGCACGCGCCCGAACGTCCAAACCGACATTCATCGAATGGGCAATGTCGTCTTCTGTGACCCCCTGCAATCGTGCCTGTTCGACGTGGACTTCAAAGCAACGCTTGCACCCCGCCGCCACTGAGACGCCTACGGAAATGAACTCTCGGTCCCTACGCGTCAGTATCATGCCTCGGCAAGCTGGCTAGCCAGGCGGCTGATGGCCGCGGCGGCAGCCAGAATGACGAATCCGACCACCATGGATGTCCCCGCCATCAGCCACAGGAGAACTTGCGGCCGCACGAGCATGGCGATGCCGCCCCCGATTAGAAGCGCGCCTGGTACCGCGAGCCAGAGCGCATAGCGAGCCTTGCTCGCCAAGCTCTCAGCCATAGAAGCCATCGGACATGTCGGCTCGTCACCTGTTTCAGCCATCTTCTGCATCATCTGCTGACACCCTTCCAAGCGATTGGCACTGCGTTGCTCGTGCTCGGCAGGAGTCAAGTCGGGCTGCTCGTCTGCACGCCCTTCCTCCTGGTCTTCGCACTCCGCCAGTACGGCCTTGCGTTGGATCTTCACGCGTCGCACCTCCACTTCTTGAGGCTGCAAACCGGTGTGTCGGGTGGGAGGGCGCTCAAGAAGAGCTTGAGATTGAGCAACGCGCCGGACTGTTCGGCCCACCCAAGCCAGCATCTTGGGGAAAGCCTACCAACCCAGATTACGGTAACGTCCAAGCTCCGAGTCGTCTGTCGGGAAACGCTTGCGTTCGCCTGTGGGGGAGGACGCTTTGCTGGGACACTCTGAAAGGCGAGAAAGCGGTCCTCCAAGCTCAATCCTCGGGCATCAACACCCAGAGAATGATGTAGATCAGGAGGCCGGGGAACGCGGCAGAGGAAATCGACGCCAGCAAATAAAGACCGCGAACAACGCGCACATCCCAGCCGAGTGTATCTGCGAGCCCGCCGCATACACCTGCGATAATGCGTTGGCCTCGAGATCGCCTGATCGGGATTCGCACGGTCATGTGGAGGCCCGCCAAAAGAAGGGCGATTGCGAGCGCAAGGAGCGACAGGGAGATAAGGAACCGAAGGACATTCTCATCTGCCGCCACCTTGTCTCCACAGGGTCGCGGCGCGCAGCGCGGCATTCAGGGCGGTCAGAATCATCCCATAGTCGGGATATGGCTAGTCTCGCGCTTCGGTTCTCCAAACACTTCCACCAGCTCAGCCCGAGTGGCGGGCAATGGAACCATCTTCATTCCGTACGGGCCTCCTACGGCGATGGCATTTCTCGGAGTCAGTGCGCGATCCTCCTCCGTGGTCAACGTGTCGCCGCACGAGACGGTGCTCGTGCCGAACAACACCTCACGCCACGAGCCCTGTCGGCAGAGGTGGAGGCGGACAGAGATTGCAGTAAGCTCGCCGTCCTCGTCGAACATCGCATAAACGCTACCGGTCTCATACTTGAGCTGGCGGGCAAATCCACGCGGCTGCGTTCCACCGTGGTAGGGACTCATAGCGTACCTGTCCTCGGCTCCGCGAGCGTCGAGCGCCTCGAGAGTGAATTGATCCGGTGAGAGTAAGGTGCCATCGGGAAGCCGGATCGAGAACTGCGGGGCGGACATATCTTCGGCGAAGAACCCTGTGCTAGTGTACAGCGCCGCTTCTGGTGAGAACAACGGCGATTCGCCGGATGCCCAAAGACCGGGCCACTCCAGCCTGTGTTGGCGCGAGCAACCCGCTACCAGGGTTATGGTGAGTACGATCAGTAGACGCCGCGTCATCCAAGTAGCCTCACCCAAAAAACTAAACGACCGGATCCCGCTGAGTCTGTCGGGCAGATGCCGCTGGGCTGTGTAGGAGAGTTGGCTACCCCTGAGTGACCACAGACGCGCGACAGAGAGTCGCTAGGGCGGATGTGGGAGGACTCCAGGGGCCCGCCGGTGTCTCCGGAGCGCGCGGGGGCTGCGCCTAATCCGGCGCGGGACGTGCCTTGCGGTAGGTCGCCAGCATCGTGGCTCTCCGGCAGCGGATTCGCGTCCCAGATCCCTCTTCCCTCAGCTTCTGCTCCCGGAAGGCGCTGTCCCAATAGAAGTCGAAGTCGAACTGGACCCGGCGGCGAGGCACGAACCAACCGCGCTCGACCGCGTCCTCGATGGCACGGTCAGCCGCGGAATCGTCGGCCGCCATCCCCGTGCCGTCTGCCATCCCGAACCGGACAGTTTTCTCCGGCGTAACGAAATCGAGGGGACACTGAGAGGAGACGGGCCGCAGATCCACGAGGACCCCGTCGGTAGCAAGAACCCGCGCGATCTCGCCCAGGGCATCGACCATGCCCTCGTGGGAGACACATCACAACGACCACGCGAGGACCGCGATGTCGAAAGCGTTGGTGCGGAAGGGCAGTGCCAGCGCCGTGGCTTGGGTGAACGTGACGCGCGGTTGGAGATCGAGGAGGCAGGCCTCTCGGGCGGACCGAATCTCGGCCCTCAAAAGCTCGATCCCGGCGACGAAGGCGGAGGCGCTCGCGTAGCGAAAGGCGAGGCGGCCATCCCCGGCGCCCACCTCGAGTACTCTCGCA